>JARLIH010000472.1 GCA_031291845.1 Isosphaeraceae bacterium | reverse complement strand
CGGAGGAGCTAGGCGCGCAGGCGGCGGCGCTCAAGAATGTGATCTCTGGATTCAAAGTTTAGAGCGCCTGACCCATGCGTTGCGCACATCCTTCCCGGAGCGACCCCCGCCGGCTCCCCCTTCGTAAGCGGGGGAGTGATGATAGGCTCCCCCCCTTACGAAGGAGGGGCCGGCGGGGCTCGAATGACCAAGCAGGGCCGCTGGTGTGCGCCCCGGGGGCTCATCGCCGTCAGTCCAGGAAGCCACGAATCCCACGCGACGAGAGGCGCAGTCCCCTGAGGAGGGCGTTCGCCGCGGGCCGGCCCTCCCATGGGCCCCGGATCCGAGGAGTCTCCGAGTGATGCAGGGCGGCGATCTTACGGAGGAAATGTTCGGGAAGTTCCGCGCGCTCATCTACAAGGTCGCCGGGATCAAGATCCCCGAGACCAAGAAGGTCATGGTCTCCAACCGCCTCCGCAGGCGGCTCCGGGCCACGGGGATCGTTGGTTTTCCGGAATACTACGCGTTCCTCACCTCGACCGGCACCGCGGTCGAGATGCCGCTGTTTCTGAATGAGATGACGACCAATGAGACCTACTTTTATCGTGACATCCACCATTTTGACTGGCTGAACGAGACGTTCTTCCCGCAGATCGCCGAGGAGGGGCGGTTGCGGAAGCGGCCAAAGACGCTACGGATCTGGTCCGCGGCGGCGAGCACGGGGGAAGAGCTGTACTCGATCGCGCTGCGGTTCCTGCCGCTCCGGCCGTTGTTCAGCGGCTGGCAGGTCACGCTGCTGGGGACGGACCTTTCCGTTGCCGCGCTCGACGCCGCCCGCGCGGGGAGCTATGACGAGCGGGCCGTCCGGCTCGTCAGCCAGGCCGAGCGCGCCCGCTACTTCGAGTTCGATTCCAAGACCCAGCGCTGGACCGTGAAAGACGAGCTGCGGTCGCTCACGACGTGGAAGTCGCACAACCTGCTCCGGCCTGTCGGCGAAGAACCGTTCGATTGCGTGTTCATTAAAAATGTACTTATTTATTTCGACGCACAGTCAAAGCAAGCCGTGACCCGGCACCTGATCGGCTCGCTGGCCAAGGGGGGATACCTCGTCGTCGGCCCCACGGAGGGGATTTACAACATGCTCGAACCGCTCGAGAAACGGCGATCCTGGCTCTACCAGCGCGCAGCGGTTTAGCTTCAAACATTCGCGGAGGAACGTTCTCCGATGGCCGGGTTCGACCTGAGCGAGCTGCTCCCCTACTACCTGGATGAGACCGACGAGCAGATCGCGACGCTCAACGACTCGCTCCTGAAGCTCGAGCAAGACTCGGCCGACGCGACGGTGCTTCGCGAGGCGTTCCGCATGGTGCACTCGATCAAAGGTGCGTCGACCGTGATGGGGTTTGACCAGGTCAAGCACCTGGCCCATCATCTGGAAACGTTCTTCGATCAGCTCCGGAGCGGCGATCGCACGCTCGATCGGCCGACGCTCGACCTTTGCTTCCGCTGTCTGGACGGCCTCCGCGACTACCACCGAGAGCTGCGGAACGGCAATCCGGACGCCGTGGACCTCTCGGGGCTGACCCAGCAAGTGCTCACCTCGCTGGCGGGCTCGGGCGGCACGGGCCCGGCGACCGCGCAGACCCAACCCCGAGCGCCTTCGCGCACCGCCGCGGTCGTGAGCGACCCGGAGTGCGTCCGGGTGTCGGTGCGCTTCGAGGCGGGGCTCGCGTGGGCCGACATGAAGGCCAAGCTCGTCCTCAACCGGCTTTCCGGCCGGGCGCGCGTGCTCGCGACGGACCCACCCACCGATGCGCTCGAGGGAACCGAGAAGCTCGCGGAGTTCGCCATCTGGCTCATCCCCGACTGCGACCAGCAAACGCTCCGCTCCCTGGCCGACGTCGAAGGCGTGACCCGCATCGTCATCGAGGCCGCCCGCCCGCCGGAGACGTTCGCCCCTGCGCGTGTCCGCCAGGCGTCCGGATCGGCCCCTTTGCCAGAGGACGAGCCGGAATCCGTGCCGGCGACGGTCCCCGAGCCCGCCCCCGAGATCGAACCGGAAGACGAGTCGATCGCCATCGAGGTGGCGCCGGCGGTGACTTTGGCGCCGAGCGTGAAGGGGCCGACGAAGAAGGTCGCGGAGACCCTGCGTGTCGATGTCGACCGGCTCGACCAGTTGATGAACCTGGCGGGGGAGCTCGTGATCAATCGCTCGCGGTTCTACGAGATCGCGAGCGGTCTCGAGGGCCTGTTCCGGGACTCGAGCGCGTCGTTCCTGACGGCCGACACGCAGGACCGGCTGGACAGCCTCACCCACGACCTCGAAGCCTTCGCCGACCAGCCCGCCCGGGCCGGCGCTGGCGGGGGGACGGGGACGGCCGGCGGCGCGCTCGACCGCTGGATCGCGCAGTTTCGCCGGCTCCGCGAGAACTTCAAGGTGATCCAGGACGAGCTCGACGCGCTGCAGCGCGGGCGCGAGCAGATCAATGCCCTGTCCGAAGCCATCCATCAGCTCGCCCGCGTGACCGACGGGATCCAGAAAGGGGTGCTCGACACGCGCATGGTGCCGATCGGCCCGCTGTTCGAGCGCTTTCAGCGGGTCGTGCGCGACCTTCGCCTGCTTTCGCACAAGGAAGTGTCGCTCCATATCGAAGGTGAGAAGACCGAGCTCGACAAGCGGATGATCGACGAGCTGGCCGACCCGTTGATCCACTTGGTGCGGAACTCGGTCGACCACGGCCTGGAGACGCCCGACGAGCGCGAGAAGGCGGGCAAGCCGCGCTCGGGGACGGTGTCTCTCCATGCGTCGCACCGGGGAAACAGCGTTGTGATCATCGTGAGCGACGACGGCCGCGGAATCGACTGCGAGCGGGTGCGCGCGAAGGTCGTGTCCAAGGGGTTGCTCCCGGCCGACGAGGCCGGCCGCCTGACCGAGCGCCAGCTCGTCGGCTACATCTGGCACCCTGGCCTGAGCACGGCCGAGGCGATCACCGACATCTCGGGCCGGGGCGTCGGGATGGACATCGTCAAGAGCCGGATCGAGAACCTGAACGGCACGGTCGACGTCCGCTCCGAGCCGGGCCGCGGCACGACCTTTACGATCCGCCTGCCGCTCACGCTCGCGATCATGCCGTGCCTGCTCGTGCAGATCTTCGACGAGGTCTATGCGATCCCGCTCGACCATATCGACGAGATCGTCGAGGTCGAGACTCAGCGCGTTTTCCGCGTGCGGGGCAAGCGGATGATCGAGATCCGCGACCGGCTCGTCTCGCTCGTGGCGCTCGACGACCTGCTCACCTGGGGAGGCGCTCCCCACCCGGCGCAACGCCAAGGAGCGGCGGCCGAGGCCGAGAAACGCACGGTCGTCATCGCCCACAACGGCGAGACGACAATCGGGCTGCTGGTCGATCAGTTGATCGGCATGCAAGAAATCGTGCTCAAGCCGCTCGAGAAGAACTTTCGCCCCGTCCCCAGCCTTTCGGGCGCGAGCATCCTGGGCGACGGACGGGTGTCGCTGATCCTCGATATCGACGCCCTGATCGGCATGGTCGTGCGTGAGGCCTCACGGCAGGTGGGCTGAGAACTCGGGATTCCCGACCCTTCGCGGAGACGACCTTTGGAGTGGACCCTTTCCGACAACCAAAAGCGCCTCCTCGCCGCGATCTTCGGCCGAGGGGCGGGCGATGCCTCCGAAGCGCTCTCGCGCTGGCTCGGCCGGCCGGTCAGGGTGCTCGTGAGCGCGGTCGACCAGGTCGACCTGGCCGAGGCGTCCGAGGTGCTCGGGCCCAGCGATACGCTGGTCGCGGCTTGCCCGATGGAGCTGACGGGCGTTCTGACCGGTCAGCTCATCCTCGTGTTCGAGGACCGCTCCGGGCTCGCAACGGTCGACCTGCTGCTGAACCAGCCGATCGGCACGACCAGGGCCTGGGGCGAGCTCGAGCAATCGGCCGCGCGGGAGACGGCGAACATCGTCGGCTGCGCGTACCTCAACTCGCTTGCCGCGCACCTTCCGGCCCTGGCCACCGACTCAGGCGCCACGACCGCCTCGCTCATGCCGGGGCCGCCCGGCTTTCGCCACGAGTTCGCCGCGAGCCTGCTCGAGTTCGCCTTGATGGACCAGGCCACCGTGAGCGACCGCCTGCTCGTGATCAACAGCACGTTCGCGACCGAGGAAGCTCAGCTCGACTGGTCGCTCCTGTTCGTACCCAGCGGCGCGTCGATCGAGACGCTTCGAGCGTCGCTCGGGGGCTCGTAGGGGGGCCAAACCGCATTCCTGGAGGGTTCGTAGGACGCACCGGTGCATGTCATGCACCCGACAGAAGGCAATGACCGTGACTGCCACCAACAAGTCCAATTCGCCCGAGGAGATGATCTCCGTCCTGATGGGACGCTGGGCGGTGGCGCCCGCGCCGACCTTGATCCGGACGTTGCTCGGCTCGTGCGCGGGGGTGGTGCTCTACGACCGCCAGGCCAGGCTGGGAGGCGTCGCGCATATCGTCTTGCCGAGCTCCCGAGGGTCGACCGATCACCCGGGCAAGTATGCCGACACCGCCATTCCCGGATTGATCGACGACATGGAGCGCATCGCCGGCCGCAAGCTCCGGGCCCGGCTGACGGCGAAGCTCTTCGGAGGGGCCAGTATGTTTCAGGGGGGAGCGTCGATCGATATCGGCCGCTCGAACCAGGCGGCGGTGGAGCAGGTCCTGGCGGAACTGGGCGTGGCCGTCGTCGCTCGCGACATGGGGGGCGACGCCGGCCGCCGCTTGACGTTTTCGACCGTCACGGGCATCGTCTCCGTGAGGATCCCCGGCGGCGCGGATTACGAGATTTGACCCGATGGAACCCGTCCCGTCGTTCCGACCGGCGCGGTTGGCAACGCAACGAGCCGAGGAGGGAGCTGAAATGGGGCGCCTGCTGGTGGTGGACGACGCGATGATCATGCGGAAGCTGATCCGCGACGTGGCGGTCGAAGCGGGGTGGGAAGTGGCCGGCGAGGCCGCCAACGGCGCTGAGGCGGTCGCGCTCTACGAGCAGCTCCGCCCGGACCTGGTCACGATGGACCTCGTCATGCCGGTCATGGGGGGGAACGAAGCCCTGCGCCGGATCCGCGCGGCGGACCCGGATGCGCGCGTCGTCGTCGTCACGGCCCTCGACCAGAAGCAGACGCTGACGGAGTCGATTCGCGACGGGGCGATGGACTTCATCGTCAAACCGTTCGACCGCGAGCGGATCTTCGGGTTCCTCAAGAAGGTGCGTGCCAGCTTGCCTGACCGCGGCCAAGACTCCGAGGCGTCTCGTGACCACGAGTGATCGCCAGAGCGAGCGCGTCCGCGTCCTGATCGTGGATGACTCGGCACTGATGCGCAAATTACTTGCGGACGTGCTCAGAACCGCGCCCGAGATCGAGGTCGTGGGCGTAGCGCGCGACGGGGCGGAGGCCGTCGAGAAGACCGCGCAGCTCAAGCCCGACGTGGTCACGCTCGACGTCGAGATGCCGGGCGTGTCCGGGCTCGACGCCCTCCCTTTGATCCAGACGAGCCACAACGCGGCCGTGATCATGGTCAGCGCCTTCACCCAGGAAGGGGCTGACATTACGCTGGCCGCGCTCGAACGTGGCGCGATCGACTTCTTCCCGAAGCCCGAGCGGCACCAGCTTGCCCACGTCCGCGAAAGCCGCGACATCCTCGTCGCGAAGATCCTCGCCGCCGCCCAACACCGGCCGCCGAGTCAGGGCGCGGGGCTCGCCGCGCCCGGTGCGCAGATCAGGGCACGACACACGCACGTTCCTCATCCTGCACCCTCCCGCGCCGGTGATTCGGACGCCGGTCTGCACGTTGAGGTTCCCGAGTCGCGCTCGCCGCTCTGCATTGCGATCGGGATCTCGACGGGGGGTCCCCAGGCGCTCGGTCAGGTCTTGCCCCTGATGTCGGGCCCGGTCCCGCCGATCTTGATCGTGCAGCACATGCCGGCCCACTTCACCGCGGTTTTCGCCGAGCGGCTGAACCGGACCTGCTCGGTCGCCGTCAAGGAAGCCGAGGAGGGGGACCGCGTGACGCCGAATCGCGTGCTGGTCGCCCCAGGGGGGCGCCACATGGCCGTGACCGGCCATCCGCCCAATGTCCGGATCGTGCTCAGCAACGGCGCGCCCGTGAGCAGCCACCGGCCCTCGGTCGACGTGCTGTTCCACTCCGTGGCGCGGGTGTACCAGAGCGCGGCCGTGGGCATCATCATGACCGGCATGGGGCGCGACGGGGCCATCGGCTGCAAGGCGATCATCGCCGCGGGCGGCACGACCTACGGCCAGGACGAAGCGTCGTCGGTGGTCTATGGAATGAACAAAGCCGCGTTCCTGGAAGGGGGCGTGTCGTTCCAGTTCTCGCTCGAGCAGTTCCCTGCGTTGATCAAACGCCTGAGCCAGACCGCGGTGTAATGACCCCCGGACCTCAATTCTTCCCGCGCGGGATTCGCAAAACAGACACCGCGAGCGTGTAAGATCCGGCCGGCTTCTGCGTTTCTAGCTCGTAGGGGAGCAGACCCTTGGCCCTGATGTGGACCGGTCCCGGGCTCCTCTCGGTCCCGAGGTGACCTTGTCGCAGGACGATTCTCGGGCAGCATCGCCGGAGGCTCTCGAGGCCTGGGTCCTGGCCACGCTCCCGCGCGCGGTCGCGTTTGCCGCGTCGTTGTTGCACGATCGGGTGCGGAGCGAGGACGTCGTCCACGACTGCTACGTCCGGCTGCTCAGCAAGGCTGGGACGTACAACCTGCTCGCCGACGGGACGAAGCTACTTTTCAAGGCGATCACGAACGCATGCATCGACGTCAACGGCCGCGAACGACGGTTGCTGAGCCTGGACGAGCTGTCGGCCGACGGACGGGCGATCGACCCGCACGATCAGGCCGAGCATCGGGAGCTCGAAGCGGCCATGGTGGATGGCCTCGGCCGCTTGACGGTCGCTCAGCGGGCGGCACTCGAGCTGAAGAGCCTCGGCTACACCCTGGACGAGATCGCCGAGGCCCTGGCCACGAGCCCCAGCAACGCCGGCGTCCTGGTCCACCGCGCCCGCAAGGCGCTCGCCGAGCAGCTCGCACCGTTCCTGGAGGTTCGCCCCGATGAATGAACCCGGGCCGGACGTGACCGTCGCCCTCGAAGGACTGGTCCGCAAGCACCTGGAACGGCAAGCCGAGACGGTCGACCCCCGGCCCGTGTTCGCGAGGATCCAGGCCAGCCTCGCAACGGAGGGACTCGCAACAATTTCACGCCCAGTCACAGCGCGTTTGCCGGCACGGCCGGGGCGTTTGCGGGCCAAAGTCCTCTGGCAATGGGGCGGCTACGCCGCGGCCGCCGCGCTGTTGCTCGTGACGGTGACGCTCGTCCCGCGGAACCGCGTCGCCCTGGCGAGCGCAAACGCGCTGGTGCGCGAGGCGCAGCAGGCTCACCGGGTGCCCGTCGACCGGTGTTACCTCGTGGAAATCCGGCGCGATTCGTCGCAGAGCGCAGAGTGGCTACCCCCGACTTCCCAGGTACGTCTCACCAGGCTCTGGACGCGAGGGGACCGATTCTGGGTCGAGTCGGTCCGGCCCGTGCAGCGCTGGGCCTGGGGCCGCGACGAAGAGAACCGGTTTTGGATCGCGTTCGGACCCCAGACGGCCGTACGCCTGGAGGCCGACGAGGTGCCGTTCGGGCTCAAAATCCACTGCGACCTGCACTCGTTGAACTTCGAAAAGTGGCTCGGCGACGTGCTCAACCGCTTCGAGCTGACCCGCGAGACGCGGCCCGCCGACGCATCGACGCACGTCGTCCGCGCCAAGGCCCGCGCGCTCGACCCGCGCGGGCCGGCTGTACAGAGCGCGGAGCTCGAGATCGACGCCGAGACAAGGGTCGTCCGCCGGATGGTCGTCCAGCGCGTGCTGAACGGCCGGCCGTTCGCCACCGTCACCTATACCCTGACCGAGACCGACACCCTCGACCCGGCCGACTACCGGCTCGAGGGACACGTGTCGGACCGCGCGGAGGTTTACACGCGCGACTACAAACCAGAGCGGCGCAAGGAGCTCCTGGCCCGCTGGTTCGGCCCTCGCCCGGGCCATCCGTTCCGCGCGCCCGAACTGGTCAAGTGACACTGCCCCGGAAAGGCCCCCCGGTATGATCACACTGCGACACCGGCTCGTCTTGACCGCCTCCTCGGCCGTCTTCCTCCTGACGGCCGCCCTGGTCACGGCTTATGCCCAGCAGCCACTCAGGCCCGACCCGGAACGCGGGTTTGCGTTCGGCGACACGGACCTGGACGGTAAGCTCTCGCTCAACGAGTTCCGCGAGTTGATCCAGTACGGACCCCGCTTCAAGAATGCCGCGGCGAAGAAAATGCCGCTCGCGCCGGAGCCGGTCTTCCGGCGGCTCGACGCCAACCAGGACGGGTTCCTGACGATCCAGGAATACCGCCGGATCGCGCAGCTCCGACCCGGCGGCCCCGGCGCGGGGGGGTTCGGGCCGTTCGCGAAGAAGGGATTCGGACCGTTCGCGACAGGGGAGATGCCCGCGAAGGCTGCCGTGCCGGAAGATTCGCCCTCGGCCAAGGCCGGCGGTCCGCTCACGGCCGAGCAGGCCAAGTTCTTCGAGTCCAAGATCCGTCCGGTGCTGGCGAGCCAGTGCGCAAAGTGCCACTCCAGCTCCGCCGAGAAGGTCAAAGGGGGACTGCTTGTCGACACCCGCGAAGGCCTGCGCAAAGGCGGCGACACAGGGCCGGCGGTCGTGCCCGGCAATCCCGGCGAGAGCCTGCTCGTCACGGCGATCCGCTATGAGGACGAGTCGCTCAAGATGCCCCCCAAGGAGAAGCTACCCGACGCGGTCGTGGCCGACTTCGAGGCGTGGGTCAAGATGGGCGCTCCCGACCCGCGCGGCGGGAAGGGCGCGAGCCCGGCCGGTGCGCGGCAGGCCGACCTCGAGAAAGGGAGGAAGTTCTGGGCCTTCCAGCCGCCGAAAGCTGCGCAGCCGCCGAAGGTCCTGAACGCATCCTGGCCGAAGACGGACGTCGACCGGTTCCTGCTCGCCGCGCTCGAGGCCAAGGGTCTCCGCCCCGTCGCCGACGCCGATCGACACACGTTGATCCGACGGGCCAGCTTCGACCTGATTGGCCTTCCTCCCACGCCGGAGGAAGTCGAGGCATTCGTCGCCGACCGGTCCGACGACGCGTTCGCGAAGGTCGTCGACCGGCTCCTGGCTTCGCCCCGGTTCGGCGAGCGTTGGGGGCGCCACTGGCTCGACGTCGCACGGTTCGCCGAGTCGAGCGGCAAGGCGAACATGCTGTACCCGCAGGCCTGGCGCTACCGCGACTGGGTGATCGCGGCGTTCAACACCGACATGCCCTACGACCAGTTTGTCCGCGCCCAGGTAGCCGGCGACCTCCTTCCCGCTGAGACTGACCACGGCCGCGCGGAGAATGCCATCGCGACGGGCTTCCTGGCCATCGGCAGCAAGACGCACAATACCCAGAACCGCATGCAGTTCGTGCTCGACCTGGCCGACGAGCAGATCGACGTCACGAGCCAGGCCTTCCTCGGCCTGACGATCGCCTGCGCACGCTGTCACGACCACAAGTTCGACCCGATCGCCCAGCGCGACTATTACGCCCTGTCCGGCATCTTCCAGAGCACGCAGACCTGCTACGGCACGCTGCCCGGCATGGTGCAAAATATCAACCCGTCTCCTTTGATCGAGCTACCGCCCAGCGCGAACGAGCCGTCGGCCGTACCCAAGCTCACGCCCGGCCTCAAGGCAACCCTCGAGGAGCAGCTCGCCGCGCTCGTGAAGGGCCGCGACGCGATGGCTCCCGAGGACCGTTTCACGATGAAGGGGATCCAAACGAATGCCCGGCTCGCGATACTCCGGTTCCGCCTGGCGTCGTTCCGCCCCGACGGCACCCCTCGCACCTACGCGATGGGCGTACGCGAACGGTTCGAGCCGGTCGACAGCCCGCTCTACACGCGCGGGGAGCTCGAACAGCCGGGCGAGCTCGTCCCCCGCGGACTCGTGCCGGCGGTGGGGCGAGACGGGGGAACCACGATCGCACGCGGCAGCGGCCGCCGCGAGCTCGCGAACTGGCTGGCCGCTCGCGATAACCCGCTTACAGCCCGTGTGCTGGTCAATCGCGTCTGGCTTCACCTGTTCGGCCGGGGCCTCGTCCCCACGCCCGACAACTTCGGCGTCGCGGGCCAGCCGCCGAGCCACCCGGAGCTGCTCGACACGCTCGCCGTCTCGTTCATGGACAAGAAGTGGTCCGTCAAGAGCCTGGTCCGCCGGCTCGTGCTCAGCCGCGCCTACCAGCTTGGCTCGTCGCACGACACGCACAACATCGAGGTCGACCCCGACAACACGCTCGTCTGGCGCATGAGCAAGAAGCGGCTCGAGGCCGAGGCGATCCGCGACGCGGTCCTCACCGTCAGCGGCGAGCTCGTGGTCGAGCCGCCGGTCGGCTCGGCAGTGGCGAAGGCGGGCGAAGGGTTCGCCGGCCCGTTCCGCGCGTTCAACCAGGACGGGCAGGACCTCCACCGCGCGGTCTATCTGACCGTGGTCCGCGACCAGGTGCCCGACACGCTGGCGGTGTTCGATTTCGCCGACCCCAGCCTGGTGACCGGCGAACGCGCGACCACCAGCGGCCCGTCGCAGGCGCTCTTCCTGATGAACAACGCGTTCGTGATCCGCCACGCCGAGGCCGCGGCCGAGCGGCTGCGGGCAAGCACCGGCAACGACGAGGCCCGGATCAAGACGGCCTACCTTCGGTTCCTGTCGCGGGAGCCGACCACCGCCGAGGCCGCTGGGGCGCACGCGTTTCTCGACAAGTTCACGCCCCCCGGCAAGTCGGGCGACGACCGCGACCGCGCGGCGTGGGCCGCGTTTTGCCAGGCGCTCTACGCGGGCGCGGAGTTCCGGTACGTCGACTGACGCGATTTCGGCACGAACATCCACCTTATCGGGGGCGAAGACTCATGTCTGGATACATGCCGTACCTGTCGCGCCGGACGCTCCTGAAGAGCCTCTCTTCGGGGTTCGGCTACGTCGCGTTTGCCGGGCTCTCGACCGCGGCGGCCGACGCGGAGCGCAAGGCCTCACCGCTCGCCCCCAGGGCGCCGCACTTCCCGGCGAGGGCGAAGCGGGTCATCTTTCTCTGCATGCACGGCGCGCCGTCGCACGTCGATACGTTTGACCACAAACCGAAGCTGATCGCGGACACCGGCAAGCCGTCGCCCATCGCGCGGCTCGGCAACGCGAAGCTGCTGGCGTCGCCCTGGGGGTTCAGTCAACACGGGCAGAGCGGACAGTGGATCTCGGAGCTCTTCCCCGAGGTCGCGGCCCACGCCGACGAGCTTTGCGTGGTGCGCAGTATGCACACCGATCTCCCCGCGCACCCGCAGGCGTACCTGATGCTGCACACGGGCAATTCGCAGTTCGTCCGGCCTTCGCTCGGGGCCTGGACCCTGTACGGGCTGGGCACCGAGAACGAGAACCTGCCCGGCTTCATCGCCATCAAGCCCGTGGGGCGCAACGGCGGCCCACAGAACTACGGCAGCGGCTTCCTGCCGGCGATCTACCAGGGGACCCGGATCGGCAACGACGTTACGCCTGTTGCCGACGCGCGACTGGGCAACATCAAGAACCCGCGGCTCGACAACACCTCTCAACGCCAGCAGCTCGACCTCGTCCAGTCGATGAACCGCGCCTTGCTGGAGCGAGAGGGAGTGCATCCCGGAGTCGAAGGGGTCATCGAGTCGTACGAGCTGGCCTTCCGGATGCAGGGAGCCCTGCCGGACGTGATGGACATCGCGCAGGAGTCGGCGGCGACGAAGAGCCTCTACGGGATCGACGAGACCGAAACGGCCGACTTCGGCCGCCAGTGCCTGCTCGCGCGACGGTTCGTCGAGGCGGGCGTGCGGTTCGTCGAGCTCAGCCACGGCGACTGGGACCAGCACCGCAACCTGAAGGCCGACCACGCCCGGCATGCGCTGGCCGTCGACAAGCCGATCGCCGGCCTGCTGACCGACCTGAAGACCCGCGGGCTGCTCAAGGACACCCTGGTCATCTGGGGCGGCGAGTTCGGGCGCACGCCACATGCCCAGAACGGCGACGGCCGCGACCACAACAACAAGGGCTACTCCATCTGGATGGCCGGCGGCGGCGTCAAGCCGGGCCTCTCCTACGGGATGACCGACGACTTCGGCTACGAGGCCGTTGAGAACCCCGTGCACGTGCACGACTGGCACGCCACGATCCTCCACCTGCTCGGCCTCGACCACGAGCGCCTGACCTACCGTTACGCCGGCCGCGAGATGCGACTCACCGACGTGAAGGGACGAGTCGTGAAGGACGTCGTCGCCTGAGTACACGGCCGTCGAAGTGATGGCCCCCGTCAATTCGCATGATGGTGTTTCCCGCGCGCAGCCCGTCGCGAATCAGTGATTGAACAGAAACTCTTTCGTATTGAGCAACGCCCAGAGGATATCCTCGAGCGCCGTCTTCTCGTCCTTGGCCTTGGAGAGGTGGCGCAGGGCCAGGTCGAGCTGGCGCGAGCTGGGAGCGCGCGAATAGGCCAGCATGTAAATCTCGCGAACCTTCGCTTCGGGCGACCGCCCCTTGTCG
The DNA here is from genome assembly GCA_031291845.1 of Isosphaeraceae bacterium. Taxonomy (GTDB): domain Bacteria; phylum Planctomycetota; class Planctomycetia; order Isosphaerales; family Isosphaeraceae; genus DAIDJG01. The sequence goes on along the minus strand of JARLIH010000472.1, from coordinate 13,318 downwards.
GCGGCAAGCACGGCGGCGCGGCCGGTGTGCGACGAGAGTTTGCCACGGACCTCCGTCGAGTTGAAGAGGTGCAGGCTCTGCGCGAGGTTGGCAGAACTCGTCCGTTCGCACTCGCAAGCCGTTGTCCCTTCCGGCATTCCGAAGATTTGCAAGAAATACGAGCCGGGGAAGGGGTCGTGGGGGAGTTGCACGGCCCGGAGGTCGGGGGGCAACGCGGGCGCGCCGCCGAAATTCGAATGCGACAGCGCGACCTGGTCGATGCTGTCGAGCAGCACCTCGGCCGGCAGGCGCCTCGGGTAGAAACGCGCAAAGTTCTGTTTATCGTTGAGGTTGTCGTCGTTCGGCTCCGCGCTCAGTTGATAGACCTGCGAACGGCAGATCGTCCGGACCAGCTCCTTGAGGTCAAACCCAGACGCCGCGAAGTGGTGCGCGAGCGCATCGAGAAGTTCGGGGTTCGAGGGAGGATTCGTGATCCGCATATCATCTTCCGGGTCGACCAGGCCGCGGCCGAAGAAGTGCTTCCAGTACCGGTTCACGAGTGCCCGCGTAAAGAACGGGTTCTCTTTCGCGGCCATCCAATCGGCCAGCGCCTCGCGCGGATCCTGGTCGAGCGGCACGTCCAACGGCTTGCCACCGAGGCCCGTCGGCCGCAGGATCGCCTCCGTCTTCGGGTGCTTGGCGGAGGCGGTCCCACGGTCGTAGAAGATCCGCTCCACGTTCGCCGCGTAGCCGCGGTCGTACTTGCGGCCCACCCGCGAGAAGAAGGCCGAATAGGCGTAGTAGTCTTGCTGGCTCCAGTTCTCGAACGGGTGGTGGTGGCAGCGGGCGCAGGCAATGCGCAGACCGAGGAAGATCTGGGCCGTGTTCTCGACCTGGTCGTTCGTCTCCTTGATCTCGCGCCACCAGTTGACGAGCGGGCTCCCTTCAATGTCGCCCGACGCGGTGAGCAGCTCCCGCACGATCTCGTCGTACGGCCGGTTGGCGTGCAGCGCGTCGCGGATCCAGTCGTGCAGCGCCACGGTGCCGCGGGCGTCGGACGTGGAGACCCGCCGCGAGCGCAGCAGCAGGATCCATTTGTGCGTGAAATAGTCGGCATAGTCGGTGCTCGCCAGCAGCGTGTCGATCCACTTGTCGCGCTTTTGTGGATCCCGGTCGGACAGGAACGCCGTGGCCTCGGCGGCTGTGGGGAGGCGGCCGGCGATGTCGATCGTCACGCGACGCACGAAGGTCGCATCGTCGCAGACGCCGGAGGGGGGTAAGCCGAGCGTCTTGAGCTGCTGGAACACGAGCTCGTCGATAAAGTTCTTCGGCGCCGGCAGACTGTCGACGGGCGCGCCCAGCGGGATGCTGGCCCGGAATGCGGCCACGTGCCCATGATAGCGAGCCATGATCGCCACGTTGCCCGGCAGGTCGAACACGTTGACCAGACCGGCGCTGCTCACCTTGGCCAGGTCGGCGCTGTTGAGCTCGTACTGGGCCTGACTGGTCACGTCCTCGGTCGACCCGTCCGAATAGTGGGCGACGACGATCATCTGCTGCTGGCCCTGCTGCGGCAACGTGCGCTGGGCGGGGAAGACCTCAATCCGATCGACCGTCGGATCTTTCGGGTCGCCGAACGGCATGCCCTGCGCGATCCAACGGCGCAGCACGCGGTACGACGGCGAATCGCGCTGCAAGCGCACGCCGCCGGCGTGCGGCACGGCGCCGACCGGCTTGAGCAACAGCAGGCTCTGCTCGGCGGCCGCCGGAAAGACGCGCCGGCCTCGCCCCTCTTTGGTCAGGCATTCGTGGTCTTCCAGCGGGTCGAAACCCAGCAGCGAGAGCCTGAATCCGTTCTGCCCCCCGGCCTTGCCGTGGCACGCGCCGCTGTTGCAGCCGGCTTTCGTGAGAATCGGCCGAACCTGATTGTCGAAGTTCAGCGGCAGATCGTGGTCGAAACGCGTGACCAGGACCGACGTGCTCGCCGCGACACCGCCGGCGGCTCGCGCCGTGATCGTTGCTTGTCCGTTGGCCAGCGGAACCACCTGGCCCTCCGCGCTGACCCGTGCCAGGCCGGCCGGGCTGACCTCGTAGGTCACGGCCCGGCTCAGGTCGCGCGCCTGACCGCTGGCGTACTCGCCGGTCACGGCCAACTGCTGGCGCGCGTCCTGGCCGCAGAGCACGAACCGCCCGTCGATCGTCCGGCCCGTGTCTATTCGCAGCGCCTGGAGCGGGCCGGGCTCGCCCAGGCCCTTGGCCCTGATTTCGGCGCCAAGCGTCGCGCGAGCGCCCACGAGGAGACCGAGACACCACAAGGCACGGAGCGAACGGACGGATGGCATGGAGTTATCTCGGTTTGGGAGGATCGGCTTTGTCGATCGTCAGCGGAATCTCCTCGTCGACGAAGAGCGACTGCCCGCCGTACGGGGTCGTCGCCCTGACGGTCGCGACATGCGTCCCGAGCGGGGCGTTCGCGGCCGCTTCGAGCACCAGCGTGCCCTGGGTCTGCCCGGGCATGATGGTGATGGGGGCAGCGCTGAGGCCCGCGACTCCGCCCGCGAAATAGACGCTGAGCTGAACCGGGTCGGCGTAGCCGTAAAGCCTCCTGATCGGGACCGGCAGCTCGAGCTTGACCCCTTGCTTGAGCTGGACCTTCGCCCCGCTGAGCTCCAGTGCGACCGGACCGGCCGTGATTTTGAGCGTGATTGAGCTCGACGGCGCGCTAAACGGCAAGTCGGCCGGCTTGGCCTTCTCTTGAAGCTTGGTCACCTCCTGGCTAAACGCTTGCAAGAATGCGGCGCTCTCCTTGGCCTTCATGTCGGTCTCTGCGACGGCCTTGTCGGCGGCGACCTTGGCCTCGGTCGCGTCCTTGAGCTGGGCGGCGGCTGTTGCCGCAGCTTGCTCGAGAGCCGGCTTGGCCTCGGCCAGAGCTTTGTCGACCGCTTGTTTGGCCGCGGCCCGGGCGGAGGAACATTCCAGCCGCCTTTTCTCGGCGGCGGCCTGGGCTTCAAGGGCCGACTTGGAACGGGCCGCCGTGTCGGCCACGATCTTTTCGACGGCCGCCTTGCGGTCCAGCGCGGCCTTGAGCGCCTCGGGGTTGCGCGAGTAGCGCGCGTTGCCGGCACCGCTGAGAAAGAACGAATGCGTGCCGGTGGGCGCACCGTACGGCACGGTCAGGACAAACTCCGTGACGTTCTCATTCGCCTTGATCTCCTGGCTCGTGAAGTACGGAGGCTGCGCGTGCAGGACGTTGCTCGGAATCGGCGGTAGGCCGTGCGCCGCGAGTGTGACACTTCCCTTGAAATCGCCGCGGCGAACGACGCTCACGGGAACTTTGACCGTGCCGAGCGGCGACGCCTCCAGCACCAGATCGGGTCGCACCTCGAGGCTGAAGGGAGCCGATTCGTGGGAGTCCACGGCCACAATCAGTTGATGGGTCAGGCGCGAGCGTGAGTAGGTGACGCCCGTCATCAGCGTCGGCCAGATCATCGACGCGGGGCGCACCTCGCGGACAACCTCGTTCGGACCGATCGTGGCCCTCCCCTTGATGGTGATCGGGGCCGCTCCCGAAGTTGCGCCGTCCGCGACCGTGAGGACGAGCGTGCTCGAACGCTTCACGGGCTCCTTGCTGCTTGCGAGCACCGGCGCAATGACGACCGGCGCGGCGTTCACGCCTGCCGGCAGGCGATCGGCCGACAACCGGATCTCACCGTCAAATCCATCGCGGCGCACCGCGAAAACCTCGATCAGCTCCCTTCCCCCGTTCCGCAGGAGCGGGGCCCAGGTCGTGCCTTGCGAGGTGTACATCGCCCCCTGCTCCGGCAGCAGCTTCGGCGGCGTTCGCGGCACGGCAACGAGCCGGAAGTCGGGCTGAGGGGGACGGATCAAGAGCCGATAGACGAAGCGCGGACTCGCCTCCGCAGCGCGTGCCAGGTCCCGCACCAGCACGCGGTACGTCCCGTCCTCGGGTGCCACGAAGCGACAGGCCGGGTCGTGGCTCGTCGTGTCGAACATGAGCCCGGAGAGGAGCGACCAATGCACGAAGCTGCTGGTTTCCGCCAGGTCATCGACGCTCTGCAGGTCAATGACCTGTTCCTTGCCCGTGGCATCCTTCTTGACCTGTTGCACCAGCAGGAAGGGATCGGTGGATAAGCCCAAGCGCTGAGAGAACACCTCGATCCAGTAGACGTCACCCTTTTTTGCCGCGAAGGTGGCCCAATCGCGATCGCCGCGCGGTGAGAACTGACCGGCGACCTCGCAAGGGGGCGTCACGGCCATGGCCTGGGACGGATCGTTGTTCGGCTCCCGCTCAACCACGACGGGCGCACCGGCCATGCTGACGAGCAAGGGGTTCGACAGGCCCTGCGGCGAGTCGAGCCGATACTCGATGCCGTCAATGAACGCCTCGGACGGATCGATCAGCCGATCCCCACCGAGGTGCTGGGCCTTGTCCGCCGGCAGCGGGATCGTGACCGTGAGCGTTTCGAGCGGCTTGCCGCCAACTCGCACGTGCGGGGCGGGCTGGGCCCCCGGCAAGTTGCGGCCGTAGAGGGTATATTGCCCCTGCGAACCCGGTAAGCCGGCCGGCGGAAAGATGTAGTCCAGGTAAGGCGCCGTCGAGATCGACAAGCGATAGAAACACTCCGCCGGCAGCGTGTAGTAGCCATAAAGGAAGTCGTAGAGCCCGACGACGTATTCGCCGTCGCGCGGGACCGTGAAGTCGATCAAGGGATCGCGGCGGTTCGTGTTGCGGTTGCGCTCGAGCTCGCGGCCTTCGGCATCGTACAGCACCAGCGTCGCATCCAGGTTCGAGTCGATCCGAAACGCCCAGCAGTCGATGATGAGACGTTGACCCTGCTTGGCCGAGAACTTGAAGTAGTCGGTCGCGGTCTCCTTCGTGTTCCCGTTGATCACGGTTCCCAGGCGCACTTCGGTCGCCTGCTTGAACGCGTTGTTCGGCTCCGTTTCGCGGACTTCGGGTTGGTTGCCGACCACGAACGCGCGCGGCGTCGAGACGCCGTACTTGCCGGCGACGCGGACTTCGTAAACCCCCGGCTTCACCTCGGGCTTGATCGTGACGTCGAACACGTTGGAGACGGGCTGGCGCCCCGTTTGACCGAGCCCCGGCTCGGTGAGTTTCGGCACGCCGGAAATTCCCGGGGTGCCGAACAGCAGTTGCTTGGCGCCGTCCAGGTCGAAACCGTCGACGGCGACTTCGAACGTCGTACCCTGTCTCCCGCCGGCCGGAAAGACCCAGTTCAGCCGAGCGTCGGGCAGGGACGGCGGTGGCGGCGTTTGCGCCCCGCAGGGCAACGCGCAGCCAAGCGCCCAGGCCCATCCGGACATCACGAGGACGATTGTGCGACCAACGCGGAACGGGATCGGCATGGCATCTTCTTACGCCTGAGTAGAGAACCGGCGATTGCTCACGTTCGAGCGACCCGCGACGTGACGCTCACCGGCGCTCACGCCGGCAACAGTTCGCGAATCGGCTCGCCGCCGGGGAGGATGGGCATGGGCCGGCCGATGTTGTCGGTGAGGTTGAACTCGTGGTCGATCCCCAGGAACCGGTACACGGTCGCCCAGAGATCAGCGGGTTTGAGCGGGCGATCCACCGGATGATCGGCCTTGGAATCGGTCGCGCCGATGATTTGCCCCATGCGCATGCCGCCGCCGGCAACCAGCACTGACATCGCCGCGCAGTGGTGTCCGCGCCCGGGGCGGCCGGGTTTTCCGTATTCGACCTGGGGCGTCCGCCCGAATTCGCCCGTGACGACCAGCATGACTTTCTTGTCGAGCCCGCGCAGGTAGAGATCTTCCACCAAGGCGGAGATGGCCTGGTCGTAGTACGGCATCTTCCAGCGGCAATCGGTAAAGTGGTTCGCGTTGACGGAGTGCGTGTCCCAGTTGTAGATCGTGTCGGCAGGCATCGTCTGGCCCGGAGTGGGATGATTCATCTCGACGGTGACAAAACTGCTCCCCGCCTCGACAAGCCGCCGGGCCAGAAGGGCCCGCTGCCCCCAAGCATGGCGGCCATAGCGATCGCGTTCGCGGGGATCTTCCTTCATCAGGTCGAAGGCCTTGCGCGACTTGTCGCTCGTCAACATATCGATGGCTAACTGGTTGAACGCGTCCATGCCCACCATGTCGCCACTGGCGTCGATCTCGCGGCGCATCTCGTCGAACCCGCGCAGGAGGGTGATCCGATCCTCGAGCTGGGTCTCCATCTCGCGCGTCAGCGCCAGGTTCTGCACCGTCAGCTCGGGGGTGACGAAGTTGGCGCCGATCTGAAACGGCGTGTGCGCCGCTCCGACGTACGCGCCCATGTGCATATTTATCATCGTCCCTTCATCGGTGCAGACCACATAATTCGGGACGCCGACCTTGACGCGTTCGCGCATTTTCGAGACGACCGAGCCGACGGCAGGAAAGTAGTTCACGGCGTCGCCGTCGGGCCGCACCGGCGGGCGGCCCGTCAGCATTTGCTGGGCGCCCCCTCCGTGCTGGATGAACGGATGGCTGATCGAGCGAATCACGCTGAAACGATCGGCCACCTTGGCGTGCAGGGGCAAGAGCTCGCAGACGTCCATGCCCGGCACAACGGTCGGCACCGGCTTGAACTCGCCGCGGTATTCCACCGGCGCGCCCGGCTTCATGTCGTACGTTTCGGTCTGAGGTGCGCCGCCGCCCAACCAGAGCAGAATCACCGCGGTGTCCGGGGCCTGGCGGCCCGCGGGCGTAGCGCGGGCTCGCACTCGCAGGAAATCGGCCAGTCCGAGGCCCGCCATCGCCAGCGAGCCGACTTCAAGAAAGCTGCGCCGCGAGACGGGTCCGGGACATTGCGCGTTGCGACGAGTCATGGAGACCAACCTCCTCGCCCTGGGAATCGCGGATTGCGTCAATCAGGTGGACACGTCGCCCTCGCCGTTGGCTGTTCGGCGAGCCGCGGTCACAACCCCGCTAAGGGGCACGGTCGCTCGCATCATGTTGATTCGGTGCCAGCGTAATCGATCGACACGCAACAAGTCACGGTACGTGACAGATCCGAAAACCGGCTTCGCCATTGGATTGTTTAACACGGATTTGACCGATTGTCAATCATCCCTCCTCGCGCGCATGGGTGGGTGATCAAGGATCGTCGTCGGGACAGGGGCTCCGACGATCGGTTCGTTTTCGAGCGAGTGTTGCACGGCTTCAGTAGGCCGGCCCAGTTCGGTAGGAGTTCGACGGAAGAGGCGACGGGCCGGGCGACCGCCGATTTTTTCCTCCTCGACGTCACTCGCGAGCGTTTTCACTTTAGCAATCTTTGGAAAATCATTCGACGAGCAATCCACCACTTTCGCTTCGCTTTGGCCGGAGCCCGAGCGCTGCCGACGCCCCGCGGAAATTGGCCCGGCGTTTCGCAGTCGAGAAGCGAACGCTGCGCCGGGCGATTGGACCCAGAATTTGCCGGAATTGCGCAACTCTCTTTGAGAACGTCGCCTCTTTGATGAGTGTGACGCAACACGGCGCCGGCTTGAAGACGATTGAGTTGTGCCGGCGCCGGCGTGCGTTTTCCTCCCGCGTCTCGGAGTGCCTCGGTCCGAAAACGAGGCGCCTCCGATGCTGGCTGTCAACGAGCGTCGGAATGGAGACGGACGGGAACAGTCACAGACTCCTCCCCCCAATGAGTCCTGTCCGCAGACCGTCGGGTCCCGTCGACTCGTGACGACGGGCCGATCGTCTCAATGTGCGCGAGGTGCGAGACAATGCGTGAACACACGTTCGAACAGGCAGCCGTCCAGGCCCCTAATGGCGAGCAGTCGCGCCGGTCATTCTTGAAGAGAACGGTATCCGTTGCCGCGACCACGTCGGCATTCGTGGCGATCCCCCGGCAAGCGCGCGCTCAAAAGCCGGTCAGGAAGCCCTTTGGGCGATTGCCGGACCTCTTTCCGGGACAGAACCTGAGGAATTTCCTGGAGATCCTGCAAGACGAGGAAGACCACATCACTCAGCTCACGAAGCTGGCCGACAATCCTCGGCCGATGCCTACCTTCCAGAACCTGGTGGCAGCGACCCCCGTCGAGTTCGTGGAAATGGCGGCGATGATCGAGAACGGCGGGGTGGGCTCGTACCTCCAGGGCTTGAACGCCATTAGCGAAGGGGGGCACCACGACTATTTTCTGACAGCCGCCGGCATCACGGCCGTCGAGGCGCAGCACACGGGGTTCTTGAACTCGCTACTCGACAGCCCAATCGCCCCGTCCGCGCTGGCCAACACGATCCAGCCGGGGATCGCGACCCCCATTCCGCCCCAGCAGATCCAGAATGCCATCGGACCGTTCGTCGTCAGCCTGAACGGTGGGCCACCGTTCACGTACAATATCAACCAGGTCGACGACGCGAACGACCAGGCGATCATCAACTTCGTGCTGCTCCTGGAGTTTCTCGAAGTCGAGTTTTATCGGTCCAACATCCAGAAGTTCGCCCGTTTCTTCTGACGGACAACACGATCGCGGGGGCCTCTCGCACGCGCGCGGAGCGAGAGGCCCCAACCCCCCGTCGTGTGGGCGACGACCGATCGCGCTCGTCGTGCGGTCAGCCATCATCGGCCCGGGCGCGCGGGCCGATCATTGCCAGGCACCTCCATAACGGCCATACTGCCAGGGGGCCCCTATCCCGGGCCGGCCAGTCGCCCTCGACACCGCGGCGGGCTGCTATGAACTCGCGGAAACGAAAACGACCACGTAGCCCGGTCCGGCTCCCGTTTGGAGAAGCCAGCCGGCTCGAAACGGAAACGACCCTGCTGGTCCTGCTGAGCGCGGCGGACCTGTTCATGACCTACACACTGCTCTGGCAGGGCGCCCATTTCTACGAGTCGAACCCGATCGCGCAGTGGTTCTTCCAGCGCTGGAACATCGCCGGGATGACGGCCTACAAGTTCGGGATGGTCGGCGTCATCGTCGTCCTGAGCGAGACGATCGAGCGACACCGGCCCGGCTGGGGCCGCGCGATCGTGCTCCTCGGCGGACTGGCAGCGCTGGTCGCCGCGGTCCACGGATTGAGGCTTCTGCTCCAGCACGGCTGACCGGCGGTGCCCTCGCCGATTCCGCGGGTCACGATCTCTTGCGTCCGCGGGCCCTTGTCGGTACCTTAGGTGCATCCCGAGTGCGGGGCGGTAGCTCAATTGGGAGAGCGCAGCGTTCGCAATGCTGAGGTTGAGGGTTCGATCCCCTTCCGCTCCACTGACGGTCCTCGACCGACGCCACAAGTCTCGACCCTGCCAGGTTTTCACGACGCAGCCAGATCCTTCGCCCGTCCCGGCTCAGTTTGGGAGCGGGCGTTTTTTTCAACGACCGGCATCAAGGCTAGAGAACAACGACTCGCTTGTGCTTCGTGCTTGTGGCGGGCAGCGCTACCAGCACGAAGTGCAAGCGAGTGGTCGTCCTTGTAGCGGACACCGCGACGAGGTCGTTCGTCGTTTCCAGCCTTGTGGCAGGTCTTTTTTTGAGAAACCGGGGCAGATTGCCCCAGAGGAGTGCGATCCTCTCGCGCCAACGACGTGCGGACCCGGACGGTAAAATTCTACCAATCTGGGCCGGCTGCGGGGCGACCGGGGTCCGTAGTCCGAAGAAGCACCCGTGTTCCTTCCAGCTCGGCCCGCGCGCACCAAGAGCGCGGGGAGCTCTTGCTCCCGGCCTCGTCGTCGGCGATCGACGGGGGGCGAGCCGATTGTCGGCCCCGGTTCACGAGCGCTTCTTGCCTCGCAAGCCGGGCACCGTTCAACTCGTCATGGCCCCGTTGACTCGACTGAACGTTCTACTCGCGCTCGTACCCAAGGTCGTCACGATCGTAATGCAGGCCACCAGGATCAATGCGAGCATCACGGCGTATTCCACGGCGGTGGGACCGTCTTCGCTCTTGAGAAATCGACCAACGGCGTTCATGGCGGTTTTCATCGGAAATCCCATGGTTTGACTTTCAACCGGAGCTCGAATGGCGATAACGGAGAGGTCGGCTGCGCACAATTTCACTATGGGAGCTCTTCGCACTAGGAGTCTAGGTCAGATCACCGCAATGATGCGTCCATGTGACCAGAATTAACGCGGCAGTCTTGACGAGAAGGCGAGCCGGAATGGGTCTCGTTGGGGGGCGAGCGCCGTCGCACTTCACGCAGGTTGGTCCTCCGATTATACTTGAGCCGGCGAGTCCGATGTGCTGTCCCCCCGACGCGCCGGGAGCCGACGGACATGAGCGCTGCAAAAGTCCAGGTGTATCGCAACCTGCGCAACGGCACTTTCACCGTTCGGCACGTCGTCAGCGGAGTCCGGGTCGACCGGCCGGAGGTTTGGCTCGGCGATGCTCGCTTCGAGGTGTCGCATGCAGGCCGGTTGCTCGCGTTGAGGGAGGGCCGCAGGACCCTGCACGCGTGCGTCGTCGGCATCTTGCTCGAAGCGCCGCCGCTGGGAGCCCGGTGCGACCTGCGGGTCAATTATCATCCCGAGCACGAGACGGACTTTACCACGGCGGAGGGCCGGTCCGTTCACGAGGCGAAGTTGGTGCACATGGTGGATGGCAGGGTGTTCATTCCCCGCGAGGAGCGTTGGCTTTGACGGGAGGCACGGAAGAAAGCTTCCTTCCCGGCGAGGTGCAGAACCAAGGTCGTGGCATGGGCCCCGCTGTCGTGGCGCTCGGGATGCTCGCGCTGGTGGTCGCGGGGACGTTCGCCTTCCTCGCCCTGCGCAAGGGCGTCGGACCGCCTCCGAAGGAGATCGCGGGCGATCCGATGCTCGTATCGGGACGCGAGATCTACCTGGCGCGCTGCGTGAGCTGTCACGGAGCGGCCGGGAAGGGGGACGGGCCGATCGCGCGCTCCCTCCAGGGGCCGGCCCCGCGCGACCTCACCGCAGCGCACTGGAAGCACGGCGATCGGCTCGAAGATGTGCTGGGGGTCGTCACGCAGGGCACCAAGGACACCGCGATGGCCGGCTGGGGCAGCACGCTGGGCCCGGAGGGCACGCGATCGGTCACGGCGTACGTGTATCATCTCGCGGGCCGATCGGTGCCCGCAGCCCTGCGCGAACCGTAAGTCCCACAGCGCCCGCGGCGACGCTCAAACTCTGCCGGGGGCTTCCTCCAGGACGACTGCGTCGGCCTCCACCTCGACGAACGCGGCGTCATCGATGAGGCGGGCCACCTGGACCATCGTCGTCGCCGGCCGGATCGTCCCGAACACCTCGCCGTGGGCGTGCCCGACGTCTTCCCAGCGGCTGATATCCGTGACGTAGATGCGCGTGCGGACAACGTCGGACGCCTTCCCCCCCAGCGCTTCGACCGCGGCGAGGACGATCGTGAGCGCGCGCCGGGTCTGGTCCTTCACCGTCGGCGCGAATGACCCGTTCGCTTCGACGCCCACCGTTCCGGTCACCGCAATGTGGGTCCCCGAGCGCACGGCCCGCGAGTAACCGATGACGGGCTCCCAGGCCGAGCCGGTAGAGGCGTAAGTCCGTCCACCGCGCTCCTCGACAGTCACCTTCACGCTCGACGTCATTCGATACTCCTCGGCATGTGCGCGACACAGGAAACTTGGGCGGAACTAGAGTAACGCCGGCCCGGCCGGCGGGCAATCCGGGCCGCGCATGTTGATCGGCGCCGGATCCGCGGGTTAACATGACCGACCCGGCGTCGTCGTGCCGCCGGCCGAGGACGGGCGGCCCAACTCCGTCGTTCGCTCCAGCGCGTGAGAGGCTACGGCCATGGCCCAATTCAAGACGCAGATCATCGAGCTGAGGGCCGGAACGGGCCCTGAGGCCAAGGCGGGCGACACCGTCACCGTGCACTACACGGGCACCCTCGAGGACGGGACGAAGTTCGACAGCTCACGCGACCGCAACCAGCCGTTCTCCTTCCCCCTCGGCCGAGGCCGCGTGATCCAAGGGTGGGATTTCGGCGTGGCCGGCATGAAAGTCGGCGGCCAGCGCAAGCTCGTCATTCCCCCCGAAGAAGGTTACGGCGCCCGCGGGGCCGGCAGCGCGATCCCGCCCAACGCCACGCTGGAGTTTCATGTCGAGCTCATCCGGATCAATTGACGAGCCGGGAATGGACGCGAGCCCTTCCGTAGCCGACGCGATCGCCGACTTGTTGCGAGCCCTCGGTGCGCGGGCGGCCGGACTCTGGTGGGTCGATGGCGGGTGCCTGGCCCAAGCGGCGTTCGTCGCGTGCGCCGAGATGCCCGCCGATGTCGCGCGAGAGTTCGCGGCGGCCACGTTGTCGGTCCCGTTGACGGAGCGTTCCCTCGGGATCGTCGCCGCGGGGACGATGGGGGCAACTGTTGTCTCGCGCGTCGTGGAATTGGAGGCCGCGTCGGGCTCCGGCCGCTGGCTGCGTGCCTTCGGCGCGGAGCGGTCGGTCGCGGTGCCGCTCGTGGGGGAGAACGGCTGCGTCGTCGGTGTTCTGTCGGTCGCCCTCCCTGCAAGCCCCGAGAGCGATGAAACCGTCGCCGGCCGGCTCTGCGAGGCCGGGCGATCGTTGAGGCCTTGACCCCTCCCCTACGATGCTTGACACTCATTCCAGCGCTGGGGGCGACCGCCGTCCCGATCGATCCGTCCGAGGGTGATACTGCTCCATGAGCCGATCGTCGCAGCCCTTTACCGTCGGCCTCGTGCAGATGCGCTGTTCGGCCGATCCCGACGAGAACGTCCGCCGCGCGTGTGAGGCCCTGCGCGCCGCGGCGGCCCGTGGAGCGAATCTCGCTTGCCTGCCCGAACTGTTCCGCACGCAGTACTTTTGCCAGGTCGAGGATGCCTCCCTGTTCGACCTGGCGGAGCCGGTCCCCGGCCCGACGACCAACGTCCTCGCGGCCGTGGCGCGCGAGACGAAGATGGTCATCGTTGGATCGGTCTTCGAGCGGAGGGCGCCTGGCCTCTATCACAACACGGCGGTCGTGCTCGATCGCGACGGATCGCTGCCCGGGGTGTATCGCAAGATGCACATCCCCGACGACCCGCTGTATTACGAGAAGTACTACTTCACCCCCGGCGACCTCGGGTTCCAGACGTTTGAAACCAGCGTTGCGCGCGTCGGCACCCTTGTCTGCTGGGACCAGTGGTATCCCGAGGCGGCCCGCCTGACGGCCCTGCGAGGGGCCGAGATCCTCTTCTACCCGACGGCCATCGGCTGGCACCCCGCCGAGAAGGCCGAATTCGGTGCAGCGCAGGCGTCGGCCTGGGAGACCGTCCAGCGCGCTCACGCGATCAACAACGGCCTGTTCGTCGCCGCCGTGAACCGGGTCGGCCACGAGGGTCCGCCGAACGGCGGCCTCGAGTTCTGGGGCGGCTCGTTCCTCGCCGACCCGTTCGGT
>JARLIH010000058.1 GCA_031291845.1 Isosphaeraceae bacterium | reverse complement strand
CGTGTTAGAGTGGTTCACCCCGGCAGGGCGCCCACCCACGGCCCGCCAAAGCGGGTGGGTGGGCGCCCTACCGGGCTGACCGACCCTACAAGGTCTTTGCTGGAGTCCCGGCATCGATGTTGAGGATGCAACTTTCTTCCCTACCCTTATAATGCTGCACCAAGTGGGTTGTTTACTCACTGCGGCCCCGTCGCATCCCATTGGCTGGTTATGACATAGATAAAATGGGAGGTGGGTGCTTTGCCGTGCTTCAGGCGATCGTCACACCCCGCGCGGATTGTCAAATGTAGGGCCGGCCATTGCCGGCCGAATCGCGGCAGTGAACGCGTCGGCCGCCCTGTTCCAGGCCTGAAATGAGAGCCGCTTCCGCACCGGGATCAATCGTCCGGCTTATCGTCAGGCACCACGCAGACATCGCGTACTGGAGCGCGCTGGGCGCGGGTTTGTGCGTGCCACATTGGGCGTGGTTTGGTCTTGCCGGCAGCCCTTGGCTCGAAAGGCTGACCGGCGGCGACGCGGAGCGCAAGCGGAGGCTCATAACCTGGATCGTCGCGACCCCGTCTCTGTTCGCATCCACGACCACGATCAAGTTGCGGTCCAGGCTGATCGCACCGATCCAGGCGCAACGCTGCCAGGTCCCGAAAAGGTCCACAGACCGTTGATCGATCAATCAACGGTCGGTGACGCCTGTCTGTCTCGATTTTCTTCCGGCACGGAACAACAAAGGAAGCGGTGATGAGCACAGTTCTGGTAACCGGCGGATCGGGCTTCATCGGCAGCCATTGTATCTTGCAGCTCCTGGCGGCGGGCCACCAGGTGCGTACCACGGTACGGAGTCTGAAGCGCGAACCCGACGTGCGCGCCCTGCTGAAGGAAGGGGGCGCCGAGCCGGGCAATCGTTTGACGTTTCTCGCCGCCGACCTCGAACACGACGCGGGCTGGCCGGAAGCCGTCGCCGGCTGCGAGTACGTGTTGCACGTGGCGTCGCCGTTTCCCCCGACCGTCCCCCGGAACGAGGACGAGCTGATCGTGCCCGCGCGCGAAGGCGCGCTCCGCGTGCTGCGCGCGGCGCGCGACGCCGGCGTCCAGCGCGTGGTGCTGACCTCCTCGTTCGCGGCGATCGGCTATGGCCAGAAGCCGCAGTCCACGCCGTTCAACGAGACGAACTGGACGGACCCCGACGGCGACGATGTGCAACCCTACACGAAGTCGAAGACCTTGGCCGAACTCGCGGCCTGGGATTTCCTTGCCAAGGTAGGGGGCGCCCTCGAGCTTGCCGTCGTCAACCCGGTGGGGGTGTTCGGCCCGGTCCTGGGTGCCGACTATTCGACGTCGATCCTCCTGGTGCAGCGCCTGATGGACGGCGCCGTTCCCGGCTGCCCGCGTCTCTCGTTCGGCGTCGTCGACGTGCGCGACGTCGCCGACCTGCATTTTCGCGCCATGACTCATCCCGCCGCCAAGGGCGAGCGCTTCCTGGCCGTCGCGGGCGATTTCGTGTCGATCCTCGACATCGCCAAGATACTGAAGAGCCGGCTGGGCGCATCGGCCCAGCGCGTGCCGACGTGGCAACTACCCGACTGGCTGGTGCGTTTCGCCGCGTGGCGTGATCCGGCGGTGAAGCAGATCCTGCCCGAGCTCGGGAAGCGGAAGAACGCCACGAACGAAAAGGCGAAGCGCCTGCTGGGCTGGGCGCCGCGCTCGAATGAGGAGGCGATCGTTGCCACGGCCGAAAGCTTGGTGCGGCTCGGGCTTCTGAAGGACAGGCCGAAAAGGCCCACTCAATAAGGCATCGGCCCTGCTACGTTCTCAGGAGCGAAGAGGGCAGGGGCGCGAAGTTGGCTTATGGTGCTTGTCACCGATGGTTGCGATGCCTGCCAACGCGCTGGACACGGAAAAGAACCCACTCAAAGAGAGAACGTCTGCTGCCCGGAGCGGTGTTACGACCACTCGCGGATGTCGGCATGGCCCGTTACCGTAAACCCTTCCTCAATCCGGGCGAGGACCGCCGCCCGACCCTCACATGGCCGCGCCCGATTTCCCTGGATGGTGAGCCGCCGGACGTGGTGAAGACGGTGGGCGAAGACTTGAGCTGATTAGCGCCGTGTCAAGCGCCCAAGCTGTACATCCATGCCGAACCCGGTGCCCTCGATAACGGCAAGGCCGCGCGACTTTTGCCGAACCAGACGAAGGACGTCCATTTCCTCCAGGAAGACAGCCCGTCCGAGATCGGGGCGGCTGTTGCGGGCTTTGTGCGCCGCCTGCGAGTGAGGTCGCCGCGACAGATCGTTCGCGGGTTATTCTGTTGGCATTGTGCGTTCGTATCGCCCGTGTTTTCTACGTGAAAAACCAAAACGACACCGACTTTCTTCTAATAGTAGCACGGCTCTCGCCAGTGGACGAAAACCCGGCTCAACTCTTCAGGCTTCTCGTCAGGCGAAACCCAAAGTACCACAGCGATTCCATCGGGAAATAGTAATTTCGCGCTGTAGACCGTAGACGGTGACTATCGGCGTTCCAGCACCCGCCACGAAGCACGCGTTCATGACCGTTGTCCGGGCCGCGCGGGTCCACCACGGCTGACCCGCCTCCCGGTCTGGCCTTGCGGTATGGGGCATACCAGTCCCAACACCACTCCCAGAGATTTCCATGAATATCATGAAGGCCGTAGAAATTTGGTGCGAGCTTACCGACCTCGTGCGTCTCTCCGCCGGAGTTCTCCGCATACCAGGCGAATTCGACTAGTCGGTTTGTGTCGTCGCCGTAACAGTAGCTGCCGGTGCATCCTCCTCGGCAGGCGTACTCCCACTCAGCCTCCGTCGGGAGCCGATAACCCGTACCCTCGCCCAACACGATGCGTCCGTCGGCGTCGATTGAATAATATGGTTCGATGCCGTCAAGAACGCTTAGTAAGTTGCAAAACCGAATGGCATCTGACCACGACACGGTGTCGACCGGCCTATCGCTACGGCCGCGGAATGCACTGAGAGGCAGAGAGCCAGTAATCGCCTCGTAAAGCGACTGGGTCACTGGGTTGACGCTTATTAGGAACGGCGTTTCGATTCGAACCCTACTCGGAGGGCGTTCCAACTCATCAGCTTCCGATCCCATGACGAATTCGCCAGGGGGGATCTTCGCCATCTCAATCCCGCGTCGGCCGCTCCGGTAGATGTTTGGCCGCTCCGGACCTACCTCGACTAGTAACGCCGCGCCCGATAGTCGCTCCGGCCGCCCCAGGTATCGCGCCAGTGCGGTTGCGAACTCCTGCATCGTGGGATAGCGGTCATCGATGAGCAGAGCCATCGCGCTAAGGCAGATCTTCTCGAGAGTCAGATCGATCTTGGGGTTGATGCTGCGCGGCTTCCTCGGTTTCCCCGCCCTGATCGCATTGATTAGCGAAATGCCGTTTCCGGCAAACGGCTTCTGTCCGGTGATCGTCTCATACAGAATCACGCCGAGCGAGTAGATGTCGCAAGAAGGCCCATGCCACTTCGGCATTCCGCGCGCCTGCTCGGGCGACATGTAGAATGGGCTGCCGATGATATCTCCCTCGTTCGTGATCCGTGTCATCAACGGATCATCAGTAAACAGTGCGAGACCGAAATCGGTCACTAACAGGACTCCGCTCTCGTCGAAAATTAAGTTCGAAGGCTTTAGGTCCCGATGAACCACTCCGATTGCGTGCGAGTACGTCATTGCGTCTGCGATAGCGAGGACCCACTCGACAGATTCGCGGACCTCAGGCCGAGGCGCGGCTGCTAACCGTTCGCCTAAAGTACCGCCGCAAAGATAGGGCATGACATAATAGTAGTACTCGCCTGAATGACCATCGTCCAAAACGCGGTTGATGTTCGGGTGGTGCAGCGATTGGATCGCCTGGATCTCGGTCCGAAAGCGCTCGACGGCCCGACTACGTTCGGGATCATCGGTCGGCAGGATCGGGATCTTCAAAGCAACATCTCGACCCAACGATCTGTCATCGGCCGCGAAGACATAACCCATACCGCCAGGCTTGAGCAAGCGGCGCAGAATGTACCGCTCCCCTAACCCGAATGGAACCGTGTTGGCCTTCGACGCGCAGCCGTTGCAACACAGGTGATGTCTGCCGACGTCTTGCGGCAAAATAGGATTCCGCGTACCGCAAGCTGCGCAAATGGCGAATAGTGGCATGTTCTGTTAGCCTCAAAATGATCACGACGCTCCAAACCATCCACGACGACACACATTCGAGAACTTCGGTCTGATGCCCGATTGTCGAGCAGTCGGAATAAGCCGGTAAGACGCAGACACGCCACCGAGTTCCTTGGGCTCGTGGTATGAAGCAGCGCGAGAGCCTCGGGACCTTGCGGAAGCCGATTAGGTCGCGTTTTAGTGGCCGAGCCAAGTGCTGATGAGGCCTCTGAAATCAGAGCGGCATGAGGACTCTGTCCGCGATGTCGACCGTCGCAAAGAGCGGGTCGTCGAGGATGCGGGTCCACCAGCGTGAGTCGACCATCTTCAAATAGCCGCTTTGCTGCAGCCCTAGCAGGCGACTTCGGTATCCGAGAGTCATTCCACGCCAGAGGCAAGGGATCCGCCGCTTCTCAAGAGTTTCGCGGAAGTCTTCACGATTGATGTCTGCCATCAACTGGCTAGGATCGCGAAACGAGTCCTCGCAACCTCGCAGGAATCGAAGAAAGGCGAGGGTCGTCTCAACGCGAGCGGTGAAATCCTCGGTTCGGTCGCCGCGGGTTTTCTTCATGCCGATCAGCGTCGTCGAATCGACAGGCGTCACCATGGCGATGTTATCCACGTACGCGGGCTCCCAAATGAGCCCATTGCGCGGGAAGTTATGATGCTCAGTGCCGACATAGTCCTGAATCACCGAGTCATGGATCTCGTAGTCGATCAGCCGATTCTGGACCGGGACCTGATGCAATATGTTAAAGGAGCCGAAGGCGTCGATGGCATCTTGGATGTTGTCTTCCGAGTACCCGAGCCGGACTAGTGCGTCGGTTAGGGTGCGATGCCTGTGAAACCCTTGGGCCATCAAGAACAACGCGTGCGGGCCGACTAGTAGGTCGCGGGGTCGGTCGTGAGCGTGACCCATGGTGAAAAGGTTGGCAACTCGATGCGTTCGTTGGTTGAGCACTTCGTACGCGCCAACGATCAGGGCGTCGAGCAGCTCGTATTCGAAGCTTCGTGACGATTCGGCGCTCACTCGCCGTTGACGCCAGATGCTGAAGGCGGCTTCGCTCCGCAAGAACCCGCCCCAGAGTGACAGCATCAGCCGAAGGCTACCGTGCGAGAGGCCACTGATCCGGTCGAGCAATCGCTTCTCGCCGAACTTTGATATTTCTGAGAGATAGTCGAATGAAAGGCGCACAGTCGACGAGCTGGACAAATTGATCTGCTCCTCGATGGCGCGCTCGTGATTAGCGAAAAGTGCGTCTGTGTCGATAGGCCCGAGGTGGACGACATGGACGCCTCGAAGCATGTTGAACCGGTGATTGCGGAGATAGGAAAATGTGCTCGGCCAAAGCGGAAGGAACACCCTCCACAACCGAATGAGGGGGTTCCGTAGCCACTGCTCGACCTCGGTGATCGCTCTGATCTGGACCGGTGCGGGGGTCTGGTCCAGGTTGTCTATGACCACTGCGATGTATTGGAAGGGCACCGAATCCAATTTCTTATTCGCTAGCTGCGAAAGTTCCTCGAAAGCCGCCCAAGCCCATTCTCGCACATTGTTCGGCTGGGTCGGCCGTCGCTTGATCGCTGCATCGATATCGAATACCGGCTGTGATTGAGCGCATTGCAGGCGGACCGAGGACTGTATGTGAAGGAAGAAAAGATGGTAGAAGTCCGTGTTGTCTTGGACGTCGCGGGCGTCGAAATGAATGACCAGCTTCCGCTCAAAATCGTTTCGCCGCCTTGGATCGTCGGGACAGTAACACCGCAGGTAATAGTCGACCAGCGTGGACTTTCCAGAGCCCACCGATCCAATGACGCAGATTACCGGGGTCGCCGGATCTGAATCCCAGAACAGGTGATGGAAATAGCGCTCATGGCGGTCGGGACCATCGGGCTGAAAGTCGACCTGGTCGTACCAAATTCGCTCCGAGGTGTAGAGGCCAGCGAAGACGTCAGTGCGAGCGAATCGCCGCGGGTAGAGCGAACGACTTGGTAGGATGTCAGAGTCGAAGCAATGCCTCAGCAGTTCGTCCACGGCTGGTGAAGCTGCATATGGATTCACACGACTCAAGATCTGATCCGCATGGATCAGGGGCTGATAGACCATGTAACGACCCCCTTGCTCTGGAAGAATTGAAGGCGAACGCCGACTAGGCCGGCGTGGTCGGCGCAACTCCAGCTTCACCGATGCCGCATGAAGGGCGTTGCAAACACCAACTATGACAGAACAGTCGGTGTGAGTGAAGCCTTTCCTGCTCGTTATGCTATCAATTAGTGGGAAATCTCTCCTTGTGAGTTTGGATCATGAGGATGTAACAAATGAATAGCGATTAAAAATGGTGTCCCAAGACGATCGCGGAGGCTTGCGATGCGGGCCCTTTTCCGGCAGATCCGCTCAGCGGCCATGATGGGAGAAGGCAGGGGCCGGGTCGCCCTGAAGGATAGCTTGGCAGGGCTCATTAAGATCCAGTCATTCACAGAACTAGTGTAGTTAATGATGTGAGATCATAGATTGTGACAAGCTTACTTGGCGTTGCATGATTCCGGAAAGTATTTCGGAACGCTATAATGAGGTGCGGACTTTGCCGAGTTCGACCACCTGGAGGTGCGGGAATGGCGGTGGATGCAAGCGTGGCGATTGGCGCAACTCGGGTAGGGGAGAGAACAGGGTAGGGGAGAGAGCAAGCCACGCACTAAATCTCGGCAGTCTGCGGACGTTGTACTGTCCGACGCCGACATGGGCCACGCGCGTTTACTGCCCGTCCGAACTCGTTTGTCTCGTTCAGTCCGTCGCAGCCGAAGGGAGCGTTCGGGTAGAATCGAGCGTGGCGACGGTCACGCGATTTGCGCGCTTCACCGAAGGGCGGACATGGGAGACTCATAATCTCGGAGGACCGTCATGGATGCGGCAGTAAACGCCTCGCGCTGGAGCCGATGGGTCGCAAGCGGCACGGCAAACGCGATCTCCAAGGTCTTGAGCATCCTTGACGCGAACTTGCCGGACGGCTGGAAGCGCCTGACGGACAATGGCATCCTCCCTTACGCGTCCTTGGTCAACCCAGGACCGGGCTGGTATGCGCGCGAGACTTCTCCGTCGTGCGTCGGAATCGTACTCAGCATCGAACGGCCCGAGGGACTCGGAACTGAGGGGTGGCCGGGTGTGGTTTGCGGGGCCGCCATACCCGTCAGGTGGGTCCGTATCCCGGCCGCATGGGGCCAGGTGAGCCCGTTTCTGGATCAAGGCGTTGCTCCCGCCGCGAAGGCGGCGGGCGCTGACCTTCGGGTGCCCACACTCGAGGATGCTTTTCTTGCCAACTTACCCCTGGACGCACGGGAGCACCTCCGGGAGTTCTCGGATGCCGCTCGCAAGTTGCTCCCGCTGAGCCGCGAGGAAGCCGAACTTTGGCGCGAGTTTGTCGTCGTCGCCTTCCGAGCCAAGGCGGTCGTTGACGCCCAGTCGTTCGTCGACTGGCTTGCCGCCGCCGATTGGCCGAGGGAATCGGCGGCTGAGCTGAACCGGCGATTCTCCGACCAATGCCTCCTGCTCTCGCGTTACGCGGATGAGGTGTCGGCCGCATGACCGTCATCGCCGACGCGGTCGCTCACATCAGCGCGCGGCCGGCCCCGGTCGTCATCGTCGACACCTGCAACTTCCTCGACCTGTTCCGCCGCGACACCACGCGCCGGCAGCCAAGGGTGCCCGCGGAGGAAATCCGCATCGCGTTCCAACTCCTGCAATGTTCTAGCCCCGTTCGGGGCTCAGACCATGAATTCGGCCGGGCACTGAACGTGCGCAGACTGGGCACGTTGTCTCCTAGGGCCGGACCTATTGTTTTCGTCTCTTCGAGGCCTCAAAAACTCGACAGGTCTAACCCATCCTCTCCCCCGTATGAGGCGACCCCGCTGTCAACGGGCCGCGGCGATCACTTGTCGACGGTCTCGATCGATCCCGGACCTGAACCCCGTCATGAGTTCGGGTGTCCTCCACTCAAGCGCCGGGCGGGGGCAGCCAGAGTTCGTCACGAAACGGGGAGAATCCCCAGGAACCCCGCCCAGGTGCATCCTACCCGGACGATCAGCCATCCTCGGGGAGAGGTTGGCCCCGTGGGCTCCGGCCCGCTCCGGGCGCTGTGGCCCCTGACTCCCTGGTTCCACTCGGCGTGGTAAAAAGATCGCTCACGATTGGGAAGTCAGGGGCCGTCACCCGAACGGTCGCCCGAGCGAGGCGACCGGGAGACACTCCTGTGGAGAAGGTTCACGTCAACGTCGGCACCATCGGTCACATCGACCACGGCAAGACGACCCTGACGGCCGCCATCCTGGCCGTCCAGGCGAGCAAGGGGCTCGCACGCCCGAAGTCCTATGGGGACATCAGCAAGGGCGGCAACATCCGGGATGCCACCAAGACCGTCACCATCATCACCAGCCACGTCGAATACGAGACGGAGCGGCGGCACTACGCGCACATCGACTGCCCCGGCCACGCCGATTATGTGAAGAACATGATCACGGGAGCGGCGCAGATGGACGGTGCCATCCTCCTGATCTCGGCGGCCGACGGGCCGATGCCGCAGACGAGGGAGCACATCGTCCTGGCTCGCCAGGTGGGAGTGCCCGACCTCGTGGTCTTCGTCAACAAGGTCGACCTGGTGGACGACCCGGAGCTGATCGACCTCGTGGAGATGGAGACGCGTGACTTGCTGGCGAGGTACGGCTTCGACGGTGGGATCACCCCGTTCGTCCGCGGCAATGCCAGGGCGGCCCTGGAGCGGCCCGGCGATCCCGAGGCGAGCGGGTGCATCGCCGCGTTGCTGGAGGCGCTGGATGGCCACATCCCTGAGCCGCTGCGGGCGACCGACCGGCCGTTCTTGATGCCGATCGAGGGCGTTCACACCATCGAGGGCCGGGGGACCGTGGCCACGGGTAAGGTCGAGCAGGGGGTCATCGCCGCCGGCACGAAGGTCGAGATCGTCGGGCTGGGCGGGGTGCTGGATACGGTCGTTACGAGCGTCGAGCAGTTCAACCGGCCGCTGGACCGGGGCGTCGCCGGCCAGAATGTCGGGTTGCTGCTGCGGGGCGTCAAGTCCGACCAGATTCAGCGCGGACAGGTGGTCGCGGCGCCTCGGTCGCTGTCTCCCCGGATTCACTTCCGTGGCGAGGTCTACGTGCTGAGCAAGGAGGAAGGGGGGCGGCAC
The DNA here is from genome assembly GCA_031291845.1 of Isosphaeraceae bacterium. Lineage (GTDB taxonomy): Bacteria > Planctomycetota > Planctomycetia > Isosphaerales > Isosphaeraceae > DAIDJG01. The sequence continues at coordinate 9,634 of JARLIH010000058.1, read as the reverse complement.
ACGCCGTTCTTCAGCGGGTATAAGCCGCAGTTCTTCTTCCGCACGACTAGCGTCACCGGCGAGCTTCGGCTGCCGGAGGGGGTGGAGATGGTCATGCCGGGCGACCACACGCCGCTCGACGTGAGCCTGGACAAGCCGGTTGCCTTGGAGTCGGGGAGCCGGTTCGCCATCCGTGAGGGTGGCAAGACGGTCGGCTCCGGAGTCGTGACCCAGGTGATCGACTGATGCAACGGGCCCCCGGCGGCGGGTCCGCCGGGGGCGTCCCGCGTCCAGGGCGGGATGGAGGAAGAGATCAAGCCAGAGTGGTTTTCGTCCGGGTTGCGCGCAGTGTACCAGCACGATGGCAACGTCGATTGTAGACCGAACGGGGTGGCACGCCCGGAGTCTTCGACGGGCCTGGCGCACCTCCCTGGTGGGTCGACCGCGCCCGTCGAAGACTCCGGGCGTGCCACCCGATGCGCTGAAGGCGCTCGCCCCGCGACTTGGGAACCGTCTTCCAGTCAATCTGGGCAGTCTTCGGGCATAACGCTGCACTGCGCTGACCGCTTCTGTTCGTCAGCCGAAAGAAATCAACGACCTGCGATCAGGCCAAAGGCATGGCTTTGTTCGGGACGGTGAGGCAGGGGCGGCGGCCGAGCCGCAATTGTGTAGGGTGCGTGGAACGCACCAGTAAATAATATAAACTAGATAACTTAACAATAGCACTGGATACGGACGGAGCCTCGCCCTCCCGGGAATCAAGGCGCCCGCCGTCGCGTCTTTTCGGGGGCCGTTGACGGAAATCACGGTCGTGAATTGGTGGCGCGACCGCGGACGAACTGAAGTGTTGCCTTGGCCACGCGCTGACCGAGATGGCGCGCGGTGGCGAGATCGGCCTCGGGAGGCGCGAGGTCGGGGCCTTGGTCGGCGTTCGACTGCGCGCCGGCGCCCAGCCAGAAGCCGAGTCGATTCAGATCCTCCTCGGATCCCTTCGTGGAATTGTTCGCGGGCGGCAGGCCGAGATTGACCCAGTGCATGCCGTGCTGGGCGGCGAAGAGAGTGATCTGGATCAGCGTCGCCAGCTTGTCGCCGGAACGGGCGCCCGAGTTCGTGAAGCCGGCGGCGATCTTGTCCATCCACGCAAAGCCCTTGGCCATGACCGCACTGGAGGTCGCTTCCAGGAAGGCCTTAAACGGCGCCGACGCGCTGGCCATGTAAGTCGGCGCGCCGAAGATGATCGCTTCAGCGGCGGCCAGATCGTCCCAGCGCGTTTGCGCGTCCTCGACGGTCAGCAGCAGGGCTTCCGCACCCTCGACCTGCTCCACGCCGGATTTCACGGCCTCGGCCTGCCGCGCGGTATGGCCGTAGCCGCTGTGGTAAACGATGGCAATGCGCGTGTTCGACACCGGCTCATCTCCTTGTCAACGGATAGTGTAGTCTGACCACCCCGCGGGCGCGATCCAGAGCGCGGGGTCCACGTGATTTCCGCAAAGGCGGTGGCGCAGAGACATGGGAACAGGGCCAAGACGGGCCGCCGATCAGGGAACGGCTGGCCCATCGAGATGCCGCAGCTTGTCGGGATTGCGCACGACATAAACGGCGACGATCTTGCTGTCCTCGATCTGAAGCGCTGTGGTTTGGAGCGTATCGTCCTGCTCGACCGTGACGAATCCCGGCAAGCCGTTGATGAAGCCATAGCGCACGATCCGCGACATCGTCCTGGCAAAGATGAGCGCCAGCGCTGCATGGAGCTGCATGACATTGTCGAACCCGACAATCGGTTGCGCCGTGGTCGCCGTCTTGCCGCCGCCGTCGGCGTAGACGGTCACATCCGCCGCCAGGAGTGATCGCAGCTCTTGCATGTCGCCGCTGCGAGTCGCGGTGAAGAACGCGGCGGCGATCTGCAGGCCGCGTTCCTTGGGCATCGGAAAGCGGGGACGTGCTGCGCGGACATGGGTCCGCGCACGGCTGGCAAGCTGGCGGCATGCCGCCGGTTCGCGACCGATCGTCTCGGCGATCTCCTCGAAGGTGACGCCGAAGACGTCGTGGAGGAGAAACGCGGCGCGTTCCAGCGGCGACAGGCGCTCGAGGGCCAACATCAGCGGCAGCGTGACATCGTCGATCTCGTCCTCCGCGGCCTCGACGACCGGTTCCGGCAGCCAGGGCCCGACATAGGTCTCGCGCCGGTGGCGCGCGGATTTCAAGTGGTCGAGGCAAAGACGCGTCACGACACGACGCAGAAACGCTTCCGGCTCGCGCACCGTATCACGGTCGGCGTCTAACCAGCGGAGGAACGCCTCCTGGACCGCGTCCTCCGCGTCCGCGACCGATCCGAGCATACGGTAGGCGATGTGGATCAATCGGGGACGCAACGGATCAAAGGTGGCCGCAGCGCTTTGGTTGGATATATCCGCCATCAAGCCCTCCGGCGCATGTCGACGGGATGGACCCCGCGGGAACCGACCTGGAGCCGGTTCCAGCCGTTGATCGCGACGATCTGCAAGGTGATGACGAGATGGATCGGCAATGTGTGACAGGCGACTACGAATTCGGCCAGGCACTCAACGCGCGTGGGCTGGGCACGTCGGGTTATGATCCTCCTTCGCACACCCCATCCTCCACACGAACGGAACGTTCGTCGTCTCGCCGTATTCGAGGCTGTTGGGATAGTTGGACGGCGTCTACGACAAGGGGGGTGCCTGCGCAGTGCTCCAATCGGTCTGGAACTGCGTACCGAGCTGAGCGACAAGGGGCCGCTGGCGAAAGATGATGCCCAGCTCACGGTCCTGGGTGGCTTCGATGGTGTCGAGGTCGATGGATCCGAGGTAGGCGACGCGGCCGTCCACGATCATGGTTTTGGCGTGCATATAAGGGGGGGCGTTTGCGGGCGGGTTCTGGTCGGGCGTCACGCGGACGTTCACGCCCTGGCCCGCGAGCAGCGCGATCGCGGAGGCGTTCGACGTTCCCTCGCGTGTGTTGACCGGGCAGATCAGTTGCACGCGGACCCCGCGGTGTGCCGCGGCGATCAACTGGCCGTCGAGGTAGGGATCGTCGAGCAGTTCGGTCGTGACGTCGATCGTGCGCCGGGCGGACTGGATCAACTGTGAAAGCTTCGCAGTCGCGTTGGTCGGGCCCCAGATCAAGGTGGGCACGTGGAGGGGGGGAGTCGGGTTGTACGCGGGCGTGGGTTGGCCGGGCGGGGCGGAGTAGGCCCAGTCGTTGTCGAAGACGGAGGTCACTTCCTTGATGATCGCCGGGTTAGCCAGGATCAGGCCGTAGTCGCGCGTGTCCTGAAACGTCTGGGGAACCAGGCACATCGTCATGATGACGGCCCGGGTCTGGTCGATCACCAGCTCTTTCTCGAAGCTCTGCGGGAAGACCGGGTTGCTCAGGTGAACCGCGACGCCTTGCGCGAGCAGGCTGGCGACTTCGGCCTGCTCGGCGGATTTGGCGTGGTAGTCGGCCTGGTCGACGATCACCTCGACATTGACCCCGCGCGCCACCGCGGCTCCGAGCGCAGCGCCGATCTGGGGGTCGCTGATGTTGCAGATGCCCAGCCGGATCGTGGATCGCGCTGAGTCGATGGCATCAAGGATCGGGGCCCGGCCGGCCTGCGGCTCGATGAAGAGCGCGGGAGCCTGCGGCGGCCGCGCAGCCTCACCGAGGCCCGAGACGTGGGCATGGGCGGAGCCTGTGAGGAGTCGACGCGTTTCAAGCACCTCGCAGGTTACGCCGATTTGGACGCATGGCCGGTTCGCGCGCGACGCCATGGGGGACACCCTTTCGCGGGCCGAGACGACGTTCTCGAAAACCTCCACTGGGGGATATTATGCGACTTCTCGCTGATCGCCACAACGACTGGCGGCTTCGGCTCTAACCACAACGTGCGAAAGGTATTGGGTGCCATGCCCACGTCTTCGTGGGCATGCGCCCTCCCGCCGACTCGGCCCGCGGCGCATGCCCACGAAGATGTGGGCATGGCACCCAGGCATCGGCTTTACGTGGGAGGTGTCCGGTGGAGATCGTCGATGAGTGACGATATTATGATTCCAATTGTGGGCAGCGGTGAAAAAAACCGTACCAATCCGGGCTGCCCCGGTTTACCGTTTGAGGAACAGGCCGGGAATCAACTCCCCGGCGCGTGATCGTCTCGGCCACCCGAGGATCGAGCGGGATGACAAAACCGGAAGTGATTCCCGGTCTGGTCTTCAGCGGTCGTGCGGACATCGATCATCGAGCCCAGCCGGGGCTCACAGCAGACGAGACGGCGATGGCTCGGGTGATGAAAGGTTGGTCTTGCAGCGGCCCTTGAGCCGTGTCGGCGGACAGGTTTTTGTTGCGCCACGGGCGCTCTTCCCACCTCTCCCCCTGCGGGAGTGGTCAGCCGCGCAGCGGCTGGGTGACGGGTGTCTCAAGGCGGACGTGGCAGGTGGTGCGCCCCCTCACCCGGCCGCTGCGCGGCCGCCCTCTCCCGCGAGGGGAGAGGGGTTTCGCGCCACACTTCCGGCCGCAACGTGTTCGACGGCCAAGCCCAACTTTTCACGGCTCCAGACGCTGGCTGGGGGCGTTTCGAAATGAGGGCGGCGCGGCATTGGATGAGATGGGTGTTCGTGGGGCTCGGTGCGGTCGTGCTCGTGAGCGTGCTGGCTCTGGGGGCGCTGGTCGCCTGGGAATGGACTTACATCGACCGTCTGCGGCGTCATCCGACGAACGTCATCACGGACGTGGCCTGGTACGTGCCCCGGGAGGCGATAGCGGGGGGCGATGGGGCGGCGTTGCCGCGGGCGAGACCCGATGAGATGGGAATGCGTGCCGACGGTCTCGAGGAGGCGGCGAAGCTCGCCGATGCCAAGAATGCGTCGGCGCTGCTGGTGGTGCGCGGCGGCAGCGTTGTGCTCGAACGGCATTGGCGAGGGCACCGGCCGGGCGACCCCACGAACTCGGCCTCGATGGCCAAGACGGTCACGTCGCTCCTGGTCGGGATCGCCGTGGGAGAAGGCGCGATCCCGTCGATCGACGTACCTGCTGCGACATGGATCGCCGCCTGGCGCGGCGATGCGCGGCGCAAGATCACGCTGCGCCACTTGCTCCAGATGCACTCGGGCCTCCAGCCGATGGGGGCGTACGATGAACCCTTTTCGGACGCCTCCTACCTCGCATTCGGGACCGATATGCGTTCCGTCGTCGATCACATTCCTCCGGTCGCCGAGCCCGGTGCGAAGTTTGACTACAACAACGTAAACTACCAGGCGCTCGGGTTCGTGCTCGAGGCGGCGACCGGCCGGCGCTACGCCGCCTACCTTTCCGAGAAGCTCTGGAAGCCTCTCGGCGCCTCTGAGGCGAGCGTGTGGCTCGATTGCAAGGGCGGGTCGGCCCATGCGTCCGGCTTCCTGTTCAGCGAGCCGGAGAACTGGGCGAAGATCGGGCTCATGCTGCTCCATGGCGGAGAGTGGAACGGCCGCCAAATCGTGCCGCGCGAGTACGTCAAGGAACTGCTCCGGCCGTCGCCTACCGAACCTGTTTACGCGCTGGGGATCTGGCTGGCGAACAACGAGCACCAGGCCAAGGAGCAGGAGCAGCCGTTCGAGGCGCCGGGGGTCTTTTACCTCGACGGTCACGCCAAGCAGCGGGTGTATGTCGTGCCCGACAAAGACCTCGTGATCGTGCGTGTCGGCGAGAATGTTCGCGGCTGGGACGAGGCCGCGCTGCCGAACGCCGTGGTTCGCGCCTTGAAAGTCACCCTGGCCCCTGCGCCTTGAATTCGGGGAGCCGCCCGAACAGCACTACACGGGTCGCGTGCTGGTCCCCCAGGCTGGACCCTGGCCACGCCCAACCCCGGCCCGCTCACGTTCTCGACGTCGGCGCCGCCGCTCGTGGTGGCGGAGCGGTTGGTGGTGGGGCGGGGCGCGACGCGAGGCGACGCGTGGTGATTTTCCCGGCGTTCAACATACCGCTGAACGCCTCAGTGGCCGCCAACCCCCGCGAACGACCATGCGGCGCAGTACGCCGCTCGCAAGTCCAGCGCCTGGTTCCGGTCCGCCGCGTGCCGAACGACTCGGAGTACCTCACCCTGGGCTCCTCCGGGCGCAGGAGCCCGCTCCGACTCTCGGCGATCGGCCTGGTGGGGGCCGATGGCTCCGTCGCCAACATCGTGACGAACCTTTGACGCCCGACAGCGGCCGGGAGCATGAGTTCTCCCGGCCACGTGTTGGGACGCGCCTTCGATCACGGCTTGAACGGCGGTGGCGGCGGTGGGAGTCGATTCAAACCGGGTGGTGGCGGCGGGAGCTTCTTCTTCAGCTCGTCAGGCAGTGGTGGCAGGAGGCGAAGGAGGTCGAGCTGGGAAAAATCCATCCGATCCATCCCCGCGAACAACTGAGGGGGCGGGGTGGGTTTCTGGTCGCTATCGGGCGGAAGGGGGTTGATCCTCGGGCCACCGAGTTGATTGCGCAATTCGTCAAGAATCCCGAATAGCTCCGTGTAAATCTCTTGCTGCTCTCCCGCCTTGGCGACGCCGAAGCGAAGGTTCGAGCTGTGCATGAACCGGAGCAGGTCGCTGACGGTCGTGTCGTCTCGCTTCTCGACGCCCGCAAGCAGTCTCGTCATCGAGGGGGAATCGAGCATGGTCACCACGACGTAGAGTCCTTTGAGGTAGTTCTCGGACTGGCGGAGGTCGGCGCTTCCCTTTTTGTACTTGAACTCGTTCTTCTTGAGAGTCTCCGTCATCTTTTTGATATGACTCTTCGCTTTATTGACCGGCGCTGGGTCGATGGTTTGCGCCTTGTCGGAATCGGCCTCAGACTTGGCCTTGAATTCCGTTTCGAGCTTTCTCAGTGCCGTGAGGTCCTCTTTGAACTCGGGTCCATTGAGGATAGCCGGCGTATTCGCGGGCTCGGTCAGGTTGTCGATGCTGGTGGTGATGGCGGCGGAGGCGTACCGAAACGGAATGGACTTGATCTTGGTACCGGCAAACGGCTTGGCCTTGGCGGCTTGAAGCGCCTTCGCATAGGCCTTCGGATTGGTGATATCATCGAACGCCACGTTGAGCGCGTCTCCCTTCGCGACGTCCGATTCGGTCGGATTGGTGCGGAGACGCTTGATCATGGAATCCATGGTGTCATTGACGCGCTTCTGCCGCCGCAGCATGAGCTCGTGTTGACGCTTATTCGCCTGCATCTGACACTGAAAAATATATTCGTTCAAATTCATTGCCGTCTGCACGTCGAGCGCCCGGTCCTGCCCGGGGCTTTGGAACAGATTGCCGTTCCAGCCGCCGAATCCCAATCCACGCGTATCGATGCTGATCTGAGCGCAAACCTCGTTGAACGGAATCAAGACGAGCACGACGGCGACGGGCACCCATCGGAATCCGCGGATCATGCGTTCCTCCAAAGCGGCAGTTGAAACGGGGGGACTTTCTCACGGTCGCCTCTCGCCGTCTTACGGCAAAACGCGAGGCGTTGAGACACCAGGCGGGCATTGTATCCGACATGTCCCAGGCGACCAATGAGACGGAGCGATTGCGAACGAAAAACAGGACTGCCCTCGCGAATCTGCACCGTTCCTGGGCGTAGTGCAGCGGAAGGTCACGCCCGGCGCGCGCTGTCATTCTGTAGGGCCGGCCGTTGCCGGCCGAACCCGACCGGCCCTACGAGGTAGGGGGGGGCCGATCCGTCGAGATGCGTGGCTAAACCGGTTCCCAGGGCTCAGCGCGGAATGGTTTCGCGTCCGCCTTGTCTGAAATCGCGTGCCGCTGGCGATCTCCTCATGGCCGAAGACGTGCGGCGGGTGATGTCACTGCCCGTTGCCGTGACGGTGGCCGGAGATGCTGCGCGGGTCTCGAATTCTTGAGGCCGCGATGGGGAGGGGGGAGCGTCGTGTCACGTTTCCGTTGGTTGATCGTGGGCGCCCTGCTGAGCGCCGGCTGCGCGGGAGCCGACGACGAGTTGCCCCGGCAACCGGTCGGCGGCAAGGTGACGCTGGACGGCTTGCCTCTGGCGAAGGGCCAGATCGTTTTCAACCCCGCGACGGCCGACGCGGGTACGAGGACCGGCGGCCCGATCGTTGACGGGTCCTACCGACTGACGAAGGCGGAAGGCCCGGTCCCCGGCCGCTACAACGTGATCATTACCTCGGCGTCGGCCGTCGAGGGAGACCCTGACGACCAGGCCAAGAAGTTTAAACCCACTCGCGAGCCGATCGCCCCCAAGTACAACGCGCGCACAGCTTTGCACGTCGAGATCAAGGCCGACGCGACGAACGAGCTGGACTTTCCGTTGACGTCCAGGTGACGCGCTCCGTCTCAGCCCGCGAGACGCCCGTCGCCCGTCCGCCCCCGTCCCGGACACGGACTAGCGTACCTTCGTTCCCCAGGCCGGATTGGAGGTTCACTCGAATGAGCCGGATACGCCGTGGTTTTACGTTAATCGAGCTGCTCGTCGTGATCGCGATCATCGCTGTTTTGATCGCGCTGCTGTTGCCGGCCGTCCAGGCCGCCCGCGAGGCCGCCCGGCGGATGCAGTGTGCGAACAACCTGAAGCAGATCGGGCTGGCGGCCCACAACTATGAGACCAGCAACGGGTGCTTGCCGCCGGGCTACAAGGACTGTTGCTGGGGCACCTGGATGATGTTCACGCTGCCGTACCTTGAACAGAGCGGCGCCTATAACGCGTTCAACTTCGTGGGGGGCCTGAACGCCTACGACGTCAACCGTCTGTTTCGGTACGAAGGGGGGGCCAACACGACGGTCACCGCGAACCGAATCGCCACAATGACCTGCCCGAGCAGCCCGCTGAACACGCCCTGGGCTTCGGAGCCGCTCAAATTGACGGGCACCGGCCCCGTCCTCCCCGCGCACAATTACGCGGCGAACTACGGGAACACGACGATCACCCAGGACAACCTCTTTGTCGGCACGCCGCAGCAAGTCCTCTTCGGCGGCGCCCCGTTCGGCGACCTTTACGCGCCCACGCCGACCGGCACGAACGGCAGCGCCGAGGCGCCCGGGGTGAGCTTCGCGGGGATCACGGACGGTCTCAGCAACACGCTCATGATGGCCGAAGTCGTCCAGGGCATCGGTGCCTGGCAAAGTGCCTCGGCGAACCCGCTCGGCGACATCCGGGGCTTCACCTGGTGGCGCGACGCGGGCGGCTTCGAAACCTACCTGACGCCCAACAGCAGCCTCCCCGACATCCTTTACTCGTCGGCGTGGTGCCGGTCGCTGCTCGACGGCAACCCGCCGTGCTCCGGCCCGAGCGCCAGCTTCCCGAACGGCTTGTATGGCGCCCGGAGCAAGCACCCGGGCGGGGTCAACGTCGGGCTGTGCGACGGCTCGGTGAAGTTCATCAAGAACTCGATCAGTCTTGTAACCTGGAACGCCCTCGGCACCAGCCGGGGCGGCGAGGTGCTGAGCGCTGATTCGTATTGATCCGAGATCAAGCCGGGCACGAAATTCGAGACTTCTCGCTAATCGCCACCACGACTCCCCGATTTCGGCTCAAACGGCTGAGCAGGAACGGTGTTGGGTGCCATGTCCACGTCTTCGTGGGCATGCGCCTCTCCGCCGGTTTGGCCCGTGGCGCATGCCCACGTCTTTGTCACGCGACGTCATGTTGTACCCCCGACGCGACATGAAGTTTTACCCCTCCTTTTACGT
>JARLIH010000471.1 GCA_031291845.1 Isosphaeraceae bacterium | reverse complement strand
GGCGCACCACCCCGTGGAACAGGCGGGACGGGACGAGCACCGGGTCGCGAAAGGCCCGTGCGGGATCGACCAGAGCGACGTAGTCGAGCCCTTGATGAGTGTAGGGATGGTCTGAGACGGGTCGGAGCTTGGGGCGATCGAGCGACGACATGACCGCGATCCTTGGCCCGGGCAAGGTCTAAGGCGCGGCACCCGATGAATCCAAAACGCACAGGGTCCGCTCCCCACCGATTGTCCGGCGAGAGCCAGGGAGCGTCAAGCGTTCGCGGCCCGCGGGCCGCGCGGCGGCAACGCGATCAGCGGCAACGGCCAGACGGGGGGCGGCGCGTCCTGCATGGGCTTTGGTTGCATGTTAGAGTCTCCGTGAGTGGATCGAGAGATCAGCAAATCGCCTGTTTCTCGATCCTTATTGGAGCAGCCGGCATGCAAACCCCGTTCCGATTTGCGGTCACACTGCTCGAGGGGCACCGCTCCCAGTGCCGGGCCGCGGGCGCAACTGTTTGGCGCCGCGTGCTTAGGACATTTTACAACGGCTTGAGCCGGAATCTTAGCGGGCCCGCCGAGATTCCCACTCGACGTCCGACGGGGCGGCGGGATGCGGCTGGGTGTGCCGGCGCTGCTCAAGTCGCGGGCGATCTCGTCTATGGGAGTTGCAGCTTGATTCCCGCACGGCTGATCTGGCCCGTGGAGCAACTCTCTGGTATCTTCCGCCCCGCCGGCCGGGTCGCTCCGGCCTGGCTCCCCGTGGAGCAGGGGAGTCGCCGACATTGGGGCTCGAGACACGGAGGACGTTAGCCCATGGGTCGGAACTCGATCGCCATCGCCGCGGCAGCCGTCCTGGTCTTGCCGTCGGCTCACGGCCGCGCCCAGACCCCACGCCCGACGCAGGAGGCCGCGCCGGCCAAGGCCCAGGCTCCGGCCCCGGCGGCCGGGGTGGCGGAGATGGCCCAGAAGATGGAGCGGCTGCTCGAGCTCTGGGAGGGCCAGAGCGCGCGACTCAAAACGCTCGACGTGAAGATCAAGCGCACGGATAAAGCCAAAGACTGGAACGTGCTCGAAGAGTACGAAGGACGGGCGATCCTCAAAGCGCCCAACTTCGCATACCTGAACTTCGACAAGATCGTGCTCGAAAAGGGCCAGAAGAAGCTGGCTCGCGCGGAGCAGATCCGTTGCACGGGCAACGAGGTGTGGCAATACAAGTTCGACACCCAGCAAATCTTCGTCTTCCCGCTCGACCGCGAACAGCGCAAACGCGCTCTCGAAGAGGGACCGCTTCCCTTCCTCTTCAACATGAAGGCCGCCGAGGCGAAGGCTCGCTACACGATGCGGCTGCTGCGCGAAGACCCGACTTCCTACATCATTGACGTCGTGCCGAAAGTCGAGATCGACCAGGAAAGCTTCAGCAAGGCGTTCGTCCAGCTCGACCGCAAGTACCTCTTGCCGACCCGCGTTTATCTGCTCGCGCCGAACGGAAAAGATTCGAAAGATTTCATGCTTTATGATATCAAGCCCCAGGCGAAGGTCGAGGACGCGAACTTTCAGGGGCAGGAAGTGAAGGGCTGGCAGATCGTGCACAACCCGGGCGGCGACGGCAAGCCTCAGAACGTCCCGGCCAAGGATGCCCGGCAGCCGGCGCTGCGCGGCGGACGGCCGGGGCGGGGTTGACCCGGCCTCGGTCCGCGGTTTGCGGCAATTTGGGTGCTGCTCGAAAATCGGGCCGGGTCGCGCGGGGGCGCTTGTCCTCACGCACCGCGGCCCGCCGGTGTTTGACGGGTATTTTCGGGGGGCTTATAATCGACCGGGTGGATGGTTCCTCCGGCCCATCCTCTCGCGAGGCCGTTTCCGCGGCGACGCGTGAGGCGGTAACCGGCCAAGCTTCCCCCGCTCCCGTCCAAGCACCCAGGCGCTCGCCGTCCGGACGCTCCGGAAGGAGGGGGCTTCGGCTGATTCTCGGATGGAGTCCGACTGCAATGCTTCGCCCGCTCATCTCGCGCTACAACCTTGCGGCGTCGGCTCTCCTGGTTCTTCTTCAACTCGCTGCTGTCCCGAACCCGCTGCACGCCCAGCAGCCGAAAGCGCTCGGCGCGAACGCGCCCCAGCAACCGGGCCGCTTCTTCCCGGTCGTCGAGCCGATCACGAACGAGACGTTGTCGCAGATCAGTGCCGCAACCCGGCAACTCGTCGACCGCTCCACCGGGCAGAAGGACGGCGAACGTCCCGTCCTCATCTTCGAGTTCCACGCCGGGGAGACCAATCCCGGAGGCAGCTCGTTCGGATCGTCGTGGGACCTGGCGGACTTCATTTCGACCAAGCTCGAAGGCGCCAAGCTGACGGTGGCGTACATCCCCGAGCCGCTCACGGGTTTCGCCGTGATGGCCGCCCTGGCGTGCGACGAGATCGTGATGGGGCCCGAGGCGTCGCTCGGTCCGATCACTCCGGAAGGCGCTGCGGTGAACCCGGGCCACCGTGAGCTGATCCGCCAGCTCGCGATCCGGAAGTCGCGCGCACCTGACCTCTACGTGGGGCTGCTGGACCGCGAGGCCGACCTCCGGGCCGTGCGCACGGCGAACAAGCAGGTCCATTACGTCCTGCCGGAAAACCTCGTCGAGTTCGGCAAGACGCACCAGGTGATCGAGGACCAGGCCGCCTGGGAAGGGGGGCGCCGGGGTGTGCTCAATGCGCAGCTCGCGCGGGACCGGGGCCTCTCGCAGCTCACGGCCAAGAGCCCCGTCGAAGTGGCGAGCGCCTACCGCCTCGCCGGCCAGGCCTCGGCCAACGACCCCACGCTCGGTCAAGTGATCCGACCCGTTTGGATCCAGATCGACGGGCCGATCGATACGGTCAAGAAGTCGTACCTCGGCCGGCGAATCGAGCAGGCGCGGCAAGAAAAGGCGAACCTGGTCTTCTTCCAGTTCAACAGCGGCGGCGGTCTCGACCACGCGGCGGACGGCATCGCCGACGTGATCGTGAACATTAAAGATATGAAGACGGTTGCGTTTATCGATATCAAGGCGACGGGCGTGTCCGCTCTGCCCGCGCTGGCGTGCCACGACATCGTTTTCAACAAGTCGGCCAGCATGGGGGACGTGCGGCAGATCGTGACGGGTCGGAACAACCGTGTGGACGACCTGCTGCCGGCCCAGATCGAGAGTCTGGCCCGGCGCGCGGCGCACCTGGCCGAGCAGCGGGGGCACCCGGCGGCGATCGCCCGGGCCATGGTCGATCCGGAAGCCGTCGTGGTGCAGGCGAACGACACGCACACGGGGGCCGCGTGCTTCGTGCTCAAGAGCCAGGTCGACGAGGAGCCCGCGCGGTTCCAGAACCCGGTGGTGCGCAAGTCGGCCGGCGAGGTCCTGACCGTCAAGAGCGATGACGCGGCGAACTACGGACTGGGTACCGAGGTCAACGACACGGAGAGCCTGAAGGGGCTTTATGGGCTGCGTGGAAAGCCGATCCGGGTCGACGGCCCGACCTGGGTCGACTCGCTCGTGACGGTCCTTACCGACCCGGTCGTGAGCTGGCTCCTCCTGTTCGTGGGCCTGTTCATGCTCGTGCTGGAGCTCAAGCTCCCGGGGATCGGGTTGCCGGCGATTACGTCGGCCCTGGCATTTCTGCTCTTCTTCTGGAGCCACTGGCTGAGCGGCACGGCCGACCAGTTGGAAATCATCCTCTTCCTGGTGGGGATGGCGTGCCTGGCGCTCGAGCTGTTCGTGTTTCCGGGGTTCGGCGTGTTCGGGATGAGCGGGGTGTTGCTGGTCTTGACGAGCATCGTCATGGCGAGCCACACGTTCGTGTGGCCGACGCAGGAGTACGAGTACCGTGAGCTCGGCTTCACCCTGATCCAGCTCGTGGTCGCGATGGTGGCCGTCGGCGCCGGGGCCGCGGTCATGGCGCGCTACCTGCCGTCGCTTCCCCTCTTCAACCGGCTGATCCTCAAGCCCGAGCCGTGGACCGGGGTCGACTCCGATTCGGACTCCCCGATCGCCAAGCCGGTGGCGGAGGGGTACGACTCACTCGTGTTCCTGATCGGCGAGACCGGGCGCACCACGACGATGCTCCGGCCGAGCGGCAAGGCGCGCTTCGGCGAGCTGCTGGTCGACGTCACGGCCGACGGTTTCTTCATCGAGCCGGACCGTCTGGTCGAGGTGATCGACGTCCGTGGCCAGCGGGTGATCGTGAAGCGAGTCGGTTCCTGACGCCCTGACGGCGACAGCGACGAAGGGGTAGCTGCTGCGCCGATGGCGAGCGAGAAAAACCGGCCGCGCGTCGGAGAACGTTGGCTTTGCCCCCCCGGCTTGCCTTAAACTAGGAGGGCAGGGGGCCCGACCGAGGTCGTCTCGGGTGGAGCGCCGGCGGGTGACCGCACGGCCTTGCGGCGCGGCAACTGGTGGAGGCTCATGAGCACGCTGGCTTGGCCAATCCTGTTGTTGGCCTTCGGCCTGATCCTTCTGATCGCCGAGGTGTTCATCCCGTCGGGCGGCCTCCTGGGCGTCCTGGCGTTCGGTTGCGTCGCGCTGAGCCTCTGGCAGGCGTTCCGGCACTCGACGAACGTAGGGCTGAACTTCCTGCTCGCCGATTTCCTGATCCTGCCGGTCGTCGTGATGGTCGCGCTTTACCTGTGGCCGAAGACGCCGTTCGCGCGACGCGCGTTCCTCAAACCCCCCGCGCCCGAAGAGATCGAAGGGGCGCACACGACGTTACGCCTGGACGTGGTGCTCGGCCAGTTCGGGCGGACGCTGACTCCGTTGCGTCCTTCGGGGTTCGTCGAGATCGACGGCCAGCGTCTCCACGCAATCTCCGAGGACGGACTGGTCCCCACCGGGGCGCTCGTCCGGGCCGTACGCGTGCACAGCGGTCAAATCGTCGTGCGCGCCATCGCCGAAGCACCGCTCCAGGAATCAGCCCGACCCGACCTCGATCCGTACAAATTGACCTGACCTGACCTGAACCGAACGGAAGGCCGCGCAACACCTGCCCCCGCGACCGGGTGGCTTCCCGGTGCAGGCCGGCCGCCGATACTTATGAGGCTATCCCGCATGAACGGCTTCCTGTTTGCCCAGAACGCTGCCGCTACCCCGTACTCGACGTACGTCGTGCTCGGGATCATCGCGCTCGCGTTCCTCGTGCTGATTGCGTGTATCTTCTTTGCGAAATATTTTAATCTGTGGATCCAGGCGAAGATGACCGAGGCGAACGTCGGGATCTTCGAGCTCGTCGGGATGTCGTTCCGCAAGGTGAACCCGAACATCATCGTCCGCTCGAAGATCATGGCGATCCAGTCGGGGCTGGGGGAGAAGGACGGGGTGACGACCAAGAGCCTGGAAGCCCACTATCTTGCCGGTGGGAGCGTGCCGAACGTCGTCCGGGCGTTGATCGCGGCGAACCGTGCCGACATACCGCTCTCTTACAAGCGGGCGGCCGCGATCGACCTGGCGGGGCGGAACATTTACGAAGCGGTGCAAACGAGCGTCAACCCGAAGGTCATCCAGTGTCCCGACCCGTCGCAGGGGCGCCAGACCATCGACGGGGTGGCCAAGAACGGCATTCAGCTCAAGGTGAAGGCCAAGGTCACCGTGCGGACAAACATCGACCGCCTCGTCGGCGGTGCGACGGACGAGACGATCATCGCGCGCGTCGGCGAGGGCATCGTCAACGCGATCGGCTCGACCGACACCCACAGCGAAGTGCTCGCGGCCCCCGAGCTGATCTCGAAACGCGTGCTGGAGAAGGGCCTCGACGCCGGTACGGCCTACGAAATCCTCTCGATCGACATCGCCGACATCGACGTCGGCGATAACATCGGCGCGAACCTCCAGGCGCTTCAGGCCGAGGCTGACATGCGCGTCGCCCGCGCCAAGGCCGAGGAACGGCGCGCGTTCGCGGTGGCGAAGGAACAGGAAATGATCGCCGAGGTCCAGGAGAACCGCGCCAAGGTCGTCGAGTCGGAAGCCGAAGTGCCCCGGGCCATCGCCGAGGCGTTCCGCCAGGGGAACCTGGGCATCACCGACTATTATCACCTGCGCAATATCCAGGCTGACACCGAAATGAGGACCACGATCGCCGGCACCAGCAACTCCCGGCGCGAGGTTGCCGGAAGCTGACCGGGCATTTCCCAAGGCAGACCAGCCCCGAGTCCGCGCTGTCGGTTCGGGGTCAGGAGCCTGATCCGAGGAGACGGCCGTGGGAGTGAACCAGATGCTTCCTTACTTGGTGACGCTCGGGTTCTTGGCGATCTGGGCGCTCGCGCACCTGTTCAATCGCGACGCCGAGCCGCTTCCCCCCCGCGCGGGTCGTCCGCCGAACGGGCCCGGCCCGCGCCCACAGCCGCCGGTGGGACCACCGCGACGGGTCGAGCCGCCCATGCGCTGGTCGCCTCCTTCGGGCGCCAACCCGGCGGCGCGGCCGGCCGGAGCCCGGCCCGTCCGG
>JARLIH010000057.1 GCA_031291845.1 Isosphaeraceae bacterium | reverse complement strand
GCGTGCTTGGCGTCCTCGTCCAGGCTCATGATCGCCGTGCGTGAGCCCGCGCGGATCTCGACCGACACCCCTTCGAGCAGGGTGCGCCCGGAGCGGCTTTCGAGCGTGACGTTCTCGAACGTGATCCGGTCCTGCAACGGGGGCAGGAACTGTGCGCCGCCGGGCTGCTGCAGCTCGGGCTTGCGCTCCAGGAACTCGAAGACGGCCGCTGCCGACCGATTGGCCTGCCGGACGGTCTTTTGCATGCGCAAAAGCGAGGCCAAGGGGTAAGAGAGGCCGACGAGTGAGACCAGGAGCACCGATCCCGAGGCGGGTGTGACCAGGTGCGTCACGAGCACGCTGTATCCCAGGAGCCCCAGCGCGAGGGTCACGGCCACCCCGTACAGCAGGGCCGTCGTCGGCGCCACGCGGCCCTCGGTCCGCAGCCGGCGCACGTCGGCCTCGCGGTACCGTTCGAGGTGCTCGTCGAACCTCAGCTTGTCCACGTTCTCCATGCCGTAGACCCGCACCGTCCGCAGCAGCGATAGGTCCTCGTGCAACAAGCAAAGCTGCACCGCCGCGTCGCGCATGGCGGCATCGGAGACGAGCCGGGCGTCGCGGTCCAGCACGCGGGCGATCATCCAGGTGAGCGCTCCGAGCGAGGCCAGGAACAGCGTCAGGATCCACGAGAGGTAGAGGGAAATCAGCACCAGGCCCCCCCCCAGGACCCACATCCGGTAGCGGTTGTCGAGGTCGGAGAAGATGCCGTCGCGCACGTCGTTGACCTCGCGGGTCAGGATGTTCACGACGGGGCCCGTCCCCTCGGTCGGCAGCGACGACTGGCCAAGGCGGTACATCTGGCGGTGGATCTGGCGCCTGAGCGTTGTCGCCACGTCGCAGGACGCCTCCGCCAGGACCTGTCTGCGGTACCCGGCGCCCGCGCTCAGGGCCAAAAGCAGCACCAAGCCGGTCGCCAGCAGCGAGCTGAGGGCACCGGTGTTGTTGCGCAGGGTCGGAACCGCGCGCAACAGCCGGCGCAGCGCGATCGCGCTACGCCGGTGGAGTGGGTTCGTGCTCGCGAAGTGGCTCGTGACCAGGGGCAGCAACCCGGAGTCCTCGAACCGCGTGTACTTCGGGTCCTGGCTCGCGATGCGGTTGGCGATCCAACTGTCGCGGCCATCCCGCCGGGACGTTGACGGCTGCGCCTCGTCACTCGCCGGTGGGGACGCCGAGCGCGCATAGTCGAAGACGCGCGGGAGCGCGGCGGTCGGAAAGCGCGCCTCCCCCTGCGAGACCAAGAGCGCGGTAAAGAGGCCCGCCACGACCAGCAGGGCGAGGACCAGGACGGAGTGGGCGACCCCCAGCACATGGGCCGTGGCCACCAAGCCCTGGCGGGCCATCAGGAGCCGAAGAGCGCGACGATAGGCGTCGGCTTGCATGCGTCAATCCCATGCACATACGAGTGAACGAGGACGGCGACTCGGCCCGCCGGCTCGGCGAACGTCGGGTCCGTCCTCGCGCCCGGGCCGGGTGTCCAACGCGCAGGGCGTCAGGCGAGGTCGCGGTCCTCGAACAACAGGAACGCGAACAACAACGCTGCTCCACTGTACAACACACAATAGCCGAGCGCAGGAATTACGTAGCCAACCCAGGGGATCACGGCACCCGTCGAGATCGCCGGTCCCGCGTTGAAGAACTCGAGCGACGGCAGCACCCACGCGAACAGCCGGGCCATGAAGCCCACCAGCTCGTTCACTTGCCCCTTCGCCAAGCCCTGGCTCGTCACGTCGACCAGCACCGGACTGAGGTGTCCCAGGAAGAAGATCGCGATGCAAACAACCAGGTTGACCAGCATCGGCAGCCGGGTCGAGATCGCCACGCTAATCGCCGTGATGACCGTCACTTCGAGGAACCCAAGAACAAGCCCAGGAAGCACTTGCTTCACTTGAGCCCATTGCATCGCAGACTCGGCGGCGCTCGCCGATTCACGCAGGTCGTACGCGTACTTGTAATATACGCCCATCTCGAAGAGCAGACCCAGGAGGACGAACAGCGCCAGTACGCCCAGCTCGATCCCCAGGAACTTCCCCACGATGAACTGGCGGCGATTGATCGGCTTCGACAGCAGCGTGATCGCCGTCTTCCCTTCAATCTCGTCGGCAACCGTCGAGCTGGCCGTCAACAGCGCAAGCAGCAGGCCGGCAAACGAGATCGTCGTAAGCCCGGTGTCCTTGTACATCTTGATGTCTTCGCCGAACGTGAAGTACGCCAAGAAGATCGAGAAAATCAGCCAGGAACCGGCGAGCAGTGCCAGGACGAAAAACGCAGGCTGGCGAATCGCCTCCTTGGCGGTCGCGGTCGCGATCGTAAACGCTTTCATGGCAACAATCACTCGCTGAAAAGAGGATGATGGCGTCCGGCACCGTGGCGGCACCGATCTACTTGGAATGAAAGAACTTGGTGCGTCTCCGCACCCGATCGGGCGGCCCTAGTAACGAATCTCGAACCCGGACAGTTGGGAGACCTCGACGGCTTCGCTCGATTCGTCGGCGTCCCGGACCTTGTCCCCCATTTCACGGCGGACGGAGGCAAAGAACGACCCAACGTCTGCCGCGTCACCTTCAGCGACGAGCTCCACGCGGCCGTCCGGCAAGTTGCGGACGTAGCCCGCAACATCGAACCCCCGCGCCAGGTGCCGGGCGGTGAAGCGAAAGCCGACCCCCTGGACGCGACCCGAGTAGTAAACGCACCGGCGCTCCAACCCCATCAGTCGCGGCTCTTCAAAGGCGGTACGGTTTCCGGCAGCTCAGCGCAGGCTCCACTCCAACCATGATAACGGCGGGCTGTACGCGATGGCAACACTGGCAAGCTGAAGGATTCGTGAAGTCTTGCGGATTGCCGAGGAACCGTCGATTCCTCAGGTCGGCGGGGACGCGAGCCCCGCGATATCGGGAGCGGATCGCACCGGCGTTTTCCACGGGGTGTCCCGGCTCCAGCCGGTATTTTGTACCGGCTGAAGCCCGGACCAACTGAGGGACAACGTCATTTCCGGACCAATCGACGGTCAAGGCCGGAGGGGAAGGTTGAAGAGCCGCCGTTCTCCCTGCGGCTCGCCAGCCTCGAGCCGGGCGGCCCGGCGCTCGGCGAGGG
>JARLIH010000470.1 GCA_031291845.1 Isosphaeraceae bacterium | reverse complement strand
GGCGGCCTACCAGCGCGCGATCGAGGTCGACCCTAACTACGTCCACGCCTACTGCGGCTTGGGCAACCTGCTCACCAACGATGAGGCACGGGCCGGCGAGGCCGAGGCCGCGTTCCGACGCGCAATTGAGGTTAGGCCCACTTACGCCTACGCGTGGCGATGCCTCGGTCGCCTGCTGGCCAAGGATGAGGCACGGGCCAGCGAGGCCGAGACCGCGTTTCGACGGGCCATCGAGCTCGATCCCACAGACGCCTTCGCGTGGCTCGCGCTCGGTATTTTCCTGGCAAGCGATGACGCTCGGGCACGGGAAGCCGAGGCTGCATATCGACACGCTACCGTTGTCAATCCTTCAGAGGCTCTCAGTTGGAACTTACTGGCCTGGTCCCTTTATCAACCGGGGCGCCGCGATTCCGAGGCCGAGGCCGCAGCCAGAAAAGCTGTTGAACTCCAGCCTCATAACCCTCTCTTCGTTCACACCTTGGCCATGATTCTCGTTGCTCAACGAGACTGGTCCGGCGCTGCCGTGTTCGCGAAACAGTTTCTCGCCGATTTACCGATGGAATCTCAGGACGAAGCTTGGCCAGACATCCTGGCTTTCTTTCGGGAGGCCGCGGCCGCGGGGTATGCCGCGCAATCCGTCGAACTTCTGGACGAATGCGGCGCAGGAGACCGTTGGAGGCCCTTGCGGGAGGCGTTGGCGACGGGTGCGGCCGGGAATCGAGCCTATTTGCGACGCGTGGCGCCCGAGGTGCGCGAGCCGGCCGAGGCAATCCTCGACGAACTTTATCCCGATGGACTCGACTGACCGACATTCCCGAAAAGCCGTACGCAAGACCCGCAGGATTACCTGAACTGTGGCAAACGAGAGTCGAATGGATTTCCAGGCGCCGACGGTTACCGCGCGAGGCCGCCCTGGGCAAATGGCAGACGCGTTACCCTTGACCCGCGGCCAAGGGTAACGCGTCATTGAGCGCCAGGGAGGACGGCAGCCGGGGTCATCCGGAAAGCTGTCCGCCATCGGGAGAACGGCGATCAGGCGACCAAAGCGTCGCGACGGCGGCGTTTCTTGCTCGAAACGAACGCCACGGCGCAGCCGCCGAGGGCGAGGAGCACCACCGAGGAAGGTTCGGGGACGGGGGCCGGCGGGAGGTTGCCGGTGAAGGGATAATCGTGGGCCTCGACATTCCCCGTGAGGCTGGCGCCGATCAACGTGCCGTCGATGTGGCTGTAGCCGAACGAGAGGGCGGCCGACGGCGCCAGCACGCTGCCGTAGATCGCCACATTGGAGTCGCTCAGGCTCGTCGCCCCGGCGAAGTTGAACAAGATCTTGTTGATCTGCGCGTTCGACTCCGACGACGAGCCGTTGACGTACATCTGGAAATTCGCCAGCGACGGCGACGAGCCGGCCACGTTGATCACCGCGGTCGAGCCGTTCGGCACCACGATGTTCAGGCCGTTGTTGTTGGCGCTGGCGAACTGGGTGGCGCTCAGTTGAAAGACGTTGAGCGCAGCATTGCTGCCGGTCAGCGTCAAACCCAGAGTCCCGCTTCCCACCGACCCTGTCGCCGTCAAGCCGTTCAAGTACGTCGATTCGGCGACCAGCGACGATCCCGCGGCGGCGAAGTTGATCGGCGTGTCGTGGAACTGACTCCCGGTCACGGTCACGCCCGAAAGCGAGGCCGTGCCGCCCACGTGCAGGTCGCCGTTCACCGTGCCGTTCGTGTAGTTCAGGTCACCGCCGACCACCAGCGCATCGGGTGTGACGGTCGACCGAGAGGACGCAACGCTATAGTTTTGAAAAACAGCGTTCCCCCCCACCGCCACCGGTCCTTGCGAATCGGTGTTTGACTCCGAGTCGCTACCCAGCACGAAAACATTGTAGTTTTGAGCCGGACCAAGCATGTCCGCCCGAGCCGAAGGCGACAGCCCGGCCCCGAGCACGCAGATCAATCCCAACGTTTTGCGAAACACGAAGCGCCTCAACAGTTGTGTGGGCCGCGGATCCACGAAGCGTTGACGCCTGGGGTGCCACCAACAAACTCCAAATCCACGTAGTCCGTGCGGACAATCCCTTTCGCCAGGACCACCGCGGCCCTGGCGACACGGCCTAAGGTCAAGATCTCGCGGCCTGAATCCCGATAGCATCATAGAGTCATGCAACCACGAGAGGAAGCGGTCCTAGGGCGATTTCCTTAGGGAATAACCCTGAGGATGTCGTCGTTTTGCGACATTGGGAGAGTTGAAGGCGTAAGACGAGTCAAACTAGCGAAGAAGCGGGGCTTGCGGAGAATGTATTATCGGAATTTAAATCATAATCATTATGAATATTTATAATTTCAATTTTCGATTTTAATCATAATTAATTGATTTTGGTAACGACGATGACCCGATAACGCCCACCCGGCGAACGGAAAACGTCACGCAAGCGGTATCCAGGCTCCGAGGCGAGGCGGGCGACCTGCCGGAGGTCGGTGGACGACGGATCCTCCGCCTGGCTTCGGGCCAGGAGGTAGCAGGGCCTCGACGTGGTCAGCTCGATCCAGCGCTTGAGGCGGCGGCTATCGCCGCTGGCCCGGAGCATCAATTGGTCGTCCTCGATCAGAGGGAACGCTTGCCGCCCGGTGTAGAGGGAGACCGTCTCCGGCCAGGTCGCGGCGACGACTGCATCCGGTTCGAGCGTGGCGATAAAGGCCAAGGCGCTTTCCAGTTCCGCGCGGTCGCTCGCGCCGGCCCATTGCCGGCCATGCGAGTGGAACTGCGCCACGGACCGTGCGGCGACGCTGAAGTTGCTGGCCAGCGCGAGGACTAAAGACGCAATCGCCGCGCGTTGCACAGCCGAGCGCCCGGCACCGGCGAGACGAGCCGCTTCGGCCACGCCCGTGCCGAAGCACAACAGGACCATCGGAAAAAGGGACAACAGGAACCGGTCCATGACCGAATTCCACGGCCAGATCGCGAAGAGACCGAGCGTCGCGGCGACCTGAAACCAGGCCGGCACATCAATCGGGCGTCGTTGCCGCCAGAGTCGCGCCAGGCCGAGCGCTACCGGCACTCCGATGACGACTCGGATTACCCAGGCGCCAAACGGAAACACAGCGAAAAGGCGCGTGACGGCCGCGGTGTAGGAAGCGTTGGGAAAGACGACGTGCATCGGGAGATCCCGGACGATCGACCCCAGATTGCCGGCGATGATCCGCATGCCCGCGGCGGGCGATGACCACCCAGCGCGCATTTCGAGCGAATAATTGCCCGAGGGAACAGGGTGAGGAGGCTGGGCAGGATACAGAGTTAGTGGAAGAGCCACCGAACTGATGCCCAGCGCGCAGGCGGCGACGGTTGCCCGCCGCCTCGGCCCGATCCATGCCGCGATGAGGGCACCCAGCACGAGGGTCACCCCGTTACTTCTCAGGAACAGGCCAAGCCCGGCGAGGAGCCCATCGCCGAAGGCGTCAGCGACCGTTCCGGCCGGACGGTTGCCCGCCCCGCGCCCGGCCCACCTCGCCAAGAGCGCGTAGACGACGGCACAGAACGGCAGGTCCGCGAAGATGGTGATCGCGCCGTCCACGAGGGTGACGTGGTTGAAGGCGGCCGCCAGGACGATCAGCGATGCCGCCAGCGGGCCAATACGCAGTCGACGCAGCCAAGCGTAGGCGCACAGGACGAAAATCCAGCCGGAGGCGATGACCACGGTCCTGGCGACGGCGATATCCCGCGCAGGCGACGGGACCCCAGGAGCAATCCTGAGGGCGGCGGCGACGAGAATGGGCAGCCCGATCGGGTACTTGGGACGCGGGACGCCCGGCCGGTTCGGGAGTCCGTAGGCCAGGCCGTCGCGCAGGGCTCTCGCCGAGACGAGATAGATGCCGTCGTCGTGCACGACGCCGACATGCCCGTTGTCGAGGCTTGCGGCACACGCCGTCCACGTGATGAGCCCGGCCGCAAGCAGGGCGCCGCAACTCCAGCGTACCGATTGGGGTCGGCCAAGAGCCGCAATGATAACCGACGGGTATCGCAAAACGACATCATCCTCACCAAAGAGCGCGGGCTGGCCCCCGATGCCCGCAGAAGTCAAAAGGTAGCAAACTCGACCGCCCAAGGGCAAAGCGACTCGTGCCTGCGAAGCAACAGCACGGGCTGGAAATGCGTACGCAGCCGCAAGGAGTGGCAAATCATTTATTGATATAGATAATTTATCTCAATATTTAAATATTACTTCAAACGGGTCGTCGGAGTGGTTGTTTTGCCGAGTGACGGTGTGACTCGGGTCAGGTCCGCGCGGTACTTGCTTTTTGTCGTGTTTCCCCGCTCGGGCCGGACGCGTCTTTTTCTGAGCCGTCGACCTTCTCATGGAACGCAGCAGCCGGGTGGCGGTACAATCGGGGCGTCCGCGAGACCTCAGTATCCCCCGGAGGCCGCGTCCCATGTCCGAGACCGAGGCGACGTTTCAAACCCTGATCGAACGCGTCCGCGCGGGGGACGAGCGCGCGGCCGAAGAACTGGTCCGGCGCTACGAGCCGATGGTTCGACGCGCAGCCAGGGTGCGGCTCGCCGACCCCCGGTTGCGACAGGTGCTCGACTCGGTCGATATCTGTCAGTCGGTGATGGCCAGCTTCTTCGTTCGAGCCGCGCTCGGGCAGTATGAACTGAACGAGCCCGACCAGCTCCTGCGCTTGCTCGCGACCATGGCGCGAAACAAGCTGGCCAACCAGGCCCGGGGCCAGCGGGCTGCCCGGCGCGACTGCCGGCGCGTTGAGGCCGGGGCGCTCGAGGCGGGCGAGCGACAGGTGCTGGACGTGCGCCAGGCGGGAAAGGACTGGGCCGAGGTCGCCGCGGCGGTCGGGGGGAGCCCTGAAGCCTTGCGCATGAAACGCGCGCGGGCCGTCCGCCGGGCGGCACGCGAGATCGGCCTGGACGACCCCGACGATGCGTGAGCCGCCCCCCCCTACTCCCCCCTGCACGCCCGGGTCGACGGAGGGCGGGAGGCCTTCGCTACAAGCGCTGATGGCCGACCAGAGGCGCCGCTGCGCGAACGGCGAGCCCTACCGTGTGGAAGGATACCTCGATCTCCATCCCACGCTCCGTGAGGACGCGGAGGGGTTGCTGGACCTCATCTACAACGAAGTCGTGCTCCGAGAGGAGCGCGGAGAGCCCTTCGCGCTGGAGGAATACCAGGCCCGGTTCCCGACCCTCGCGGGTCCGCTGAGCGACCTCTTCGAGGTCCACCGGGCGATCGATTCCGGCGACGAACCCATCGTCCTTGCCGCCGCCGGGACGTCGGAAGGGGGCGAGAACCGCGGTGAAGAGGTGCCCGTTCTCTTGCCGGCCACGAAGCTGTCGGGCCTGAGCGGGCCGCCGGACTCGGTGGTCGTCTGGCCCGCGCTCGAGGGGTACGAGATCATCGAGGTCATCGGTAGCGGCGGCATGGGCATCGTCTTCCGCGCGCACGACCGGCGCAGGGGCGTAACGGTCGCGGTGAAGACGATGCAGCGGGTCGATGCGATTTCGATCTACCGGTTCAAGCAGGAGTTCCGGGCGCTGCTCGACGTCTCGCACCCGAACCTGATCGCGCTGCACGAGCTGATCTCGGACGGGCGCTCGTGGTTCATCGTGATGGAGTTCGTCGCGGGAGTGGACTTTCTGACTTACGTGCGACGGGGCTCGGGCTCTCGGGTAAGGCTCCGGCAGGCGCTCCGGCAGCTTGCGGAGGGGCTGGCAGCGCTCCACCGGGCGGGCAAGCTGCACCGCGACGTCAAGCCGTCCAACGTGCTCGTGACGCACGAGGGGCGCGTCGTGATTATGGACTTCGGTCTGGCGACCGAGCTGGCGCGGGGCGACAGCATGGAGGGGCAGCTCGTCGGCACGGCCGGCTACATGGCCCCCGAGCAGGCCGCGGGGCTGCCGACCGCGGAGGCGAGCGACTGGTACGCCGTGGGAGTCATGCTGTTCGAGGCCCTGACCGGCCGCCTCCCGTTTCTGGGGCGGGCGATCGACGTCCTGATGGACAAGCAGCGCTTCGAGCCGCCCCCGCCGCGCGAGCTGGTCACGGACGTGCCGGAGGACCTCGATGCGCTGTGTGTCGAGCTCTTGCGCCGGGATCCGCGCGCGCGGCCTCCAGGGTCCGACGTGGTCCGGCGCCTGGGGGGCGCGGAGGACGAGACGACGGGCAGCGAGAGTCTCTCGAGCTCGCACGCGGGAGACGCGCCGTTCGTCGGGCGCGAGCCGCAGTACCAGGCCCTGAACGACGCGCTTGCGACCGTCGAGCGCGGGGCCTCGGTGGTCGTTTTCGTGCGCGGGCGGTCCGGGGTCGGGAAGAGCGCCCTGGTGCAGCGGTTCCTCGACGACCTTGCCGCGCGCGACGCGGCCGTGGTGCTGGCCGGACGCTGCTACGAGCGCGAGTCGGTGCCCTACAAGGCGCTCGACAGCCTGATCGACGGGCTCAGCCGGTACCTCCGCCGCCTGTCGACGGCCGACGTGAACGCGCTGCTGCCGCGCGACGTCGGGGCGCTCGGTCGGGTGTTTCCGGTCCTCAAGCGAGTCGAGGCCGTCGCGAGCGCGCCGCACCGAGGGGTCGACGTCCCCGACCCCCAGCAGCTCCGGCGGCGGGCGTATGCGGCCTTGCGCGAGCTGTTGGGACGGCTCGGCGACCGGAACACGCTGGTGCTGGCGATCGACGACCTCCAGTGGGGCGACACCGACAGCCTCGCGGTCCTCTCCGAAGTCCTCCGGCCCCCCGACCCCCCGGCCTTGCTCTTGCTCGCGTCTTATCGGACCGATGAGGAGAACCCGTTCCTGCAGGCCCTGGCCGCCTGGTCGCGCGAGGAAGCGTTCGACCGGCGCCTGCTGGACATCGAGCCGTTGACGTTCGACGAAGCGCGCGCCTTGGCCCGGAAGCTACTCGGAGGGGACGGGCCGGCCGCCGAACGGCAGGCCGAGGCAGTCGCGCGGGAGTCGGGGGGAAACCCGTTCTTCGTCGCCGAGCTGACGCGGTCGCTCCAGGTTCGAGACGACGGCGCGGCCTTCAAGACCGGCGTGGTTGCACTCGACGAAGTGCTCTGGTCGCGCGTCGTGCGCCTGCCGGTCGAAGCGCGCCGGCTCCTGGAGGTGGTCGCGGTGTCGGGCCGGCCCGTGGCCCCCGCCACGGCCTGGCGGTGCGTGGAGGGGAGCGGCGATGAGCGCGCCTCGATCGCGCTGTTGCGCTCGGGCCGATTGCTCCGGGTCGCCGGCAGCGTGCCCGACGGGGAGCGGGTCGAGACGTACCACGACCGGGTTCGCGAGGCGGTCGTCGCCCACCTCGACTCCCGCCTCTTGAGCGAGGTCCACCGGCGGC
>JARLIH010000056.1 GCA_031291845.1 Isosphaeraceae bacterium | reverse complement strand
GTTTTTTTGTTTTTTTTTGTTAATGGGGGGGGGGGGTGTTTTTTTTTTTTTTTTTGTTTTCTTTTTTTTTTTTTTTGTTGGGGCGGTGGGGGGGGGGGGTAGGTGGGGCGGCCGGGGCCCGGCCCTACCGGGACCACGAGACCATACGTGATTCACGTCGAGCACCTCTCCAAACAGTTCCTCGACTACGAGCGCGGCTGGGTCTCGGCCGTGGCCGACGTCAGCTTCGACTGCCGGCCGGGCGAGATCTTCGGCCTTCTCGGCCCCAACGGCGCAGGGAAGACGACCACCTTGCGCATCCTGAGCACGGTGCTGAAACCGACCGGGGGCCGGGCGATCGTGGCCGGGTACGACGTGATGGAAAACGCGTTCGCGGTCCGCGCCAGCATCGGCTACATGTCGGCCAGCACGGGCATCTACGACCGGATGACCGCCTGGGAGCTCGTCGAGTACTTCGGCCGGCTCTACCGGCTACCGCCCGAACGGCTCCGCGCACGGATGGAGACGATCTTCGACTGGCTCCAGATGAACGACTTTCGTAACACGCTCGGCTCGAAGATGTCGACCGGCATGAAGCAGAAAGTCTCGATCGCGCGGACCATTGTGCACGATCCGCCCGTCCTGATCTTCGACGAGCCGACCTCGGGTCTCGACGTGCTGGTCGTCCGCGCGGTGCTCCAGAAGATCGCCGAGCTGCGTGACCAGGGGAAAACCATTATTTTCTCCACGCACTCGATGCACGAGGTGGAAAAACTCTGTTCCCGTCTCGCGGTGATCTATAAAGGACGGGTGCAGGCTGACGGCGAGCCGCACCGCTTGCTGGAACAGTTTGACCAGCCGAACCTGGAAGAGCTATTCTTCCATTTGGTCGAGCGGGCCGAGGCGAGTCGCCAAGAGCCCCGCGAAGCGGGAAAAACCGAGTGGGACGGCTGATTCCCGTAAATTCGTTGTAGCTCATACAATTGGTGGTCTCGCTCCACCACTGGGACGGCTGCATGCGCTGGTCCAACGTCTTCGTGATCGTCCGCCGCGAGGTCCGCGACCAGATCCGCGACCGGCGCACGCTCTTCATGGTCTTCATCTTGCCGGTGCTGCTCTACCCGATCCTGGCGATCGGGCTCTTGAAGCTTCAGTCGGAGTTCGAGCAGAAGGCGCGAAAGGTCGTCGTCGTCGGGAAGGAGAACCTGCCGCCGGCGCCTCCGCTCTTGAACGAGAAGAACAACAGGTTCGCTCCCTCGTTGTTCGATTCCCGCGACGAGGCGGAGTTGATGACCGTCGAGGTGAGGCCGGCCGACGGTGCGTGGGCCGACCCGGGCCAGCGTCAGGAACTGATCACCCGGACGATCCGCCTGGGAGACGCCGACGCGGTGGTGTTCATCCCACACGACGTCCGCCAGAAGCTGGACCGGTTAAAGGAGGAAGAGATCCCGGTCTTCTACGAGAGCACGCACGAACAGAGCCAGACGACCTACCTGCGCGTGAAGGAAGTGCTGTCGCGCTGGCGCGAGTTCATCGTCGAGGCGCGGGTCAGCGAGCGCAAGCTGCCGACGAGCTTTACCGAGCCGATCGAAGTGAAGGGGCAGGACGTTGCGCCGCAGGAAGAGCAGGGGGGGAACGTCTGGGCGCGGCTGTTCCCGTTCCTGATCGTTATGATGTCGCTGACGGGGGCGTTCTACCCCGCGATCGACCTGTGCGCGGGGGAGAAGGAGCGGGGGACGATGGAGACCCTGCTGATCAGCCCGGCGTCGCGCGGCGAGATCGTGATGGGCAAGTTCCTCACGGTCGTGCTCGCGAGCATGACGACGGCCCTGCTCAATATCCTCAGCATGGGACTGACCGGCGTCCAGATGGCCAAGCAGTTGGGGGCGATGAGCGCCGCAGGGGCCCGAGCGACCGAAACGGTCCTCTCACCGCCGTCGCTCGCGTCGGTGTTCTGGATGGTGCTCTTGCTCGTGCCGCTCTCGGTCTTCTTCAGCGCTCTTTGCGTGGCACTGGCGGTCCTCGCGAAGAGCATGAAGGAGGGGCAGTACTACATGACGCCGCTCTACCTGGTCTGCCTCCCGCTCGTGTTCCTGACGCTCGCGCCGGGGATCGAGCTGAACTTGTTCTACAGCCTCGTGCCGGTAACGGGGGTCTCGCTGCTGCTGCGGTCGTTGATGCTCCGCGAGTACGACGTGGCCTGGCGTTACTTCATCCCGGTGCTGCTGCCGACGATTGTCTACGGCGGCGTGGCGTTGCGCTGGGCCGTCGACCAGTTCCACCGCGAGGAGGTTCTTTTCCGGGAGGCCGAGCGGTTCGATCTCCGGCTCTGGGCCAGGCACTTGCTCCGGGACAAGGAACCGACGCCGACCGCGGGCCAGGCCATCTTTTGCTTTGCGATGATGCTCACGCTGGCCTGGTTCCTGCTCCAGTACCTGGCGATGAACGGCTTGGCCACATCGCTGGGGGCGATGGCGGCCGGGCAGATCGCCTTCATCCTGACCCCGCCGCTGTCGATGGCCTTGTTCTTGACGTCGTCGCCCCGGCGCACGCTGCGCTTGAACTTGCCCCGCGGTTCGTACGTCGCGCTGGCACTGGGGCTGGTGTTCGCGCTCAACCCGCTCGTGAACGAGTTGGGGGACGTCGTCACCCGCCTGTTCCCCATGACACGCGCGATCCGCGCGGCGATGGAGCAGATGGTGGGGAGCGTGCCGAGCCTGGGCGTGGCCGTGCTGCTGTTCGCGTTCGTGCCGGCGATCTGTGAGGAGTTCGCCTTCCGCGGCTTCATCCTCTCAGGGCTGGAGCACGGGCACCGCGAGCGTTCGGCGATCGTGCTGTCCGCGCTCTTGTTCGCGTTCCTGCACGTGCTCTTGAGCCTGTTCCAGCAGTTCTTCAACGCAGCGATTCTGGGTGTCATTCTGGGCCTGCTCGCCGTCCGGAGCCGGAGCATCCTGCCCGGCATCGTCTTCCACTTCGTCAACAACGCCATGGCCGTCGCGCTTCCATACTGGAAGGAGACCCCGGCGGGCGCGCGAATCGCCGAATGGATCTATCGCGACCCGGCGAAGGGCCTTTATCATGGCTGGCTGGTCATTCTGAGCGTTCTGGTGTCGGCCGCCCTGCTGGCGTACCTGTGGCGCAGTCGACCCGCCGGCAAGGCGGCGGCGAACGGGGAGCGGCTTGTCTCCGAGCCCTTGGTGACCGCCGGCTAAGCGCCGGCTACGGCGGGAGCGGTCTTTTCCCATCCAACCGGCGTTCCCGCGATGCAATCGAACTCCCTGACGCTCGCCGCGCGTTACGTGTTCCCGGTGGAAGGACCGCCGATCGAGGAAGGCGGCGTGACGATCCTGGACGGCCGCATCGCCTGGATCGGGCCGCTGGGTGCGCGCAGGCCGGACTACGACCTGGGCAACGTCGCGATCGTGCCCGGGTTCGTCAACGCGCACACGCACCTCGAGCTGTCGGCCCTGAAGCCGCGGCGCGCTGCGTCGGCGGGGCCTGAGAACGAGGTGGAATGGCTGCGCAGGGTGGTCGAGCAACGGCGCACCGGCACCGAACGCGCAGCGCGTGGGGCCGTCACGCGTAACCTGACGGCCAGCGTGGCGGCCGGGACCACGGCCTTGGCCGACATTACCACGGCCGGCTTGAGCTGGCGCCAGGTGGCCCAGGCCCCCGTGCGTGGGATCGTGTTCGCCGAGCTGATCGGCTTGCACCGTGCGCGGGGCTTGCAGACGACCCACGAGGCGTGGACCTGGCTCGCGCGGATCAATCCCCAGGCCGAGACCGGGAAGGTCCGGGCCGGCCTCAGCCCTCACGCTCCGTATAGCACGGCCGGCTGGCTCTACCACAAGGCGGTGTCCGGCCGCCTGCCGCTCTCGACCCACCTGGCCGAGATGCCCGAGGAGCTGGAGCTGCTCGAGCGCAGGGAGGGACCGCTCCGGGGGTTCCTGGAAGAACTCGGCGCGTGGGACGAGGAGTGGGAGCCGATCGGGGCCAGCCCGGCCGACTACGTACGCAAAGGGGAGCTGAGGCAGGCGGATTGGCTGATCGCCCACGGCACCTATTTCGATCCGTCCGAGTTCTGGCAGTTCCGCCCCGAGGCCGCGCCGAGCGGCCAGCGGGTGGCGATCGCGTTCTGCCCGCGGACCCATGCCCGCTTCGGCCACGCGCCCCACCCGTACCGGGCGCTTTTGGAGCGTGGCGTGATCGTCTGCCTCGGCACCGACAGCCTCGCGTCGAGCCCGACCTTGAGCGTGCTCGACGAGGCTCGCTTTCTGTACCGGCACGACCCGTCGCTCGGCGGCGCGCTGCTGCTCACGATGGCCACGCTCTTCGGCGCCTGGGCCCTGCGCATCGAGGCGACGGCCGGCAGCCTGCGCGTCGGCAAGGCGGCCGACCTGGCCGTGGTCGCGCTCCCCGACCGCGATGAACCCGACCCCCACGTCCTGCTGTTCGCGTCGGACCGCCCGGTGGTTGCCACGGTCTTCCAGGGGGAGCTCGTCAGCGGCTCCTGGAAGACGGCGACCGGTGCGTGACGCGCACCGATCCCGATCGGTGCATTTCATGCACCCTAAGAGGCCTCCGCGGGCGTTGCCTCATCGACGGCGACCGGGTCGGGAACGGGATCACTGACCGGGGCCGCGGGCGAATCCGGTACGTGAAGCTCGTGGAACGGCGTGCCGTCGACGTTGTGGCGCAACAGCAGGTAGACGATCGCGCTCGACGACCAGAAGTAGCTGTAAATCCAGGCGTGCGCGAGCAGACCCACCAGCCCGAGCCAGAACCCGTGGGCTGCGGCGGCCGCCGGCAGCCCGGCGTCGGACCGGCCCCAGAGGGCGAGGAGCGTGTCGCGCGGGGCCGAGAAGCTCAAACCCCACTCCGCCAGGTGCACGACCAGCCCGGCGAACACGTCGACGAAGACCAGTCCCACGCTGCCGACCAGCCACGCGAGCACGACGTAGAACAGGTAAAGACCGCGTCGCTGGTTCACGTAAGCGAACGATCGGCTCAAGGCGTCGAACGAGTCTTCTCCCTCGGCCGCGACGGCGGGCGCCATCAAGGGCCAGCCCAGGGCCAGGCAGATGAGAACGACGGTCATCACCAGGCCCGCCAGCAGCGGGACGAGTGCCAGGGCCCCGGCGAAAGTGGCGCCGACGCTGGGGATGCGGTACACCAGGCCGAACAACGCGCACAGGAGCGCGAACGCCCCGACCGCCAGCAGCGGAGCGAGCGGGGCGGAGACCAGCGACACCGCGTTGCTGGCCGCGAACCGGACGGCACCGGTCAGAGTGAGCGACCGGGAACGCGAAACCTGCAGCAATGCGATGCGCGCGATCGCCCCCCCGAACAGTCCCCAAACGAGCGCGCCCCAGAAGGCGGAGAGCAGGGCGTGGATGAAGCTCGAAGTGCTGGCAGCGGGCGCGAAGGCACGTACGAAAGGTCCGACCAGGACGCCGACGGGCTCGCCAAGCCGCGTCGGAGCGCTCTGGAGGCGGGCGCCGATCCCCGCCATGATCGGCGGCGGCTCCATCGCAAGCTGGTGCTCCGACGTCTGTATCGGTTGAGGCTGGCCATCGATCGTCGTGCTTGCGTACGTCGTCCAAAACCCGCGCTGGCTTGCATCGATCGGGTGCCGGGGAAACCAGGACCTCTGTGTTTCGGGCGCACGCGCGAGGGTGCGGTCGAGCGCGGCCCCACCGAGCTGGAACACGACGAGACCAACGGCAGCCAGGATCAGTTTCTTGGGGTCCGACGCGACGCCGAAGGCCCCGAACAAGCGCATCCAGGGGAACAGTCGATTGTACGCGATCCCCTCAGGGGGGGCTTCCGGGCCGGCGGCCATGCGACACTCCTTGTCTCGACCTCAGGACACGACACACGTCAACACAACCGCTTCGCCCGCGTTCGCCGGGGCGATCGCGCACGTCCCGAGCGCTGCGGGAAGCAGCAGGGTTTGGCCGAATCCCAGGCGTGCGCCGACCCCTCCGTGCCAGACCTCGGCCGTGCCGCCGAGACCGAGCAGGATCGTGAAGCGCTCGGCCGACCCGACGCCCGCAGCGCTCTCCAGCCGCAGCCGTTCGAGTGCGAAGTAGGGGCAGCGCGCCAGGCGCTCGCGCAGGCCACCTTCGATCGGTTCGGCCTGCGGCGCGATCGGTTCGACGGGGCCGGCCGCGTAGTCGGTCGATTCGAGCGCCTGCGCGACGTGGAGCTGGCGTGGTTTGCCGTCGGGGCCCAGCCGGCCCCAGTCGAAGACGCGAAACGTCGCGTCCGACATCTGCTGGATCTCCGCCAGCACGACCCCCGCGCCGATCGCGTGCACGGTCCCGGCGGGGATCAGGATGCAGTCGCCGGGCCTCGGCTCGAACTGGTGCAACAGCGGCTCCACGGCGCCGGCGGCGATCGCGGCCGCGAACTCGTCGCGCGTCACACCGGGCCGCAGTCCCGCGTAGATCCGGCCGCCCGGCTCGACATGAATCACGACCCAGGCCTCGGTCTTGCCGTTATCGTCGGCGAGCTTGCGCCCGAGCGCGTCGTCGGGATGGACCTGCACCGAAAGGACCTGGTGCGCGTCGAGGAACTTGACGAGCAGCGGGAACTGCGCGCGCGGGCCCAGCGCGGGCCCCAGCACCTCCTCCCCGCGCTCGCGGACCAGGTCGCGAAGACTTACACCCTTGAGCGGGCCCTCGGCGACCCGGCTGACGTCGTCGCGGTGGTCGGCGACCTCCCAGCTCTCCGCGTAGTGCGCCCCTGCGCCCAGCGTCTTGCCCAGCACGGACTCCAGCCGGCGTCCGCCCCAGATCAGCTCCTTGAGGATTGGCTCGAAGCGCAGGGGGTAAAGCGGCGTCGCCGACATCCTCCGCCGTCTCCGTTTGACGTTGGGTCCTGGTGATCTCGCGGCGCGACCCGCGCGTGGCCCTCTTTGTAACGCTCCGGGTCGGGAACTGTCCACCCGAGTCGCGCAAGGGTGGCGGACTTTGAAGCCCGACGCGGTGACGGAGTCCCCCCTTGGGACGGCGATCGGTCCCCGCCGCCGTTAGACGTCTCGCGGCGTCCTTGATGAGTCCCGTTCGGTCGACTGACCCATGTCCAGACCGCAAGAGCTTCTATGCGTTTCAAGGTTCACGAGCAGGTCGTGGAGGGTTTCGAGATCCACCGGCTTCACGAAATGGAGGTCGAATCCGACGCGATGCGCCCGGCGTTGGTCCTCGTCTTGACCGTACCCCGTCAGCGCGATCAGGAGAGGGCCCGCGTTCCCTTTTGTTTCTTTGAGGATCTCGGCCACCTGGTAGCCATCCATGCCGGGCAGACCGATGTCGAGCAGGATCAGGTCGAACGGCGACTGGCGGAATCGCTCGATCGCTGAAGGCCCGTCGTGGGCGACGGTCACGTCGTGTCCCCAGAGTCTGAGGACCCTTGCCAAGCTTTGCGCAGAGTCTCGGTGGTCGTCGACCACCAGCAAACGGCGGCGACGCTGTGACGTCGTCGAGGTCGAAGGCGCGAGTTCCGAGGCATCGGGAGGTGGCTGTCGTGCGATGGGAAGGCGGACGACGAATTCACTCCCGCGGCCGGGCCCGCCGCTCTGAGCGCTGACCTGTCCGTCGTGCATCTCGACGAGGCTCCGCACAAGCGTAAGGCCGATTCCCAGGCCCCCCTCGGCCCGGTCGAGCGAGAGGTCCGCCTGAGAAAACAGGTCGAAGACGCGGGGCAGCATGTCGGGGCTGAGTCCGATGCCGTTGTCGGCAACACGCAGCACGGCTTCGTCGCCGTCGCGCTCCAGCGTCAGCGCGATTCGCCCGCCGGCATCGGTGTACTTCGATGCGTTGTTCAGCAGGTTCCCCAGAACCTGTTCGAGGCGCGTGGGGTCTCCCTCGACCCAGACGGGCTCGGACGGCAGCGACAAGGAGAACTCCTGGCCTTTCCCCTCAATCCTCGGACGCACCGCTTCGGCCGCCAGTGACGCGACCAGGGTCAGCTCGACGGCACCCTTCCGGAGCTGGATCTTGCCCCGGGTAAACCGCGCGACGTCGAGCAGGTCGTCGAGCAGCCGGGCCATGTGCCGTACCTGGCGCCCGGCGATGTCGAGGGCCCGTCCCGTATCCAGCTCCGCCGGCCCGCTCAAGCGGATTTCCTCGAGGGAATTCAGGATGGGGGCGAGTGGATTCCGGAGCTCGTGAGCGAGCATCGCCAGAAACTCGTCCTTGCGCAGGTCCGCCGCCATCAACTCGTCGGCCCGCCGGCGCAGCTCTTCCTCCATGCGCCGGCGGTCGGTGATGTCGGAGATGATGCACACCGCTCCCTGGCGCTTCCCGTCCTGGTTCGAGACGGGGTCGACCGCAACGCGGAACCAGCGCTCTTCCCTCTTGAGCTCGACGTTCTCGCGAACCCCCGATTCAAGCATCCGTACGAACGGGGAACCGGCGCGGCTGGGGGCGATGTTCAACAGCTCGTGAAAGGACTTTCCGATGGGCTCGCTCGGGAAGATCTCGAGCATCCGCTCCATTGCCTGGTTGATGCGGACGACCTTGCCGTCGCCATCGAGCAGAACGACGCCGTCGCTAATCGCGTCAAAGGTTGCCTGCCACTGTCGGACCGTAAGGTGGGCGGCCTCCTCGGCATGCCGCGCACGGAGCAAGGCCCGCACCGTGGCGATCAGCTCGAGCGGTTCGAGCACGTCCGTCAAGTACGCGTCGGCTCCGCCTTCCAGCCCCTGGACCTTGTCCTCGATGTCCACGAACGTCGTCGAAAGGTGCAGCACCGGGATGCGCGCAGTGGCCGGGTCCGATTTGAGCCTGCGGCAGACCTCGAACCCCGTGATGTCCGGGAGTTTCACGTCGAGGATCACGAGGTCGGGGTTCTTGGCAGCCAGCCGGAGAGCCTCGGCCCCGGTCGCCGCCTCGACGACGTGGAACTTTGCCTTCTTCAGGATCTTCGCGACAGAGTAGCGCTTCGCCTCATCGTCATCGACGAGCACGATGGTGGCGAAGTTCGGATCGTTCATGTCACGACTCCACCTTGCTCGCGACCGCACTGATACCCGCCTTGGCCAGCGCTTGCCGGACGCTTGCCACGTGCTCCTCCCGGTCGCCGGGCACCTTCGAGAGGATCGTCGCCGCGCCCCGCTCCAGGCGAGAGCGGTCTTCATCTTGCAGGGCAATGGATGTGTAGATAATTACTGGAATGCCACGCGTTGCGGCATCGCCCTTGAGTTGCTCGAGGATCTCGAAACCGCTCGTCTCGGGCATCACGAGATCGAGGAAAATGGCCTCGGGCCGAAGCTCGCGAGCGTGCCTCAGGCCGTCGAGACCGGTTGACGCCTCGATAACGGTGTAGCGGCCGAGGCCGGCAAGAACCTCTTTGAGAATGTACCGACAGTTTTCCTCATCATCAATCACAAGGATCGTTTCTGCCGATCCAGCTTGGCACAGCGAGGTGAGTTTGTTCAAGAGCGAAGTTGAATCGGCGGGTTTGGGCAAAAAATCGTGCGCTCCGTCCATGAGCGCTCGTTCCTTCAGGTCGGCGACGGCGACCACGATCACGGGGATCTCGCTCGTGTCCTGCCGTGCCGTCAGCTCGGCGAGAAGCTTCCAACCGCTGTCGTCCTCGGACTGGATCTCGAGCAGGACCGCCGCCGGGCTGTCTGCGGCGAGTATGCGGCGAACCTCGTCGACGTCACTCGCGCGCATGATGCAGAACCCCGAACTGGCAAGCGCCTGCTCGTCGAGCCGCTGCGCGTCGGGTTCAGCCCCGACCACGAGCAGCGTCGAGGGCTCGCGCCCCCGTCGTGGCACCTTCTTCGTTAACGGCCCGCCTGTCGTCGCTCCGTCTTGATGAACGCGGGGGATGACCACCGAAAACGACGAGCCGGCGCCGGGCTCGCTCCGGACGGAGACCGCGCCGCCGAGGAGCTCCGCGAGCTTGCGCGACAGCGGCAGACCCAAGCCGGTTCCCTTGATTCGACCTTGGAGCGGACCTTCGACCTGCACGAACTCCTCGAAAATGAGCCGTTGGTTTTCGGGATCGATGCCGATCCCGGTGTCGGCCACCGTGAACACGACCGTGTCATTGGCGCCGGGGATGGCTGAGATGCGAATCTCGCCGGCAGGTGTGTATTTCACGGCATTGGAGAGGAAATTGCGAAGAATCTGTGCAACTTTCCCCTCATCGGTCAGCAAGGGGGGGACGCCGACCGGTTCCTCGAACACAAGCGAGACAGGGCTTTGGGCGAGGAGGGGCCGGATGGTTCCCCTCAGGTTTTCAAACAGGTCGGCGACCTCGAATCGCGCCGCACGGACGACGGCCTTGCCGGCCTCCACCTTCGCGATGTCGAGGAGGTCGTTGACGAGGGTCGTGAGCCCCTCAGCGGCCTTCCGGATAAAGCGCACCTGCTTGTCTTGTTCGGAAGTAAGTTCGCCGTCGCTTCGTTCAAGGAGAAATCCGCACAGACTGAGTATCGTGTTGAGGGGCGAACGAAACTCGTGGCTCATGTTCGAGAGGAACCGGGTCTTCAGATCCGAGACCCGCTGAAGGGTCTTCGCGTTCTCGTCGAGCTCGGTGTAGAGCGCGACGACGCCCCGGTTGGTCTCGTCGAGCTCCTTCGCGTGCATGTGTGCGAGTTCGGCCTGCCGTTCGCGCAGCTCCTGCAAGGTGCGGAGCAACTCTTGATTCTGAAGCTGCAATTCCTCGAGCAGTCCCTTCGGCGCATTGCGGGCGAGTTCGGCCGCAACCTGCGCTAGCTCGTGAGGACTGAACACCGCCGCGGACTTGGGCAGGTTTTTCGCGAGCGTCACCACGGAGCCACCGCCGGCGTTTGCTTCGACCTCGAAGCGATCCATTAGCCGCTTTGCGCCGATGATTCCAATGCCCAATCCTGTGGCCGACTTGTAATGGCCGCCGAGGATCAGCTGGAGGTTTTCGATGCCGGTCCCACGTTCCCGGACGCGAATCACCATGGCGGGCGCCGGCCCCGTCTCGATGAGGAACTCGACCTTGCCTCCCCCGGCGTAGTCGAACGCGTTGCGGACGATCTCCGACGTCGCTGTGGCGACCCGCGTCTGGTCGAGCGGCGGGAGCCCGAGGAGACCGGCGATCTGGCGGGCGCGTTGTCTCGCCAGCACGGTGTCGGCTTCCAGGCGGAGCTCGACCGTCTGGAGAGGAATCGCCGTCACGTCGACACCCTCCTTCCGCGGGCGACCAGTGCCGTGGTGTCATCGCGCCCACGGCGGAAATCGCGATAAAGCACGCCGGCGACCAGCCCGGGGTGCTCGTGCAGCAGGCCGCGGTAGTTCTGCAACCGCCAATGGGATACGAGGCCGTCGCTGTGCATGACGAGCAACGACTCTTGAGTCCACGGGTGCACGAACTCCTGGATCCGCCTCAGCGCATGTCCGGCCGTCCCGTTGTGCGAGACGAGGCTGAAGCCACGTCCCTCGTCCGTCGTCAGGACCGAGGCCGCGATGTTGCCGACACCGGCGAAGCGAAGCTCGCGCCGAGCGACGTCGATCTGGGCCACGGCGATCGCGGCCCCTCGCGTTGCGCGGAGCGCATCATGCGCGGCGATGATGACCGCTTCAGGACCGCGTGCCGCGTGCTCGCGGAAGGCCCGGACCGCTTCCCGGGCGGCCGCGGCGGCGGGCGCGCCGTGGCCCAGCCCGTCGACGACGAGAATGCGCGTCTGGTTCGAGCCGACGTCAACACACCACGAGTCGCCGCAGACCTCTTCGCCGGCCATCGGGAGTGAAACCGCCCCGATCTCCAGGTCCGCAGGCCATTCTTTCCGGGCGTCCGCGCCCGGCCAGAACCTCGAAAGGGCGGCGGTCCCCAGCTCCGGCACGGAGTGAATCGCGAATGAATCCGACAGTCTTGCTATTGCCCCGAGACCGTTGCCGGGGGTTCCCGCGGTCGAAACGCCGTCCGTGATGAACCGGCTGACGTCCGCCATTCCGGGCCCTTTGTCCAGAGAGAGAATCTCCACTCCCCCCGATGGATCGTCGTCGAGCTCGCGCAGCACCAGTTCGCCGGCTTTTGCGTGCTTGACCAAATTCGAAGCGGCCTCCGTCGCTACGATCGCCACCCGCCCCTGTCCGGACTCGTCAAACCCCTGGTTCTTGGCCATCGCGACGGCGGTCCGCCGCGCCTCGCCCACACTGCTGGTGTCGTCCATGGCCAGAAGGACGGGCCGCCCAGGGATTGTGGTCACTTCCACCTCGTAATGGTGACGCGCGTCCCCTCACCGACTCGCGAGTCGATCGCAAATTCGTTCACGAGCCTTTTTGAGCCGCTCAATCCCATGCCCATGCCTTTTCCTGTTGTATAACCGTCGGTGAGCGCAAGGCTGATATCCGCAATTCCCGGGCCGTGGTCCTCAAAGGTCAGCCGTAGCCCCTTCTTGACGCCGTCTTCCAGCCGTTCTAACAGGACCGTCCCACCGCCACCGTAGTCCACCGTGTTGCGTGCGAGCTCGCTCGCCGCCGTGATCATCTTGGTCTGGTCGACAAGGCTGAATCCGAGTTCGATGGCCCATTTGCGAACGGCTTGACGCACCAGCACGACGTCGTCCGAAGAGCGAATGGGAAGGGTGTCACTCTCCGACACGACCATCGCCGTCCTCCCCTTCTCGCGGGAGCAGCGTGGTACGGAGGAGCGCCATGCCACGCTCCACGTCGAGCGCAGTGCGCACGCCCGTCAGCGTCATGCCCAGTTCCACCAAGGTGATGGCGACGGCCGGCTGGATGCCGACCACCACGGTCTCGGCGTCAAGGATGCGCGACATCCCGGCGATATTGGCGATCATGCGGCCAATGAAGGAATCCACCATGTCCAGTCCAGAGACGTCGATGAGGACGCCGCGGGCGCCGGTGGCGGCGATCCGGCTGGTGAGGTCGTCCTGCAGCGTCATCGCGAGCCGGTCGTGCATGTCGACCTGAATGGTTACGAGCAAGTACTCGCCCATTCTGAGTATCGGAATGCGTTCCACTGCGTTGCCTTTCTCAAGACCGTCCCGGGGCTTTGACAACCATGCGTCCCGTCCGATCCAAGGCGACTGCGAAGGCGTCGGCGAGCGTGGCTTTGGTGGTGACGGAGCCCAGTTCGACGCCCAGGTGCACGATTGTCTGCGCGATCTGCGGCCGGATGCCGCTGATGATGCACTCGGCCCCCATAAGACGCGCGGCTGCCACGGTTTTCAGGAGGTGCTGCGCAGTGAGGGTATCGACGGTCGGCACCCCGGTGATGTCGATGATCGCGATCCCGGCCCCGGTCTCGACGATTTTTTGGAGCAGGCTCTCCATGACGATCTGGGTACGTGAACTGTCGAGCGTGCCGATCATCGGCAGGGCTAGGACTCCCTCCCACAGTTTCACGACCGGCGTCGACAGTTCCAGCATTTCTTGCTGTTGACGGACGATGACTTCTTCGCGCGCTTTCTGATGGATCTCGGTCGTGTACAGGCCAAGCTTGTCGAGCAATTCCGTGGTCGCCCACGTTGCCGTCGCCAGGCCCTCGGCGTCCTTCGCGAACTCGCGCCGCAGCCGGGAGAAGAGCGGTTTCTTGAGCGAGAGAACGAAGGCCGCGGTGTCTGATGGGCTGTAGCCTTGGAGACTTCTCGAGCGCGACAGCTCGGACAGCACCTGGCGTACTCCGTTCCAGGCCGGCGACTGAATCCCATCGAGGCTTCCGTTCGTCGTGGCTTCCCGGAGCAGCCCGAGAAACTCCTTGCATTGCTCCCGGACCTGGGTTTCCCTGAGGACTCCCTTGAGCGGACCCGCGGTGGTCAGCTCCTTGGTCCACTCCGCCAGGAGTTCATCTTCATGCTTGGTGAGGATCTCCGCGATCGGCGGCTTGTCGTTCTGACTCATCGTGCGTTTCTCCAGACGAACAGGAGGCTCTGGCGGCCCCTGGCGTGTTGACCCGGCGGCATCAATCGAAAAAACATCCCCACAGGCACTCGGCGTCGAGTCGGCCATCAACAGACACGGCGTTCAAACAACTTGACCGAGGGACTGGGTTGCACGGTGACGACGACCGTAATGGCCACCAACTTTCCATCGTATTTCGTTCGTAAGCCCGGCGTTGGGCGATACATCATAACGGATCGCAGGTGCATACGACTAGGTCTTGCGGTGGTCTCAACGTTCATCGGCGCGTCGGTTGTCACGCCCGGAGCCTGCGACGGCCGTGGTCGAACGACCGTTGGCGGCGCACCACGCCCGTCGCAGGCTCCGCGCGTGACACCCAGATCGCGGTCCACGATGGACTTTGCAATCGTCCTGCTGCCGCTGCCGGGCCGCTGGTCAGGCGGCGGTGCGTGTGGTAGAGTGTTCTTCCAGGAACGCACCCGCCCGAATGGCCGTCCCCGAGAGGCCCACGGCGGCGCCGCATCATGAAAGGGTCCCGGCCTCGGGATTGGCCGTCGCGACCCGCGTCTCCTCTCCACTCGCCCGCCTTGATCGGCGCACCCCTGGCCCTACTTGGGGGGTCTCAGTCCATGCCTACCGACAACGATCTCTTCAACGAAGAACAGACGATGGTCGCCATGAGCTTCGGCGAGCACATCGAAGAGCTGCGCGCACGGCTCATCCTCGGCTTGCTCGGCTTGATGGTCGGCGTCGTCATCGTGTTCGTTCCGCCCCTGAACATCGGCAAGCGGATCATGACGAAGATGGAGGAACCGGCCACCGGGGCCCTGACGAAGTTCTACACCGAGCAGGCGATTGCGCGTGCGAAGGAGGCCGACGCAACGAACGCCCAATTGGCGCCGGTACAGGCGAACATTCCGGCCGATATCTTTGTCGAGCAGCTTCGCAAGATCGCCCCTGACCTCAAGCTCCCCGACCCGGCGACACTCAAGGAGCAGACGGTGTCGTTGCCGGTCACCTACGGCCAGGCAGGAATAATCAAAATGGTCGACACCACGGTCCGGCCGTCCACCAGCCTGATCACACTCGCGCCGCTGGAAGCGATGACCATCTTCTTCATGGTCTGCGTGATCGCCGGCCTGGTTCTGTCGAGCCCCTGGGTGTTCTACCAGGCGTGGGCGTTCGTTGCGGCGGGCCTTTACCGGCACGAGCGGCACTACGTGATGCGTTACCTACCGTTCTCGCTCGGGCTGTTCCTGGGGGGAGTGCTGCTCTGCTTCTTCTTCGTGCTGCCGATCACGCTGAGCTTCCTGCTGGAGTTCAACGTCTGGCTGGGCTTGGAGCCGACCTTGCGGCTGACCGACTGGATGAGCTTCGCGACGATCCTGCCGCTGGTCTTCGGGATCTGTTTTCAGACGCCGCTGATCATGCTCCTGCTGGAGCGGATCGGGATCTTGACGGTGGAGGATTTCCGCGCGAAGCGGAAGATGGCCATCCTGATTATCGTGATCGCGGGCGCGGTGCTGACTCCGGGGCAGGACCCGTTCAGCCAGGTCTTGCTGGCCGGTCCGATGATCATCCTGTACGAGCTCGGCATCCTGCTCGTGAGTCAGGGCCGGAAGAAGCCGCTGGCGGACGTGGGCGAATGAACGAGCGCGACGAGCGTGGAACGGTCTACCTCGTCGGCGCGGGGCCGGGCGACCCGGGGCTCTTGACCTGCCGCGGGGCGGAAGTGTTGGGGCGGGCCGAGGTGATCGTCTACGATCACCTGGCCAGCCCTCGCCTGCTCGACCTCGCGCCGCCGGAGGCGCTGCGGATCTGCGCGGGGAAGTCGATCGGACACATGACGCTGTCGCAGGAGGCGATCAACGCGCTGCTCGTCGAGCACGCGACGGCCGGGCGGCGGGTCGTGCGGCTCAAGGGGGGCGACCCGTTCGTCTTCGGGCGAGGCGCCGAGGAGGCCGAGTACCTGAGGGCCTCGGGCGTGCCGTTCCAGGTCGTGCCGGGCGTGACGGCGGGCGTGGGGGTGACCGCGTACGCCGGCATGCCGGTCACGCACCGCGATGACGCCTCGGCCGTGGCGTTCGTCACGGGGCACAGCGATCCCGATGCGAGCAGCGGCCCGCAACGGCTCGACTGGGGGGCCCTTGCCCGGTTCCCGGGAACGCTCGTCGTCTACATGGGGGTCACCCGTCTGCCGAGCTTGTGCTGCACGCTGATCCGGCTGGGCAAGCCCGAGTCGACCCCGGCCGCGCTCGTGGAGGCCGGCACGCTCGCGCGGCAGCGGACGGTTGTCGGCACGCTTGCCGACCTTCCCGAACGTGTCGCGCAGGCCAGGCTCGGTCCCCCCGCGCTCCTGGTGATCGGCGACGTCGTCGCACGCCGGCCGGCGCTCCGGTGGTTCGAGGACCTGCCGCTGTTCGGCCGGCGGATCGTCGTGACCCGGCCCGCCGGTGAGGCCGACCGCGCTGCCGCCTTGCTCGAAGCGATGGGCGCTGAGACGCTCGTCGCGCCGACGGTCGAGATCCGACCGCTGGACGACTACGGGCTACTCGACAGCGCGATCGATCACCTGGCCGATTTCGACTGGCTGGTTTTCACCTCGGCCAACGGCGTCCGGCACTTCCTCGATCGGCTGCCGGCCCGCGGGCGCGACCTGCGGGCGCTCGGTCGAATCAAGCTGGCGGCCATCGGCCCGGCCACCGCCGAGGCCCTGGCGCGCTGGCGGCTCAAGGCCGACCTCGTTCCCGATTCGTTCCGTTCCGAGGCCCTGGCGGAGGCCCTGGCCGGCCACGTCGCCGGTTGTCGCGTGTTGCTGGCACGCGCGGACCGCGGCCGGACGGTGCTGAAGGACGAACTGGAGCGAATTGCCGACGTCGTTCAGGTGCCCGTGTACCAGAACGCCGACGTCCCAGCGCTTCCGCCTGCGGTCGCAGCGCGGCTCGCGGAGGGCTTGGTCGACTGGATCACCT
This sequence comes from Isosphaeraceae bacterium, assembly GCA_031291845.1. Taxonomy (GTDB): domain Bacteria; phylum Planctomycetota; class Planctomycetia; order Isosphaerales; family Isosphaeraceae; genus DAIDJG01. The sequence goes on along the minus strand of JARLIH010000056.1, from coordinate 6,126 downwards.
TGACCAGCTCGGCCATTACCGAGCGGCTCCACGCCCTGGTACCCGACTCTACGCATGCGGCCATCGAGCGCGGAGCGATCCGGCTGGCGAGCCTCAGCCCGGTCACGTCGGCAACCGCCTCGCGCCTCGGCTGGCCGGTCGCGGTCGAGGCGAGCGTCTATACCTGGGACGGGCTGGTCGGGGCCATCGCGGCTTACGCCGGCGGCGAAGCTGGAAAGACGAGCGTCTAAGCGCTTTCGCGGCTGTCTACCGCAGCTCGCGCACCGTCTCGATCCCTTGCCACAGCACGAGCGCCCCGCCGAGGATGAACAGCACGTCGAGCGCGACGTTGCGGCCGAGCACGCCGACCGCGAGGTCGAGGATGAAAACCAGGCACACCAGGCCCGCGACGGACATCGCGATCCATGTCAGCAGCTTGTTCAACTCCATCGTCCGGGTGCTCCGCGAGAGGGCGTGGCTTGAGCATTGAGCGTCGTCATTCCAATTTACCACACCCAAGGCGGAACGCGCAGAGCGCGTCCGCCCGAGGGCGTGATCACTTCGGCTGGATGGGGATCGTCCGTGGCTTGGCGGCCTCTTGCTTGGGGAGGCGGACCTTCAAAACGCCATTGTGCGCTTCGGCCTGCGCTGCGTCGAAGTTGACTTCGGCGGAGAGCGTGACCTGCCGGTGGAACGTCCCCGTGAGCCGTTCCTGAACGCTGGGGCGTCCGCCCGGGACGTCGGTGGCCGGCTTCTCTCCGCGCAGGTCGAGCACGGTGCCGGTGACGGACAGCTCGATCCGCGACGGGTCGACGCCCGGGAGGTCGGCCAGCAAGATGATCTCCTCGGGCGTCTCGAGCAGGTCAATGGCAGGAGACCAGGCTGTCGGCTCGATGTCGGTCGGCGCGGCACCGGGGGGAAGGTGCGGGTTCACGTACTCCTCGAACAAGCGGTTCAGCTCGTGCTGGAGGCCGTTCAGCGTAGTGTTCCAATCCCTGCGCAACGGAATGAGGCGGGCCATGAGTGCGGCTCCCGTGAGTCTCGAAAGAAGAACGAGGCGGTCTCTATAAGAGGGATTCGCCCGGGTCACGACTTGATTTCGATGCGTCGCGTCTTCGCCCGGTCGGCTTTCGGCAGCAGCAGACGCAGCACGCCGTTCCTCAGCTCGGCAGTGATGCGGCTGCGTTCGACTTCGTCGCTCAGGATGAACGAGCGGTAGAAGTCGCCCACGTGATACTCCTCGTGCAGCGGCCGTGCACCCTCCGGTGCGGGGGACGTGATCGTTGCGTGCAAGGTGAGGACGTTGTCTTCGAGCTGGATCCTCACCTGGTTCTCACTTGCTCCCGGCAGATCAGCTTCCAGAATCAAGCCGTCCGGCCCCTCGTGAATGTCGATCGGAGGGGTAAGGTAAGCACGGGGTTCCTGGGCCGGTTCGCTCGCGGGCCCGACGTGCGGCTCGGTTCCCGGTGCTGCCGGCTTGCCGACCGCCACGCGTATCGAATAGTGCTCGGTGCTCATGGATCAAGTACTCCGCGGGCGCGCCCGCTCGAGGCAACGCGCGCCGGTTCAGGGCGAGGCCGTGACCGTGATCTGCCGGGGCCGGGCGCTCTCGGCCTTCGGGATGTTGATCGTCAAGACCCCCTGGGAGAATCCGGCCGATACCTGCCCGGTCTCGACGCGATCGGGGAGCGTCACCGTCCTTGTCCAGCGACCGAACGGACGCTCCTGGCGCCGGTAGCTCTCGTCGGGGACCCCTTCCGGCCGCTTACGCTCTCCTCGGAGGGTCAGGGTTTCGCCGGTGATGGAGAGATCGACGTCTTCGGGTGCCATTCCCGGCAGTTGAGCCGTCAGGACGTAGCGGTCTCCCGCGTCGTAGAGGTTGAGGGCCGGGAACTGGCGGATCAGCCGCCACGGCTGGAGCGGCTCCAGACTCTCGAAGAGCCGGCCCACCTCGCGTTGCAAGTCACGAAACGGATCCCAGCGCGGCTGCCAAGGTATCCCGCTCATCCGAATCGTCTCCCGGACCGTGTGGAAATCTGATGAAAAACAACGAACGCAGAGATCGTGCCAAGTTGACAGGCGGACGCGGTCCGTCGACCAGGAGTAAACTCGGAAACATTTGATACGAAATCGTTTACAGAATATTCGCGGCGTTGCGCGGGCGGTTCCGGTCGAACGTCGGTGGTGGCGTGGCAGTGTGCCAAAATGGCAGAAACGCCGGGCTATGGCTGGTGGAGCGGCTATTTACGCCAAAATGGCAGCGACGTGGCCAGCGGCTCACCAGGTGAGCTTGAGGTGCTGGAACTGGCCTTCGAGGCCGGGCGCCGGCTCGACGGAGAGCCAGCTTGTGATCGCGCCGTGGTCAGCGTCGACGGGGATCGGGTGGTCGTCGACCTGGAGCGTGACGGGTCCTCCCGCAGCAGCACGGCGGATTTGGACCAGGTGCCAGGCCGAAGTCGCGGCAAAGGTGTGGAGTCGGTCGGCGGGTGTACCGAGGCGCAGGCCGACGACCCGCGTGTCGACGAGCGTGGGCGGGGTGCCCCAGACGTGAATGGTCAGGTCAAAGGAGGCGGGTAGGCGAATCGGCAGCTCGAAGAGCGGGGCACGGCCGTTGAGAGCGGCCGCCTTGGGGGGAATGGTCAGGCGAGACAGGCGGAACACGTGCGGCTGTGTGGTCGTCGCGTTCGGGGTCACGGGCTTGGCCGACGTGCCGGCGGGCTCACGGATGCGCAGGGTCGAGGTGGCCAGCGTCGCCGAGACCATGAGGGCGGGAAGCGACCAGAGCCACCAGGCGGGGGGGCGTGCCTCGACCGGGAAGGGGCACTGCACCAGCATGAGGACCCGCTGCACCAGCGCGGAGCCGGTCAAGGCTGCGGACCCTGCGCCCGCTGGCGGGTTCTCGCCGGCGCTGGCCGGGCGGGAGGCCATCCCGAGCAGCGAACCGGCGTACGACGGTAAGTGCCCGAACTTCGACGCCGCACGGCGGTCGGCCAGGAACTCGTGGTCGAGCGCCAACTGGGCGCGGAGCCACCACGCGGGGGGCAGGAAAAACCAGAACACCTGGGCGAGGCGGCCGACCAGGTTAAAGAGGGGATCCCACGCCTCGGCGTGTGCCAGCTCGTGGAGCAGGCTCAGGCGGAGCGGCCCGCGGTCTTCGGCGTCGTCGAGGGCGCTGGGGATCAGGATCGAGGGTCGAAAAGCGCCGACCACCACGGGGCGGGACACGCGGTCGGACACCCGGAGCGGGGGCCGGGCGCGGCGACGGTCCCAGCGGAGCGCGTCGTACACCGAGAGCGTCCCGGGCGCGGGGGGGCGCGATCCCCGGCTGAGCCAGCCCAGGCCCCAATAGCCCAAGACGAGCCAGACCGTCCCGACCGCCACGCACGCGGCATAGGCCGGCACCAGAATCAGGGCAGGGCGGGGAAGCGCAGGGAACGTGCGCCCGGCCCAGCGCGGCGGCCGCACGACTTCCAGGGCCACCGGGGCATCAGCGGCGAGCGCCTCATCGGCGAGAGGCGCGGGAAGCGTTTCGCCATCGCCGACCGCGTTGCGGAGGATCGTCAAGACCGGCACGCGAGGCAAGGGCGAGAACCCGGCTAGCGGAATGAGGGCGAGCGAGCAGACGAGCGCCAGGCGGGCCAGATGCACGCGCCGGACCGGCTGGCGGCAACCGACCAACACGAGCGCCACGAGACAAAGGAGCACTGTCGCCGACAGACTGGCGTCGAACAGCACACCGCCGAGCCAATCGACGCACTCTTGCATCGCGGTCTCTCCGGAAGCGTCCCGGCGGATCGTCCCCGGCGCACGATTCTACGGCAAAACCTCGGCCGCCGGAAAGCGCGAGGCCCTCGGAGGGACGGGGCTCGACTCTGCGGCGGCCGGATCAGTCACGTCATCGGGGCTGTCGCGAATACCGTTCGCCCTGAGTGATTGTTACAGCAAGCTCAAACGCCCTCAGCGCTTTCCTCGGCGGGCTCGACCCGCGTGGATGCCTCGCGCTGAGCCTGGTCGATCATGGCGCGCAACCGGTCGAATTCCGCCGCCGTCGGCGGCTTCGAGTCGAGCAGCGCGACCATCACGCGATCCAGTGCGCCGTCGAACACCCGGTCCACGAACCGCTTGGTCAGTTCGCGGATCGTCCGGTCCGACGACTTCTTCGGGATGTAGATGAAGGTGCGTCCCTCCACAACGTGGCGGACCAACCCCTTCTTATCCTCCATGATGTTCAGCAGCGTCTGCACGGTGCTGTACGCAACCGGCCCCGCTCCCTTGTTGAGGTCTTCCTGGACCTCCCTCACGCTTGCCTTCCCGCGCACCCAGAGGATCTTCAGGATCTCCAGCTCGCGGTCCGTGACCATCTGAACTTTGCGCACGTTCCCCTCCCTCCGAGCCGAATAACGAAAATGATCATCCTCGTAACGTAACCCCTCCCCAGGCGATCGGCAACCCCTAAGAGTCTCGGAATCAACATGGTTTTCGGCCCGGTCGGCGCCCGGCCAAACAGGCAAGGCGTTGCCCAATCCCGGATTGGCACGATTCTGGGCGCAGATTTTACGTAGGGTGCATCGAATGCACCGGTGCATTTCATGCACGCTACGAAAATCCTGCGCGGAGCGACGCCAACCGGCGTGCCAGCAGCCCCGAGAACTGCTTGTACCAGCGCTGATTCAACGGAGACGGGTGGGGAAGGGGAAGGATCGTGAGTGGTTTGCGGGCGTTCCCGGCGGCCGTCCTGGCCGTGACCACGCAGCCGATCTCCCCTTCGTAGCGATCGTCCCGGCGCCAAAATGTTTCGAACGCCGACTCGTCGGCGTAAGGGGCGAACCACTGGAACGCTTCGGTGCCAAGCGTAATCACGTGCTCTCCCTTCCAGTGGTTGGCCAGCAGCTCGGCCACAAAGGGGCGGAACCGCTCCTTGACGGAGGTCGCGTAGGCCTTGTTGCCCGGCGGCTTGTAGGGGACCGTGTTCGTCAACAGGGCGTGCTCGAGCGCAGCCTCGACCCGGCGATCGGACTTCGGCGGCGGCTCGCCGTTCCAGGCCTCGTAGATCCCGACCCGGACCAGGCGGCCGCCGGCCCCGATCAGGGGCTCGCCCGCCGCCACTTCGTCCTTGCCGAGGTCTCGCCCGAAGACCGCCAAGGGCGCGGCGAGGGATCCCGCGCAGAGAATGGGTCGCACGGGGTCGCGCCCGGCCTTTTCGTACACCGGCCGGTCGATCGGGAAATCGGTGCGCCGGGCCTCGCGCTCGATGTCGGCAATCAGAGTTTCCACAGTTCGCATGAGCTCCTCGGACCCGGCTGTTGGTGTGCCGGACAGAAACGGCGTGTATCCTGTAGGGAGGGTGAACCGCCCGTTGGACGGGGTGTCTGACTGTCACGGGGCCGGGGTTTTCTGCTAGAATCGAAACCGCTGCGCGGGGGGCGAGGCCATCGAGGCGTGCCCTGCGGCGGGGTGCAAGGTGGCGACTCATGACGCGGATCGCGATTTACGACACAACCTTACGCGACGGCAGCCAGGGTGAGGGAGTCAACTTCTCGCTCCAGGACAAGCTGCTGATCACCGCCCGGCTCGATGCGCTCGGCGTCGACTATGTGGAAGGGGGATATCCTCTTTCGAACCCAAAGGACGGCGCCTACTTCCGCGAAGTCCGCAATCTCGACCTCGGGCACGCGAAGGTCACCGCCTTCGGCATGACCCGCAGGCGCGACATCGCCGCCGAGGACGACACCGGCATGAAGGCGCTCGTTGCCGCCGGTACCCCCGCGGTCACGATCGTCGGCAAGAGCTGGGACTTCCAGGTACGCGAGGTCCTTGGCGTCTCGCTCGACGAGAATCTGCGGATGATCGCCGACTCGGTCGCCTTCTGCAAGGCCCACGTTGCCGAGGTGCTGTACGACGCCGAGCACTTCTTCGACGGCTACAAACGCAACCGCGACTACGCCTTGAAGACGCTTCAGGCCGCCCTCGACGCCGGCGCGGATTGGATCGTCCTCTGCGACACCAATGGCGGCGCCCTCCCCGACGAGGTGGCCGCGGCCGTCGAGGACGTCGTCTCGCTCGGCCGCGCGCCGGTCGGCATTCACACGCATAACGACTGCGAGCTGGCCGTCGCCAACACGCTCGTCGCCATCCAGCGCGGCGCGC
>JARLIH010000469.1 GCA_031291845.1 Isosphaeraceae bacterium | reverse complement strand
TCTGGGGAACGATGCAGATCGAACTCCTCAACCGGCAGCGGTGGATGACCTACGTCGAACTGGCGACCGCGATGGCCGACTACATCGTCAACTTCTACAACCCCCGCCGGCGACATAGCTCGCTCGACTACCTCACACCGGACGAGTTCGAGGCGATACCATCAGACACCAATCAGGCCAGAGCTCTCATTACCGTGGGCCAATAATTGGGGTTCAGGTCAAGTGGATCTGTCGCTTGCCAGCGACATGGGACCACGTAGCCGCTGTTTTTGCCAGTGGCATGGGACCACCCCCGTTGCCAGTTATGGGACCACCCTGACCATCCACCGACGCTGGCCGAAGAGACATTCGGCTGGGCCTCCGAAGCCGCTGCGGAGGAGGCCCCATGGCGTTCAGGGAGGTCACAGTGATCCAGATACGAGAGGCACTCAGGCGCTGGTTGCGGGGTGAGGGGGAGCGTCCCATCGCCCGGGGAATCGGCGTGGACCGCAAGACGGCGAGGCGCTACATCGCAGCCGCCGTCGAGCTCGGCCTCGACCGTGCAGGCGGCGAGGAGCAACTCACCGACGAGCTGATCGGCCGCCTGGTCGAGGCGGTCCGACCGGTCCGCACCGACGGTCACGGCGGGGCATGGCGCTCGCTGCTCGCCGAGGAGGAGCAGATCAAGAGGTGGGTGAAAGACGACGAGCTCACCGTCGTCAAGATCGGGATCCTCCTCGAGCGCAAAGGCGTTGTCGTCCCGCACCGGACCCTGGCGCGCTTCGCGGTGGAGCGATGCGGAGCGGGCAAGCGGACCACGACCGTGCGCGTCGATGACCCGCCGCCGGGAACCGAGCTGCAGGTCGACTTCGGCCGCCTCGGTCTCGTCCCCGACGGCGACAGGCGACGCGTGTGCCAAGGGTTGATCTTCACGGCGTGCTTCAGCCGACACCAGTTCGTGTGGCCGACGTTCGCACAGACCACCGAAGAGGTGATCCGCGGGTTCGAGGCGGCATGGGGGTTCTTCGCCGGGGTGTTCCCGGTCGTGATCCCCGACAACATGAAGTCGATCGTCATCCGAGCGGAGAACTGCACGCCGCGGTTCAACGACGTGTTCGTTGAGTACGCGCAGGACCGCGGCTTTCTCATCGACGCGGCGAGAGTGCGGACCCCGACGGACAAGCCACGCGTCGAACGGGTCGTCCACTACGTGCAGAAGAACTTCTTCGCCGGTGAGTCCTTCGTCGACCTGGCCGACTGCCGGGTACGCGCCGAGACGTGGTGCACGACGACAGCGGGCATGCGCATCCACGGCACGACCCAGTGCCGGCCGGCCGAGTCGTTCCGCACCGAGGAGCTGCCGCTGCTGCTCCCCGCTCCGGGCGCGCCTTTCGACACGCCGGTGTGGTCCGACCCGAAGCTCCACCGCGACTGCCACGTGGCTGTCGCCAAGTCGCTGTACTCGGCGAGCTACACCCTGGTGGGCAAGACGCTCCGGGCACGGCGGGACTCGACCACGGTGAAGCTCTACCTGCGTGGTGAGCTGGTGAAGGTCCATCCCCGAGTCGCCCCTGGTCAGCGCTCCACGGACCCGGCGGACTTCCCGCCGGGCAAGAGCATCTACGCGACCCGCGACGTGGCGTCGCTCACCCGCCTGGCCGCCTCCCACGGATCATCGGTCGCCGCCTACGCACAGGCCATCTTGGACACGCCGCTGCCGTGGACCAAGATGCGCCAGGTCTACCGGCTCGTCGGGCTGGCCGAGAAGTGGGGCTCGGGGCGCGTCGACCAGGCGTGCGCCCGGGCGCTCGACGCCGAGGCGGTGGACGTCAACCTCGTCAGCCGCATGCTGGAGCGCGCCCGGGAGGACAAGGAGCCAGACGCGGAGCCGACCGCCTCGGGAGACGGGATCGTCGTGCAAGGCCGCTTCCAACGCGACGCGTCCGAGTTCGCCTCGACGAAGGCAGCAGGACGATGAGCGCGCCGGCACCCGCTGTCTCCCCCGAGCTGAAGGCGCTCATGCGCAAGCTCAAGCTCGGACGGCTGAACGACACCCTGCCCGAGCGCCTGGCGTTGGCCAAGACGCACGGCCTCAGCCACGCGGAGTTCTTGGAGCAGCTCCTCTCCGACGAGGCGACTCGCCGCGACGGCGACTCGGCCGGGCGACGGGCGCGTGTCGCGCACCTCGACCCGGACATGGTGCTCGAGGCGTGGGACGACGACGCCAGGGTCACCTACGACCGTGAGGTGTGGTCCGAGCTCGTCTCGATGCGCTTCGTCGAACAGGCCCGCAACGCGTTCATCCTCGGGCCCGTCGGTGTGGGCAAGACGTTCATGGCTACCGCTCTCGGCCACATCGCCTGCCGCCGCCGCATCAGCGTCCACTTCGAACGGGCGGAGAAGCTGCACAAGCGACTGAAGGCGGCGCGCCTCGACGCGAGCCACGACGCCGAGATGCGCAAGCTCATCGGAGTCGACCTGTTGATCATCGATGACTTCGCACTGACCGCGCTCGGCGCGGCAGAGACAGCGGACATCTACGAGCTTGTGGTCGAGCGGCACCGGACGGCGGCGACAGTGCTGACCTCGAACCGGGACCCGGTCGAATGGTTGGCGGTCATGGCCGACCCACTGCTCGCACAGTCCGCAGTCGACCGGATGCGAAGCGCCGCGTGGGAGCTCGTCATCGAGGGTGAGTCCTACCGGAACAACGAGAAGCCGGCCCTCAACGAGGACCCCGAGAAGCCTCCGCCGCCGACACCCCGGAGGCGGCGCGCTTGACACGCCGGCCGGTCGCCGTGATCATCTCGGCGGCCGGCCGATGTGGACGCGAGGTGGTCCCATGCTGCTGGCAACAGGGGTGGTCCCATGGGACTGGCAAATGACAGCTGTCATGCCCTGCTCGTCGGCCAGGACTTCTGAGTAGGCCAAGCGACTGA
>JARLIH010000055.1 GCA_031291845.1 Isosphaeraceae bacterium | reverse complement strand
GCCCGGGGCTTCGACCACCTGCAAACAGAGGCGGCGGACCATGAAATGTGACCGCCGAGGAACGGAGCTGACCGTAGAGGTCAATTCCGAGGGTGAAACCGAAGCCCTGGCGAAAGCGCTCGCCGCGCTGGTCGAACCGGGGGTCGTCATCGGCCTTATCGGGCCGCTCGGGGCCGGCAAGACGCGTTTGACCCGGGCACTGGCCGAGGCGCTCGAAGTCGACCCCGAAACGATCTCCAGCCCGACATTCGTTCTGATTCACGAATACCAAGGGGTCCTGCCCGTCTATCACTTCGACACGTACCGGCTGAAGGACGCGAACGAGTTCGAGGCCCTGGGTGCCTCGGACTACTGGGAGGCCGGGGGGGTTTGCCTGGTGGAGTGGGCCGACCGGGTGGCGGACCGGCTCCCGCGCGACGCCTGGATCGTGCGCATCGAGTCCACGGGGCCCACTTCCCGGCGCTTTCAGCTCTGCTGGCCCGAAGGCTCGGATTGGTCGAAGCTGCTGGCCGCGCGCCTCGGTGTTTGACGGCCCCCCCGGTGAAACCTAGAGTTGGCGCGACGGCGTCAAGGCTGGAACCGCACCGGAGACCTAGTCCCGTGAGTGTTGCCTCGATCTCAACTTTGCCATCAGTGATCGAGCCGGCGAAGGCTCCCTTCCGCCCAAAGCCGGTCTATGAATTCGAAGAAGCCGGCCTCAATCATACGCAGGTTGAGAGCCTGATTCTCAAGTACCTGGCCGCGATCGGCGTGGCTTCGGGTCGCAAGATTGCGATCGAGCTGGGGCTCCCCTTCGGACCCTTCCCGCCGTTCCTCCGCAACTTAAAAAACCAGCAAATCGTCGCCTATACGAACGCGGCCTCGGTCAACGATTATGAGTATTCGCTGACCGACGCGGGTCGCGCACGGGCGAGCATGTATATGGATGAATGCTCATACATAGGGACTGCTCCCGTACCGTTCGACGACTACGTGAAGGCGGTGCTCGCACAAACGATCACGGCGGAACAACCCAAGGAAGAAGACCTGCGCAGGGCGTTCTCCGACCTTTTGATTTCGGAGGACATGTTTCAGATGCTCGGGCCCGCCATCAACTCAGGGCGCGGGATGTTCTTGTACGGCTATCCCGGCAACGGCAAGACGAGCATCGCCGAACGAATCACCCGCTGTTTCGGTTCGACCGTCTGGATTCCGCGGGTGATTAACGTCGAGGGCCAGTATGTCAAGCTCTTCGACCTGGCCAATCACGAGGTCATCGAACATGGCCCGACCGGATTGCTGCGGGACGACGACTTCGATGGTCGGTGGGTCGAGATCAAACGCCCGACGCTGATTGCGGGCGGCGAGCTGCGCATGGAGGATCTCGAGATCCATTTCAACCCGATCACTAAGGTCTGCGAAGCGCCTCTCCAGATGAAGAGCAATAACGGGACGCTGTTGATCGACGACTTCGGTCGCCAGCGCATGCCACCGATCGAGCTGCTGAACCGCTGGATCGTGCCCCTGGAGAAACGGTATGACTTCTTGTGTCTTCCCAACGGCAAGAAAATCCGGGTGCCGTTCGACCAGCTCATTTTGTTCTCGACCAACCTCGAGCCGAAGCAACTCGTGGACGAAGCGTTTCTGCGCCGCATTCCGTACAAGATCAACGCCGCGGACCCGACCGAGGACATGTTCCGCCAAATGTTCAGGATTTTTGCGCCGAAGCTCGGGTTTCCCAGTGTCGACGATCGAGCGATCGACTACCTGATCGAGTTCCACTACCGGCGAGTGAACCGTCCGTTCCGCTGCTGCCAGCCCCGCGACTTGCTGCTCCAGATCCGCAACTACTGCGTGTACAACGACCTACCGCTCGTCCTCAAGCCGGACTACTTCGACTTCGCCGCGGGGAACTATTTCACGGTCATGTGAACGGTGGCGACGGAAGGCGCCAGCGCTCGGAGGCCCGGCGTCCGGAATTTTGCACACAAGTTGGTGCAACAGCCGCAGGAGTGTTTCGAGGCTTCTCGCTGATCTCCACCCACGACTCGCGGTATCGGCTCAAACGGCTGAGCAGGAACGGTGCCGGGTGCCACGCCCACGTTTTCGTGAGCATGCGCCACCGGCCGAGCCGACGGAAGGGCGCATGCTCACGAAGACGTGAGCATGGTACCCAGACCCCCGGCTTCGCGTGAGAGATAACCGGTGGAGATCAGCGAGGAGTGTCAGTGTTTTCGATCAATTTGAAGTTGAGGCATGCATGACGGCCTCGCTCCCCTCTGCGCAGGCGGCCCGGGCTCCTTGTGCTGTCTGAAAGCATTCCTCCAGCTTGTGCTGGTGCTGCTGCGCGACCTTGCTGTAGCGCTCGGAGAGCCAGTCGAGTTGCTCTTCCGTAAGATGTTCGATGTCGATCAGTTCGTTGCGCGCTGCGCGGACGCAGAGGATTAGTTCGTCCAGTTTCAGGTGGATCGCCTTCGACTCCCGGTTCTGCGCGTTCTGAATGAGAAAAACCATTAAGAATGTGACGATCGTGGTACCGGTGTTGATGACGAGCTGCCACGTCTCAGAATAGCGAAAATAGGGCCCGCTGATCGCCCACAGGACCACGGCTGCGAGCGCCGTCAGAAAGCCCCAACGGCCTCCGGTCGCCCGCGTCGCCCATGCTGCGTATCTCGTGAACAGGTCGCGTTTGATGGGTGGGATCGGAGGTGGCTCCAGGGGTCGCTGTTTGGGCTCGTTCACCATCGTCGTCATGGCGCGGACCTTCGGTCATAATGAGGAGTCGGGACGTAAGGGATCTATCCGGCAAGAGTGAGATGCAAAGCGCGCGCCGGGAGGAACAGGAGCGAAGGGGCTGCAGTGGCGGATCAGGCGGACATCGTGATTTTGGGAGCAGGGGCCGCGGGCTTGATGACGGCGATCCACGCGTCGGAGCGGGGGGCCAGGGTCGTGCTGCTCGAGAAAAACCGCCGGCCCGGGGTTAAGATCCTGATGTCGGGTGGGACGCGCTGTAACCTGACGAATGCTCGCGGCCTGCATCATCTGCGCTGCGTTTCGGGGCCGATCGACCCCGCGTACGACGTGAGCGAGGCCAAGGGGGCTCGAAGTATTCAGGCTGCGTTTGGCGCGGAAGGGGGCAAGTTTCTCGGGCCTGCGCTTCGGGCCTTCGATGCGGAACGGACGGTCGCTTTCTTCGAGTCCGAGGGCGTCGCGACGAAGGTTGAGGGAAACGGCAAGGTCTTCCCGCTTTCCGACCGGGCAACCGACGTGCTCGCGGCCTTGACGCGCCGTCTGGAACGCACGGGGACCTCGCTCCGGTGCCTTTGTCCCGCACTCGCGGTCGAGCCGGGCGAAGCGGGGTTCCGGGTCTACACGAATGATGGTGTGCTCGCCGCACGGCGTGTTGTCGTTGCCGTCGGCGGCCAGTCTTATCCGGGTTGTGGGACCACCGGCGATGGCTACGGGATTGCCCGGCAATTTGGTCACACGATCGTCGAGCCGCGGCCGGCGCTCGTCCCCTTGCGCGTGCATGCGGATTGGGTGGCGGGGCTGAAGGGTCTTACGGTTCCGGACGTGATCGCATCGGTGCAGGCGCCCAGTGGCGCTCCGCTCCTGGCGCGCCGCGAGGCGTTATTGTTCGCCCACTTCGGTCTCACCGGGCCGTCGATCCTCGACGTGAGCCGGGCGGTGGCCCGACAGGACGGAGGCACGGCGCTCGACCTCGTCCTGGATTTTGCGCCCGATTGGAAGCCGGAAGCGCTGGAGAAGGCGCTCCAGACGACGTGTCGCGAAGGCGGCCGCAGGCCGGTCGCCGGGCTATTGCCCGTGGACCTTCCGCGCCGGCTGATTGAAGCACTGATGGTCGCGGCGAGCGTGCCGGTCGAACGTACGGGCCCCGAACTTTCGCGCGACGAGCGCCGGCGATTACTCGGCACGTTGAAGGCCTTGCACCTCCCCCTGGCAGGGACGCTCGGTTTCGCCAAGGCCGAGGTGACCAGCGGCGGGGTCGCTCTCCCGGAGGTGGACCCGCGGACCCTCGAGAGCCGGCTCCAGCCGGGTCTCCACTTTGTCGGCGAGGTGCTCGACATCGACGGGCTGATCGGCGGCTATAACTTTCAGGCCGCCTGGAGCACCGGCTGGCTCGCGGGCGAGACCGCCGCGCAGTCTGAAGGCGAGGCTTAATTCTCGCTCTGGCCGTGGACCCAGGCATAAAATCGCCGGTCCCCAAGCAGGCCCGAGACGCCGAACGATGGCTCGAACCAGACATGGTGCTGATTGTACTGAAACGACCCGGGCGCGATCCGCCCCGTATCATCGACGCCGAAACAGCCGAGGACCTCGCTGCCCGGCGGTTCGTCGGTTGGGCCGCGATAGCGCGGATCCAGGACGTAGAGCCACTCGCTCGGCCGCGCGTTGGCCTGCGCCACCAGCGCAGGAGTTTGGGCCGCGACGTCGTTCATGTAATCGGTCAGGGTCCGGATGAAGTCGGGGTTCAACACGAAGCGCGAGGCGTCAAAGTCACCGTCCGGCCCCGGCGTGATCTCGCCGACCAGCCACTGCGGCTCGATTCCCTTCGCACCTGCCAGGACCGGATCGAGGAAACAGATCACGTGCCGGGTCCCGCCATCGACCAGGATCTCGAAGGCGTTCAGGAGCGAAAGAGACTGCTCGGCCATGCGGCGCCTTTGTGCGTTGCGAAATCGTTCGTTCCGGGCTCGCGCGGTCGAGAGGGGCGCGTCGCGCGGAAGCTCCAGGATAACCTATTTGGTCACCCTGCGCCAGAGACGGTAATACGTCTCGTCGAATGCCGGATCGGCGACCGGTACGAAGCCGAGTGACTCGAGCTGCCCGTCGTCGAGAATGTCCTGCCACCATCCCCGCACGTCGACGATGTAGTCGGCCGACTCCAGCTCGGCGAGCGCCGGGGCGGGCGGCTGGTCCGGCCATTCGCCGTTTACGAGATGACAGTCGTATTCGCTGTAGAGGTTCCGCCCCACCTGCCCTTTCGCAAGTACGGCGATCGTCGGATCTTCAGGGCTTCGCACGACTCCCGGCAGCCCGCGCGCTCCCTCGACCGCCTTTGCATACGCGGCACCCATCGCGGTCTTTGGCCGCAAGAGATTGTTCCGGCGCGTTAGGTGTGGAAACAAACACATGAGCAACAGTAAGCCAAGGAATGTGCCGAACGCCAAGCGCCGGAGCGGGTGCGTTTCGCGGTTGTCGAGAACTGTCGTGATGCGGGGAAGCCGGAGCGCCACGAACGCCGACATCGTCAGGAGTGCCGGCAGCAGGCTGTTGTTTGTACCGCCGGCTTTGGCGGCCGTCAGCGCACTGAAGGGATAGGTGATCGCGAACGTCGCAACGATCCAGAGCAGCACCGGTTGCTCGCGCAGGGGCCGGCGATCGCGTGCGATGCCCTCGCCGATCAGCACCAGCACGAGCGGATAGTCCAGCAGCAGTTCCCAGGCGGTTTTGACTGCGCCTGGCCAGTTCAGGGCAAAGGCCTTCGGCATGAGGATCATCGAGCGGTACATGGCTGGATTGGCGAGTTTCAGGCCCTGCACGACGCCGAACATGACAGCCGCCGGGAAGATCGCGAAGATGACCTGGGGCAGTGTTGGTCGGCGCCCTTTCAGCACCAGGGCGACCGCGGGGACGACCCCGGCGATGGCCGCCGTCTGCTTGAAGAAGAACCCGACGATGAGGCAGCCCGTGCCCGCGATCACGAGCGGCCAACGTCGAAACTCGTGTCCCCAACCCATCAAGACGACACCCAACGCTGCGCAGAGGAGGGCCGGCATGTCGGGACGATTGACGATGAAGTAGTTGCCCGAGCGGTGGTTCAACCCGAAGAAAAGTGCACTCGCCACGAGAAGGAACCACACCGACCGGTTGCCGCTGGTGCAACCCGCGAGGAGAAGGACCGTCGCCAGCGATGCAGCGAGCGTGATCAGCCGGCCCGACCCATTGTTGGGGCCGACGATGCGGAAGACCTCGGCGAGCGTCCAGGGCGCGAGGGCGCCGTACATGTGTGTTGAATGGGCGTCAGGGGTCGGATCGTACACGGGCATGCCGGTGAGGCTCCGGTACGCCTCGACGGTCTCGGCGGCTTCCCAGGGATCGCTCGGACATGCGGAGCGGTAGTGACGATCGATATTGATCGCATTCACGAGCAGCGCAAGCAGCGCCGCCGCGAGGAGAGGCGCACGTCCGATCCACGGTGAGACGAGAATCCCGGAGCTTCCCTGCGTTGCGTCCTTCACGGCGGGCGACCTCCTTGATGATGCGGACGTCCTTGTGCGGCGCCCTTCGCGCCTCGAGAGGGATTGGGTCAAAGAATGAACCGACTCAAATCTTCATCTTTGGCCAGTGATTCCAGGCGAGCGCGCACGTCATCCGCCGTGACCACGACGTGTTTCTCGGCACGGTCCGGGGCGTCGAAGGAAAGCTCTTCAAGAACGCGCTCGAGGATGGTGTGCAGCCGGCGTGCGCCGATGTTCTGGGTCGAGCGATTGACCTGGTAGGCGAGGTCGGCCATCACGTCGATCGCTTCGGGCGTGAATTCGAGCTTGACGTTTTCCGTGCTGAGCAGGGCCTCGTACTGGCGCGGGAGTGATGCGCGGGGCTCGCGCAAGATGCGCGCGAAGTCGTCGCGCGTCAGGTCCTTCAACTCGACGCGGATCGGAAACCGGCCCTGGAGCTCGGGCATCAGGTCGGAAGGCTTGCTGCGGTGAAAGGCCCCGGCCGCGATGAAGAGCACGAAGTCGGTCTTGACCGGTCCGTACTTGGTCGCCACGGTCGTCCCCTCGACGATCGGCAAGAGGTCCCGCTGGACCCCTTGACGAGAGACGTCGGGTCCGCGCCCCCCGCCCCCTTCATCACCGGCGACCTTGTCGAGCTCGTCGATGAAGACAATGCCCGATTCCTCGGCCAGCGACACGGCGGCCTGGTTGACCTTCTCCGGGTCGATCAGCGTATCGATCTCTTGCGCCAGCAGAAGGGGGCGAGCATCGGCGACGGAGAGCTTGCGCGTCTGCGAGCCCTTCGGGAGGATCTTGTCGAACATCCCCTGGAGGTCCATCTCCATCTGGTCGAGGTTCCCTGCGCCGACGATCGACACGGGTGCAACGGACCGGCCGGGGATCGTGACTTCCACCTCGCGCGACTCGAGCTCGCCCGCCAGCAGGCGCGTCCGCATTTTCTCTCGCGAGCGGTCCCTGCGCTCCTGGGCTTCGGCCCCCTCGGGCGAGTCGGGGTCCACCCATCCCGGCGGAGGGGGTGGGAGGAGCAGGTCGAGCAGGCGGTCGTCGACGAGCGCCCGGGCCTGTTCCGTCACGCGCTCGCGCTCCTTCGTGCGCACGAGCAGGATCGCCGCTTCGACGAGGTCGCGCACCAGGCTCTCGACGTCGCGCCCGTAATAGCCCACCTCGGTGTACTTCGTGGCCTCGACCTTCACGAACGGCGCGCCGACAAGCTGAGCGAGGCGGCGAGCGATTTCCGTCTTACCCACGCCGGTCGGGCCAATCAACATGATGTTCTTAGGGGTCACCTGCCGGCGCAGCTCCTCGGGCAACTGCCGGCGTCGCCAACGATTGCGTAGCGCGACGGCGACAGCTCGCTTGGCGTCCGCCTGGCCGACGATGTCCTTGTCGAGCTCGGCCACGATCTCGCGAGGCGTCAAGTCGCGCACGGGAGTTCCTCCACCGTCAGGTGGCCGTTGGTGTAAATATCGATACCTCCCGCGATCTTGAGTGCTTCGCGGACGATTTCGCCTGCGGCGAGGTTCGTGTGCGCCAGCAGCGCCCGCGCGGCGGCCAGGGCATAGCCGCCACCGGAGCCGGTTGCGAGCACGCCGTCGCTCGGCTGGATCACGTCCCCCGCGCCGCTGACCATCAGGCTGTGCCGGGCGTCCACGACGATCAGGACCGCTTCCAGCCGGCGCAACATCCGGTCGGTCCGCCAGAGCTTGGCCAGCTCGATTGCCGCGCGCGGAACGTTGTTGGGGTAGTCGCGCAGTTTCGTCTCGAAGTGTTCCATCAGGGCGAAGCCGTCCGCCGCGCTGCCGGCAAAGCCCACCAGCACCTGGCCTTCGAGCAGCTTGCGCACCTTCACGGCGTCGGCCTTCATGACGGTCGTGCCGAGCGTCACCTGTCCGTCACCGCCGATGGCCACGCGATCGCCGCGTCGGACCGCCAAGATCGTCGTGGCGTGCCATTCCAAGACTGGAATACTCCTCTTGTTCTGGGTACCGTCCAACCCAGCCCCTGAGCATACCGGCGGCCTGCGCTCCTTGCCAAGCGCGCTCTGGCCCCCTCCCTCGTAATCGTGTACGCTACTCGACTTGCGACACGATTTACCCCCTTGTTCGATGCGGAGACCGGCTATGCCGCCCCAACTGCTTTCCACCGAACAGCTTGATGCTCTGAAGCGGTACAACACGCCGACGATCTCCAACGCAATCGAAATCTTCAATATCCGTCCTCGCCACCTGGGGTTCCTGCCCCACCGGATCCGGAGCTTGTTCCCCGACTTCGGGCCGATGGTGGGCTACGCCGTGACGTCTCGGACCCGTGCGGCCTTCTCCACGGAAAAAGCGGACGATCCGACGCCCGATTATCTCCGTTACGTCGCCGCGCAGCCGGGGCCGAAGATTGCCGTCGGGCAAGACCTGGACGACCCGCCGGGGCTTGGAGCGCAATTCGGCGAGGTGAATGCGACAATCCACAAGAAGCTCGGCTGCGTCGGGCACATCACCGACGGCTGCCCGCGGGACCTGGATGAGGTCCACGCCCTGGGCTTCCAGCTCTTTGGGCTGAACCCGTGTGTCAGCCACGCCTATGTACGGCTCGTCGATTTCGGCAAACCGGTGGAGCTCGCGGGAGTCGAGATCCGTCCGGGCGACCTCATTCACGCCGACAAGCACGGTGTCTGCGTGGTCCCGCTCGAGTGCGCGGCCAAGCTGGCCGACGCGTGCGCGGAAGTGGAACGGCTCGAACGCCCGCTGCTGGAGATCTGCCGCTCGGACGACTTCGACCTGGAGGAATACATTCGGCGGCGTTCAGAGATGAAGGTGAAGATTCGGGAGTGAGGTCCGTGTGGCGTTGTCAAACGCGCCGAGGGGGGTGGGGCAGCACGAGCTCGAACCGAGGGCTGGTCATCACGGCCTCGTCGGGCCGGATCTCCTCCAATCGCTTGCCCTCGGCGTGCCAACGCCCTTTGCGGAACTCGAAGAGCGCCGTGGCATGGCGCTGTTCGCCGTCGGGGTCGTCGTCGAACGCCGGTGGGTCGAAGTGGACGCCGATCATCGCCAGCAATCGGCGCGTCTGGCGGTCGCGGGCCCAGAGCACCTCGTCGTGCCAGTGCGCCTCTTCCCAGCGGACACGGGCGGTGGGTTCGACCCTCCCCAGCGCCCCGAGGAAGCGGGCTTCGAGCCACTCCCGTTGCTGGTGGAAGAGAACCCGAGCATGCTCGACGCACATTTCCTCGGCGATCTGACGCACCGGGCGCCGGACGATCACCCAGAGCGCCGCGACACAGGCCGGCAGAACGACAGCCCAGATGAAAACTGCCATGGACGGGCCCCCGGCCATTCCCTGGTTCGGCGGAGAATCACAACTTATTCTAGGAGCGCCGCGCGACCCACCGCAAGGTATTGTTCGGGATCGCTGAAGATTCCGGTAACCCCGAAATCGCCAGCCGGAAAAGGGAGGTTCTGATGCCGCTGAAGCTCGGAGCGCACATGTCGATCGCGGGCGGGTGCGACAAGGCCGTCGTCGCCGCCCAGAAGATCGGGTTCGGGACGCTGCAAATCTTCACGAAGAACAATAACCAGTGGCGCGCCCGCGAACTGACCGACGGCCACGTCGCCGCCTTCAAAAAGGCTCTGGCCGAGGCCGCGCTGGTCGACCCCGTCGCGCACAACTCGTACCTGATCAACCTCGGCAGTCCTGACGACGCCCTCTGGCATAAGTCGATCGACGCAATGACCCTCGAAGTTGAGCGTTGTCACGCCCTGGGCATCAAAGATCTCGTCGCCCACCCGGGCGCACACGTCGGCCAGGGTGAAGAGAAAGGCATCGAGCGGATCGCCGCGGGGCTCGATGAAGTGTTGCGGCGCACGCGAGACCTTGACGTAGTGTTGGACCTCGAGACTACGGCCGGCCAGGGAACGTGCCTCGGATATCGGTTCGCGCACCTGGGGCGAATCATCGATCGCGTCTCGACGCCCGAACGACTCAGTGTATGCGCCGACACGTGTCATCTTTTCGCGGCGGGGTATCCGTTGGAGACCCATGGCGAGTACGATGGAACGATGGATGAATTGGACCGGTGCGTCGGGCTCGATCGGGTTCGCGTCTGGCACCTCAACGACAGCCGTCGCGAATTGGGCAGCCGGGTCGATCGCCACGCCGGAATCGGCCTTGGCTGCATGGGCCCGGAACCCTTCCGCCACATCCTGAACGACCCCCGCTTCCGCGCCGTCCCCATGATTCTGGAGACGCCGAAGGACAGCAAGGACGGCGAGGACCTCGACGCCGTGAACCTCCGGGTGCTGCGGGAGCTGATCAACAAACCCCCGCAACGGTCCAGACGCAAGCGTGTGGCCGGCCCCGGGGATCTGGGAAGTGCGGTGATCTCATGATGGATTCTCCTGGTCGAAACGGAACCCCCGCGGCATCACAGGTCAAAGTCTCCGTAGAGGATGTCCACGACCCGAGCCTGTTCATCAATCGCGAGCTGAGCTGGCTCGACTTCAATGAACGGGTCCTGGAAGAGGCTCGCGACCCGTCCACTCCGCTCCTCGACCGTCTCCGGTTCCTGGCGATCTGCGCATCCAACCTGGACGAGTTCTTCGAAGTCCGCGTCGCGGGCCTCCAGGCGCAGATCTATGATGCCTTGGAGCCGCAGGACGCGCCCCCGGACGGAATGGGGCCGCTCGCGCAACTGACCGAGATCGCGCAGCGCGCCCACAACTTCGTGGCGCGGCAGTACGAGGTCTGGCACAGCGATATCAAGCCGAAGCTGGCGAGCCACGGCATTCGCGTCTGCGAGCCGGGCGAGCTCACCGAGGCACAGGACGCCTTTCTCGACGACTATTTCGACTCCCAGGTCTATCCCGTCCTGACGCCGCTGGCCATTGATCCTGCGCACCCATTCCCACATCTGCATAACAAGAGTCTGAACCTGATCCTGCGGATCGAGACTGTCGGGCAGGATGCGGCCCGACAACTCTACGCCGTTCTTCAGGTGCCTCCCGTCCTCAGTCGCCTGGTGCGGTTGCCTGATGAGAAGGACGGTCAAAGGCGTTTCATCCTGCTCGAGAACGTGATCGGGCCGCGCCTCGACGCACTTTTCGGCGGCTTCAAGGTGGCCGCGTGGGTCGCGTTTCGGGTGACGCGTAACAGTGACCTGACGATCCAGGAGACCGAGGTGAAAAGCTCGCTTCTCTCCACGATCCAGGAGACGCTCCGTCAGCGCAAGTGGGGGGCCGCGGTGCGTCTCGAGATCCAGGAGCGGGCCGACGAGGGTTTCTTGGGCCAGCTCCAGACAGCCCCCGCGCTCGACCTGGAGGACCGGGACGTCTACAGGGTTCCGGGGCCGGTCGACCTGACGTCGCTCGTCGCGCTCTGCCGGCAGGATGGTTTCCGCGACCTCAAAGAGCCGCTGCACGAGCCCCAGATGCCCGCGCCGTTCGCGAGCCGGGCCAACGTCTTCGCGGCAATCCGCGAGCAAGACGTTCTGGTGCACCACCCCTACGAGTCATTCGCCGCGGTCGTGCAGTTCATCGAACAGGCGTCCGAAGATCCGAACGTATTGGCCATCAAGCAGACCTTGTACCGCACGGCCGACGATAACCCCATCATCAACGCGCTCGAACACGCGGCGGAAAACGGGAAGCAGGTGACCGCACTCGTCGAGTTGCAGGCACGGCTCGACGAGGAAAATAACATCGTGAAGGCCCGCCATCTGCAGAAGGCCGGCGTTCACGTCGTCTATGGAATGGTGGGCCTGAAGACCCACTGCAAGGCCGCGCTCGTCGTCAGGCGGGACCACGACGGAATTCGGCGCTATGTTCACCTCGGCACGGGGAACTACAACCCCATGACGGCGCGGATGTACTCCGACCTCAGCTTCTTTACCTGCCGGCCCGAGTTCGGCGAGGACGCGAGCGCACTGTTTAACCTGTTAACCGGCTACTCGCAGGGGCACGGTTGGAAAAAGCTCATCGTCGCGCCGTACTTTCTCGCCGACCGGATCATCTCCCTGATCGATCGCGAACGTCGTAACGCCGAGGCCGGCAAGCCGGCCCGGATCATCGCGAAGATGAACTCGCTGGTCGACCCGGCGGCGATCGAGGCTCTTTACGCCGCGTCGCGCGCCGGGGTGCGGATTGACCTGATCATTCGCGGGATCTGCTGCTTGCGCCCTGGGCTGCCGGGCGTCTCGGAGAACATCCGCGTGATCAGCATCGTCGACAAGTTCCTCGAACACTCCCGTATCTCGTACTTCCAGAACAACGATTCGCCCGAAGTCTTCCTGGCTTCGGCCGACTGGATGCCCCGGAACTTCCGCAGGCGCGTCGAAATCATGTTTCCCATCGAAGACCCGCGGCTGCAGAACCGGATCATCGAGGGCATCCTGGGCGTTGTGCTCATGGACAACGTCAAGGCCCGGGTCCTCCAGCCCGACGGCACCTACGTCCGAGCCAAGGCGCGCCCGGGGGAGCAAGCCGTCCGCTCGCAAGTGGAGTTCCAGAACATGGCGCGCGAGCTGTCGAGCGCCGATCCGATTCGCCCCGCGGCGGTTGCCCCCGCCGTGTCGGGAGTCTTGCGCTCCGCTCCGGGCTGATCTCAGTCCTCGAGCGTCCGCAGCAGCTTGGGTCGAGCCAGCCAATCGAGCGTCATCCGCGCGCCGGGGGAGCCCTCGAGCGCAGCGACTCCCCCTTTCCTCAACTCGCAAATGGCCAGCTTCGATTGACCCGTCACGAGCAGGGCTACGAGGTCGCTGAACGCCGGGTTGTGACCGACGATCATCAGACGCTCCTCGCTGCGCTCGATCAACCACTCGCGAACCGCGTCGGCGTTGTAGCCTGCGCGAAGTACGTCGCTTGTCTCGAGCAGTCCTTTCGCCTTCAACTCATCGGCGACGATCTCGGCCGTCCTCAACGCGCGTGGCAGGGGGCTGGAAACGATCCGGTCGATCGCCACTCCGAGTGCCTTGAGACCTCGGCCGATCTCCTTGACTCTCTTCTCTCCGTCGGGCGTCAACGGCCGCTGGTCCTCCGCCACCCCGGGCGTGCCGTGCGGCACGGCGATACCGTGCCTCATCACATAGAGTTGCATGATTGTGGAGCCTGGAGAAAGAGATTTCACCACGGAGCACACAGAGTAAGATCGAGGAAGAGAGGAAGACGTTTCACCGCCGAGCGCGCCGAGAACGCAGAGAGAAAGACCGAGGAAGAGAGAAAACGGGTTTACGGATAAATCAATAGCTATTACTATGCTATGAAATGCTGGTCAGGATGTGTCTTTCACTCCTGCCTCTCATGACTCTTCTTTCTCTCTTTCTGGGTCTTACTCTCTGTGATCTCTGCGTGCTCTGTGGTGAAATTTTCTAAAAGATGGCCAGTTCCGTCGCGTGTTTCCATGCCGCCGCTTCTTCGCCGTCAAGCCGAAGCGTCAGGCACTTTGCGCTACCGCCCGCCTTGATGAATTCGGTGAGTCGGAGCGGCCGGACTGCGTAACCGCAGTTCTGCAGTTGGTGCGCCAGTTTCGGCGCTCCTTCGTTCAGCAACACGGTCCGGCCGACCACGACGGCGTTGCAACTGAACGACACGGCTTCCTCGGCCGCCACCTCGATCAGATTCTCGATGCGGTCATGAAGTACCGATCGCCCGTAGTCGTCGAACGCGCCGGGGTAGTAGATCGCGGCGTTATCGGCGATCGGACAGAAACATGTGTCCAGGTGATAATACCGAGGATCAACGAGCTCGAGCGGCAGGACCTCGACTCCAAGCCGCAGTCCGATCCACTGATGGGCCCGTGCGTCACTTCGGTATCGATAGCCTGCGAACAGTGTCTCGCCGCAGAAGAGGGCATCGCCGGCACCCTCGAAATGCAAGTGGGGAGGCATTGTGACCACGTCGAACGCGTGCTCTCGGGCCCAGCGCTCGAAATAAGGGGCCTCACCCTGACGGACACCGTGCCGGAACCGGGACACGATGAACGTGGTGCGGTACACGAGCCCGGCATTCGCGGTGAAGACGAGGTCGGGCAAACCCGGAATCGGTTCGACCCGGTCGATTACGACCCCCAGGTCGCGCAGGGCGTCGTGCAAGGCCCACCACTGCCACAACGACTGAGCGGGGTCGCTCGCGTTGTCGCGGTGCATCCATGGGTTGATCTCGTATTCGATTCCGTAATAGTCGGGTGCGCACATCAAGATGCGAGGAGTGGCTGACATGCTCGTAACCTCGCTCGCCAGAGAAGGGGACGACGCGCCTGCGAACGCGCCAACGACGGGAAGAGAGACACACCTTAACTACGAAGAGTTCGTACCAAAAGGTTTGCGCAGAAGTTGCCGTCTCCCGGTTCCCCTTGGTTTTCCGACTAACCGGTCAGCTCGGCGTCCAGGCTCCGGAGGAATGGCTCGACGTCCGTAACCAGTCCTACGGTCTGGAACGTCCCGCGGTCGCTCAACTTCGTGACGGTGGCCGGGTTGATGTCGACGCAGACGACTTTGACCCAGGCCGGAAGCAGGTTCCCGGTGGCGATCGAGTGGAGGGCGGTTGCGATACAAAGCGCGAATCCGACGCCCCGGCTGGCCTCGCGCATGCGTTTCTGAGCGGCAAGGACGTCGGTGATCACCTCTGGAAGCGGCCCGTCGTCGCGAATCGAGCCCGCGAGGACCACGTCGATGTTCGCCTTGACCGCCTCGTACATGATCCCCGAACGGAGTGCGCCCGAATCTACCGCAGCCTTGATGCCGCCGAGGCGGCGGATTTTGTTGATTGCGCGGAGATGGTGCTCGTGGCCGTGCTCGATGGCCTCACCGTGCGCCAGGGAAACACCGAGGCTGGTGCCGAAGAGCGCCTGTTCGATGTCGTGGGTTGCAAGCGCGTTGCCGGCGAAAAGGACCTGGATCCAACCATCGCGGATCAGGTGGGCCACGTGTTCGGCCGAACCTGTATGGACGAT
Organism: Isosphaeraceae bacterium; assembly: GCA_031291845.1. Classification (GTDB taxonomy): domain Bacteria; phylum Planctomycetota; class Planctomycetia; order Isosphaerales; family Isosphaeraceae; genus DAIDJG01. Next base: position 34,432 of record JARLIH010000055.1, on the reverse strand, counting down.
CGCCGGTCCGCCGACGAGGAGCACTTTCTTCCCCTCCGCGCGGGTTGCCCGGATGGAGTCCGCGACGCTCTTCAGGCTGATCGCCTTTGGCTTTTCGCTCGAGACGTTCGAGCTCATGAAGCCGAAGAGGTTGGAGTCCCTGGGGCGTTCGGTGGGGACGACGCGGACGCCCTCGTGGCCGACGACCATGGGGAGTCCCACCACGACGTCGGTCATCGCCACGCAGCGGGCGGTGCGGGCGACGGGGTCGAGGGCGATTCCGCAGTCCATCTCCTGGTCGGCGACGTCGATCCAGCGGGCGGCGACGCGGACCTGGGTGCGCTGGTTGGTCGAGCTGTAGAAGTTTTCGGGGAACGCCCCGGCGATGTCGGCGGCGACCACTTTCGCGTCCTCGGGGTGCACCGGCGTTGCCCCGTGCTCTACCAGGTCGCCGACGATTTCCTCAAGCCCGGCGGCCGTGTCCGAGCGCACCACGATTCGCGCGTAGCTCGGGTCGATCCGACGCGCGCCGATACGGCACTCGCGAATCTCGAAGGCCCCGCCCATTTGAAGAATGCGGTCGAGGATCTTCGGGAGCAGGAGCGAGTCGACGATGTGCCCTTGAACCTCAACCTCTTCGCTTACACCCGCACCGTCTTGTGCCGGCGGTTTCGCGTCCGTCGCGCGCTGTTCGTGCCCCATATGCGCCGATCCTTCCCGCGGGTCACGGCCAGATTGTTCCACTTTTCTGCACGATCATTCTACCGCGTGAGGGCCGTTCGTGGGGGGAAGAAAGCGAGAAGATTGGCATCGCGGGCCATCGGGCGTGATAACTCCTTGTCTCTTAACAAGTTCGGCCAAACCCGGAATGCGTCGCCCGGTTGACTCGAAGCACGCTATCGGCCCGATCACTGAGTTGAGCCCTCTCATCGCCTCGCCTGGGCTGCCGCCTCAGGGATCGACGTGGAGCAAGGCTGTGAGTGGAACTGGGCCCTCACCGGGGAGGTCGGTAACCACCCGAAACGTCTTCTGCAGGTCGCCCCGGAGCGTACCTTCCTCGGGCTTATAAGTGATCGTGATGACGTGCAACGTCTTGCGAGCGCCGTCGGCCTCGTTCACCGCAAACCCGTCGCCTGCTCCCTCGATGGACTGGATGACGAACGGCTTCGACGCCCGAACGACGACGCGTCCCTGAACACCGCTGGGCGAGGTCACACGTCCCAGCACCAAGGGGTTCGGCGAGGCCGAAAGGTCGCCGCGGATCGTCGCCGTGATCGGCACCGGGATGCTCGGTGTTTCCGGGTCGTTCGTCAGGATCCGGATTTCCTCACGCACGATGCCGGCCGGGGCGTCCGGCTTGAGCGAGACGTAGAGCGTGTAACTGACCTCCCCCTCATTCCGTGCCGTCTCGACGAGGTTCGCATTGATCACCCTGCACGCGGAGACCATCCGCACTACACGCCAATTCGGTGCCCCGATCCGGTCGATCGCGAGCGTGCGGTTGGCGCTCTGGCCCCGGGTGACCGTTCCGAAGTCGATGGATCCCGGGTTGAGGACGACGTCGCTCAGGATCGTTGAAGCAACTCCCAAGCGGGCCTCGCCCTCGCGACCGCTCGCGGTCATCAGCGCAACATAAAGCGTGGTTTCCTTCCGGCCGACGAAGTTGCGCGTGTCCATCTCGGCAACCACGTTCGCCGCCTGGCCCGGTTGCAGCAGCGTCGCGCTGGCCTGGCCGCTCGTGCAGCCGCAAGACGCACGAACATTCAGAACCGTCAGCGGCTCCTGGGTACGGTTGTGCAGGACGAACGTGTGGTGGACCTTTGCCCCTCGCGGAACGGTGCCGAAGTCGTGCTGGTGTTCCGCGAAGAGTGCGTCGGCCCAATCGGCCGCACGACTCGTGAGGGGTGAAAGGCCAACGAAGATCGCTCCGAGAACCACCGAAGTTGCCAACAACCGACGCATGCCTGGCCTCCTGCCATCCTCCGTGCTCGCCGCCGCACCAAGTCTCCGCGCTTGGCTGTGTCATCCTGACACTCATTCCTATCGTCAAGGACGGCCGGGGCGCTCAGTGTTCCGTCCGCTTGCCGTCGGGCGCAAGCGTAAGGTTTTCCTAGTCGTAAAATCCGGTCGCAGTCTGAGTCGTAAGAGTCGGCCCGATCGGCAATCCCGGCTCGTCTGGAAACGCGATGGCAATGCGAGCCACCGTCGGCGCGTGGCGACCGACCACATATCAGACCGCGTCAATTCCGCCAAGTCCCTTGCCGGCCTGGTCGTGGGCCGCACGTCTTACTTCGGTGTGCGGACGAAACGGTGGCAGCTCACGCAATTCATCGTCAAACGAAGGTAGGCGAGCGTGGCGCCATCGATGTTCTTTTCCTTCGCTTTCATCCTGAGATCATCGGCCGCCTTCTGAAATTCGGTGGTGAGCGCGATGTATTCGTTCGCGTTTGGAATGGTGGGGACTTCCCATTCGGCGGCCTCGCTCAGGAGCTTCAAAGCCCGCGCGTTCTTGGCGATCGCGTCGTAGTCCTCCAGGGTCAGGCCCTCCAGGACCTTCTTGGAGAACTCGAGCTTCTGTCGCATGAACTCGGCGCGGGTCGGCTTGGGCGGCTCTGCAAAACTCCCGACGGTACCGATGGCAGCGAGCCCAAGAACGGCGAGTGACGTGCAAAGTCCGCGGTAGGATCGTAATTTCATGGCGGAAAGCCTCGAAGATGCGCAGGAGGGAAACATCGCACTCCGGCGTGCGCTGGCGCCTCATTCTCAGGACGGTTTGCATGAGTTACAAGGGCATAGTCCTCGCGCCAGCCGGAACCGTCGAAATACCCGTTCCGGCGCGTTGAATTCGCAGCCAAACGCCCCAGATTCATTCGCCTGGCAACACACTCGGAACGTATGTAAGGGAGGCGCGGCGGTCTCCCCAACGCGGAGTGGTCAGCCCCCGAGACGACGACGATGCCCTGGATTCCGCACATTATGGTCACGGACGACGATCCTCGAGTGCTCGAGTCGCTCGTCCCCGGTTTCCTCAGCGAACTGGCCCAAAGTCTCTCGGTAAGCCCCGAGGCCGGAGCGGCCCTCCGGCGGGGTGATGGGGGAGCAGGGTCTCCCCTGAGCGGCCTCCACGTCAAGCTCAGCGCGCACGGCTTCACCAGCGAGCGGCTCAATGCGTACCGGCATCGCTCACCGCATCACGTCCACGTGCACTTGGTCCGAGAGCGAGGCGGGCGTTTCGACGCGGCGCGCAGGCTGCTCAACGAGCAGCTCTTCGCGGTCGTCGTCTCCGACCTCCGCTTCTCCGACGATGCGGGGGGCCAGCGTGCGGGGCAGCTCTTCATCGACGAAGTTCAGCGCATACATCCCCACATCCAGGGTATCCTTTACTCGGCATACCCGCGCCCGGACGCATTCGCGCCGGACCGGTTCGTGCGTAAAGGGGACAGCACGCCTGGCGCTCCCAGCCTGGCCGCGGTCGTCGCGAAGGCGCTGGAACGTCATCTGGCCGTGCCGGCGGTGGCGGCCTTCACGCGGGCAATCGCCGACCAAGGGATCGTGTACCAGTCCGACGCGTTCGGCACCACGCTTGCGCAGTTGTTCGACCTTGCCCGGCTGCTGGGTGCCGAGCCGCCCGCCGGTAAGGGACTTGTCGGCACCCGCCGACCACTTCCTTGCTTGCTTCTTGACGGCGAGAGCGGCACCGGCAAGCGGGGGCTGGCGGCCCTCTTTCACGCGGCGACCGATCGGCGGAAAGCGCCGCTGGTGGTGGCGTCGTGCAACGAGCTGACGAACGAGACCCTTTTGCGCAGCACCCTTTTCGGCCACAAACGCGGCGCTTTCACGGACGCGCGCGACGACCGTCCGGGTCTGGTCGCGACGGCCGGGCGCGGTGTCATCTTGCTCGACGACTTTCACCGCCTGCCTACCGCGTGTACGGCCATCCTGCACTCGTTTCTCGAAGACGGCGAGTACAGCCGGTTGGGTGAGGAAGAAGTGCGCCGGCATGCCGATTCGGCAGCCGTCCTTACCGTCGAAACGGGGCCCTGGCTGGAGCGCAGGCGCTCTGGAGAGTTGCCTCTGGCCTTCCTGGCCCGGGTGGAGCGCCTGCCGCTCGCGATCCCGCCACTCCGGGAGCGCCCGGACGACATCGAGGCCCAGGCCCGTTGGCTCGTTCGCGTGGTGTCGTCCGAGGTCGGCGCCGAGGTCGACCTTACTGACGACGCGGTCGAAGGCCTTTGTAATCAGCCTTTTGCGGACAGCAATAGCCGCGAGCTCCGCAACGTGATCGAGCGCGCGATGATCCGCCACCACCGGGAAACGGACATGCTGAGCTGGGCGCACCTGAAACCCTACTTTGGGTCGAACGGCGGCTCGCCCATGCTGACGATTCCTGCCGCGGCTGAACCGGTACCGAAGGCGCCGTCGGCGAGTCTTAACGATTGGCAGCGGCGGCTCCGTGCGCTGGCCGTGAAGACCTTGACCCGGGGCACGCGTCTGGAGCCCGAACTGGCCCAGGCCGTGATGCTGGAGTTATTCGACCAGACGCTGCCACCGCTCTGGCCCGCGGCCGAAGCCGCACGCGCCACGCCGCGTCTCGAAAACCCGATCCCGTGGCCGGTGTGGGAAGACCTCTGGCGCTGCTTTGCAGTCGCCTGGTTCGGCGGCCCGACTCCCGCCGAGCGTGCGCTGGGTATCCCGGCGAACACGCTGCGCCAATGGATCAACGACCGGGAGTCGAAATGAGCATTCGCCGCGCTACGGGGAGCGGCTCCGCGGACGCCCAGGGTTCAATTACGGCTGACAATGAGCGCAGCCGCGGGTCCCGCGGCCGTTGGCTCATCTTTTTTCGAAGGCCGACGCCGGCCTGGACGCCGGTGTAGCGGTCGTTGGAACGATCGGGCTCACCGAGTAGTGGCTGGACAGTGAGTCGACGTTCCAAAGCCGGACTGCGCCGTCCCAGGAGGCGGTCGCGAAGGTCTTCGCGTTCGGGGAAAATGCGATCCCGAGCAGACGCTTCGGATGGCTTAAGGCCGGGGTGAGGGCTCGGCGTTTTGCGAGGTCCCAGAGAATCAGCTCGCCGACTCCGTCGCCCCCTTTGGCGCCCCACGTGCCCGCACAGGTCGCGAGGCTGTTACCGTCGGCCGAAAACGCAAGCCCAAGGACAGGTTCGCTGTAACCCCGTAAAGTCCGGACTTCCTTGCCCGTCAGCACGCGCCAGAGCTTCACCGTCTGGTCCCAACTCGCGGTGGCGAGGGTCTTGCCATCGGGCGAGAAGGCAAGCTGTTCGACGGCTCCCTCGTGCCCTTCCAGGGAGAGGCGGATCTTTCCGGTCGTCAGGTTCCAGAGCAATACGTCTCCGTCGGCCCCCCCCGAGGCGAGCAGATTGCCGTCGGGGCTGAACGCGACGGTATGGACCGGCCCGATGTGTTCCTTGAGGCGCGCAACCTCCCGGCCCGTCTCGACCTCCCAAACGTAGACGACTTCGTCGAGACCCGCCGCCGCGAGCAAATGGCCGTCACGTGAGAACGAGACGGCGTTTGTCCCTTTGCTCGACACGGGGAACGTCTTGAGCACGCGCCCGTCCGAGGCGCTGCGGAGACAGACAGCCTGGTCGAACTCCGCGGTCGCGAGCCGTTGCCCGTCCGGCGCGAACGCCACGCCGCGGATGACGTGCGGGGCCATGATCGTCGTTCGTAGGTTGCCAACGATCGGGTCCCAGAGGGCAAGGCCACCCCCGCCGTCGCCGATCGCGCTATCCTCGTTGACGTTGACGCTGTAGCAGGCGGCGAGCGTCTTGCCGTCGGGAGCGAAAACGGCCGACCAGACGCGCTCGCCCATCCCGTCGCGAAAGGTTGCGAGCGGGTCCTGGAGAGGAATGGCCTGCCGCGCCGGCGGCGAAATGCTGACGGAACTGAGCGTCCAGAGCTTGACCGTGCCATCCTCGCCTCCGGTCGCCAGGGTTTCGCCTTGTGGGCCGAATGCCAATCCGGGCGCCGCGCTGCCGTGGGCCGTCGAGAACGACATCGTCGGCATCGCGTTGTCGACGACTCGGTAGACGTAGAGATCGCCCGATTGCAGGGTCGCGGCCAAAGTTCCACCGTCGGGCGAATAGGCGAGTGCGCGTACGCCGTCGCGCACGTACCGATGGGGAAGCTGCTTCAGGCTGGCGACGTTCCAAAGATAGATCCGTGCTCCCTTGGTTTTTCCTGGTGGGCTGTCGCCAAGCGCGAGAGTGCTACCGTCGGGCGAGAACGTCATCGCCTTGATCATGTACCGGTGGCCTTCCAGCGTCGCCTTCTCCTGACCGGTCTCGGCATCCCAGAGCTTCACGAGGCCGAGCCGAGTGAGGTCCTCGGTCCCCCCAGCGGTCGCCAGAATGTTGCCATCGGGAGAGTAGCGAACGGCCAGCACCGGTTGTTCGTGCTTCGGCAGCTCGCGGATCAGGGTTCCCGTAGCCGGGTCGACGATGAGGACCCGTCCCCCCTCAAGAGCAATGGCGAGCGCCTTCCCGTCAGGACGGAATGCGACTGATTGCGCAACACCGTCAACAGCCTTGAGGACTCCCACGCTTTTGCCCGTGGAGACGTCCCACTTTCGGACTGTGCGGTCGAGACTACCGGTGACCAGCAGCGGCTCGTGCGGCGAGAGGGCAAGGCACGTGATCGTGTTTTTGTGACCCTCCAGCATTTGCGGGATCGAAGACCGCGCTCCGACGTTCCAGACGCGAACCGTTCGTCCGGCGGCCACGGCGACTGCGTGCTGGTCGGCAACGTATTCAATGGCCACAACCGGCTCACCCAGTTTCCCGACAGTCGAAGTGAGCGTGGCCACGGGGGCAGGCTGAGCGGCGACGGCGGCAGGAACTGGGTCGCCTCCGCTTCCCATCAACATTCCGATCATGGAGGAGCCACGTTCTGCCGGGAAGCCAGGGGCAGTGATCTCAACGGCCGAGGCAACCGGCATTGCCATGTCAGTGGATCCAACGTGGGTCCTGGGGGCGACTTTTTGGTCGCCGTTGTTGCTATTGGCGAGCCTCTTGTTCTGCGCTTGCAGTTCTTTGATATGATTCTTGAGTTGGGTAACCTCGCTCGGCTCCAACAGTCCAGACGGCTCCACGGCAACTGGAGACGGATCCTCTTTCCGGCTCTGTGACGCGACGTACTCGGCCTGCGACTTCATTTGGTCCTTCGGGTCGATCCCGATCGTGACCAGGCGCTTCTTGCCCCGACTGATCTCGATCGGCTCATCGCGAATCCGCACGCCGTCCTTCTTCGCAAGCAGCCTGTGAGGGCCTGGATCAAGCGTAATCGCCTGCTCCCCGAGTCCGGTCAGAATGACTCGCTCGCCGTCGACCTCGACCTCCACGCCCGGTTCTTCGACGTTGATGACCAACATGCCGTCCGGCGTCTTGATCCGGAGGACGGTCGAGACGAAGTGCGTGACTCCGATGGCTTCCGCGGCCCCCAGACCGAGACCGACGACGAGCAGGGCCGCGATCGGCAGCGCCCAGCGTCGTAGCGGCGGCGCTGACGGCGCGGCGGGCTCTCGCCGGTAGGGCGGAACGCGGTCGGTCGGGTTCTGAACGAAGGCCAAGCACTGCTCGAGCACTTCCGAGACGTCGGTCGCCGACTGGAAGCGCCGGGCTGGATCCTTTTCATGCAAGCGGCCGATGATGTCGCAGAGCCATTCGGGGATCTCGGGATTGATCTCGCGAATCGGCCGGGGCGGGTCGTCGCTCACCCGCCGCAGAACGGCGAGCGTGCTGTCCGCGCGGAACGGCGGCCGGCCGGTCGCCATCGTGTACATCACGCTGCCCAGGCTGAAGAGGTCGGCCCGGTGGTCGACCATCTCGCCGCGGGCCTGCTCCGGGGCCATATACTGGGGCGTGCCGGCGACCACACCGCTTTGGCTCAGGCTCGCATCGTCCGCTGCGCGGGCCAGACCGAAGTCCGTAATCTTCACCCGCTCGATCCCGTTCTCGAGCAGGATGTTCGCCGGCTTGATGTCGCGGTGCACCAACCCTTGGGCGTGGGCGGCCGCCAGCCCCGAGGCGGTCTGCATGCCGATCCGGAGGATCTCCTTCACCTCCAGCGTACCGCTCCGGTCGAGCCGCTCCTGAAGCGACTTGCCGGGCACGTACGTCATCACGAGGTAGGGAAACCCGTTCGGGGCGGTGTCCACCGCGTGGATCGCCACCACATGCTCGTGTGTGACCGCAGCCGCGGCCCGGGCCTCGCGGGCAAAGCGCCGGCGGGCCGCTGCGCTCGTGGCGAGCTCGGGGGCGAGGACCTTGATCGCCACCAACCGCCGCAGCGCGGGGTCGAGCGCCTTCAGCACGAGACCGTTCCCGCCCCGGCCGATGATCTTACTGACCTCGTACGGGCCGATCTTCCCCAGGCTCTCCGGGTCGTCGACCGGCGCCAGGAAGCCGTTCGGGATCGTGACCGCGTCGTGCCCCTCGTCGCCGGCCTCGGTGGCCGGTCCCAACGGTACGGCCCGGCCGTCCATCACCGGTTCCGCAGAGGCGAGCTCCTTGACGTCGCTCCACCAGCGCGTCTCTGCGGCCATCCGTTCCAGGGTCTCGCGACACGGCTCACACCCTTCGAGGTGCTCGGAGAGTGCGTCCTGCTCCTGTTCCGGAAGCCGGTCCTCCAGGAGCAGTCTCAGGCGGCCCGGGTCGCAGGGCATGGGACGTGTGACCATCGATCACTCCCCCTCGACTTGCTCGATCTTCTGCTTGATGCGAGCCATCACGCGGCAACGGGCAATGTAGACGGCACCCACGCTCAACCCCAGGCTGTCCGCGACACCCTGCATCGGCTGCCCCTCGACCCCGGTGCGCCAGAAGGCTTGCCAGGTGGCCGGCCGGAACTCCCCCTTGACCTGATCGGCCGCCCAGTGGAAGAGCCGCCTTTTGTACTCCTCGTCGAAGAGCGCGGTGTCGTCGGACGGGGCGGCCTTTTCTTCGAGCAACCGGTTCACGCCCGTGTCGCCCGAGCCCTGGGGATGCCGCCGGCGGCTGTTGAGGGAGTTGATCATGAGGTTCCGGGCAATCCGAAACAGCCAACCGCGGAACGAGCCCTTTGCGGGGTCCGGATCCCAACGATCAATGGCCGCGGCGACGGCTCGAAAGACGTCCTGGGTCAAGTCGTCGGCGTCCGCGTCTTGAAAACCACGCCGCCGCGCGAGCTGGTAGACCAGCGGCGTGTAGATGTCCATGAACTCGGTCCAGGCGCGCTCGTCCTGCGGGTCGCGAATTCGGACCAGTAGGCTCGATCGCGTCTCCGGCGACTCGCTCATCAGTTGGCCCCTACTCCGGTGTCCACAACGTATCCCGACCAATCTTTCAGCAATTCTCCGCGAACCCTTGGCCCGCGGAAAGGGTCCATTCCCCGGCGGCCGGGCGGGCCGATCGCGCGAGGACCCCTCTTGCGATTCGGCGGCCCGCGTCGTAAATTAGGGACTTTCCACGAGATCGACGGCGCGCTCACCAGCGCGCCGGCTTCGTCGACGGGGCACGCTGATGAGCACGGGTGGCGGTACGGGGCGGAAACGGCACGTTCTCTCGGCCTTGGTGCAGAACCAACCGGGGGTATTGGCGCACGTCTCGGGCATGTTCGCCTCGCGAGGGTTCAACATCGAGAGCCTCGCGGTGGGAGAGACCGACGACCCGCACCTGTCGCGCATCACGGTCGTGGTCAACGGCGACGACCGCTTGCTCGAACAGATCCGGAAGCAGCTCGAAAAGATCGTCACGGTGGTGAAGGTTCAAGACATCTCCCGCGAGGACTTCGTCGAGCGCGACCTGATGCTGATCAAGTTCGACGCGCAGGCCGAGCACCTCGCCGAGGTCAAGGCCCTCGTCGACATCTACCGCGGACGCATCGTGGACGTGGGGCCCGAGCAGGTGATGGTCGAGATCTCCGGACAGGAGAAGAAGATCGAAGCCTTCGTCGACGCCGTCCGTCCCTACGGCATCCGCGAGCTTGCACGCACCGGCCGCATTGCCCTGGTGCGCGGGAGCCGGCCGATGCGACCGGAAGAGGATGCCGGCGAGACCGATGCTTCGGAGACGGCGGTCGTCGGCCATTCCCACCTCTGATCCGCGGTGGGCCCGGACTCCGTCTCCCTGTGATGTCGGCATTGGCTGCCTGATTTGCGGACGGCAGCGGCCGCCCCTCAAGAACCATTACGCCAGTACCACCAGCCCCAGCGAAAGCCCGAGAAAAGGAACCGCCGATGCCGGCCACGATGTACTACGACCAGGACGCCGACCTGGGACTGCTCAAAGGGAAGACGATCGCCATCATCGGCTACGGCAGCCAGGGGCACGCGCAGGCTCAGAACCTGAGAGACTCCGGCTGCACGGTCGTAGTCGGACAGCGGCCTGGTTCGGCCAATTACGACCTCGCGGTGAAGGACGGCTTCAAGCCCGTGTCCGCCGCCGAGGCCGCCGAGGCCGGCGACCTGGTGAATGTGCTCCTGCCGGACGAGGTGCAGGGGGACATCTACAACAACGATATCAAGCCCCATCTCCATCCGGGCAACCTGCTCCTTTGCTCGCACGGATTCAACATTCATTTCGGCCAGGTCGTGCCGCCGCTGGGGGTCGATAGCGCCCTCGTCGCCCCGAAAGGGCCGGGCCACCTGGTGCGGAGTGAGTTCGTGAAGGGGGGCGGCGTGCCCTGCTTGATCGCGACCGGTGACGGCTGTTCGCCCGCCGGCAAGGCGCTTGCCCTGGCTTATGCCAAGGGGATCGGCGGGACTCGCGGCGGGGTCCTTCAGACGACCTTCGCCGAGGAGACCGAGACCGACCTTTTCGGTGAGCAGGTCGTCCTGTGTGGCGGCGTGAGCGCGCTGGTCAAGATGGGTTTCGAAACGCTGATCGAAGCCGGCTACCAGCCCGAGAGCGCGTACTTCGAGTGCCTCCACGAGCTCAAGCTGATCGTCGACCTGATGTACCAGGGCGGCCTGAACTACATGCGCTACAGCATCTCGAACACGGCCGAATTCGGCGATTACACACGGGGTCCCCGGATCATCAACGAGCAGACCCGCGTGGAGATGCGCAAGATCTTGAACGAGATCCAGACGGGCCAGTTCGCCCGTGAGTGGATCATCGAGAACAAGGCCGGCCGGCCGGTCTTCAACGCCTTCAAGCGCCGGGAGCGGGTTCATCCCGTCGAAGAAGTCGGCAAGCGGCTCCGCGGCCTGATGACGTGGATCGAGGCCAAGACGGTCTGATCGTCGTTTCGAGACGTATTCCTATAGGGCCGGCAACGGCCGGCCCTACGAGTCGATTCATGGCCGACCTGACCCAGCGCGTCCCCGAAAACGTCCGCGGGCGCTACTACGTCGACGCCACCTGCATCGACTGCGACCTCTGCCGTGAGACTGCGCCCCTGAACTTCACGCGCAAGGAGGCCGACGGCTATAGTTACGTCTTCCACCAACCGGAAGACGCGGCCCAGGAAGCCGCATGTCTCGCCGCGCTCGAGGAATGCCCCGTCGAAGCGATCGGTGACGACGGAACGGCGATCGGCGGCTGAAATCAGTCCGGCATGCACGTGATGATTATGTGCGTGTTTTCCGTGTTTTCGTGTGAGCTGTAAGTCGTTGCCTGCTCTCAGGTTTGCAATTTTCTTGTAATTCTTGTATCCCCTGCAGCCGTCGCGTCGCCATCTCCCTCCGCCACGTGTCGCCTGTGGCGCGCAAACGCACACGTCTCTACGTCGGTCGGCTCATGACGGTTCGGTTCGATCCCAACGTTTTTCGACGCGCTGCCACAGGAGTAGAGAACGGCCACTCGCTTTCGCTTCGTGCTCGTTGCGAACGCCAGCACGAGCACGAAGCGCAAGCGAGTGGTCTTCCCTGTCGTCTCGCCTCGTCGCGGCCCACCGACGTTTGTTGGTAAGCGCTCGTCAGTCCGCACGCCATTGCCGGTCAGGCGGTCATCTGGGTGGCACGCCCGGAGTCTGCGACGGGCGTTGGCGAACGACCAGCGCGGATTGATCATGTCCATCGCAGACTCCAAGTGCGCCGCCCAGTTCGCCGAGTTGCACCGTATTTGCATTATATCATTGATCTCATAAAGTTAAACATTTAATATTGCAGGCTTGCGCGCAGGCGTAACTGTCACGGTCACAGAACAGTCCCTCGCATTATGTGAACGCTCGTTGCCGGCGGGGGACTGACTCGCTCCCACTGCGGCCGTCTTGGTGTGTAGGCTCGGCTATGACCTCATCGAAGAGGACCACATGGCGTCCGTCCGGCGACAGTATCGATACAGCCATCTGCAAGTGTCACCCGTAGAGTGGGTCAGCCCGCCAGGGCGCCAACCCACCGTCTCCAGTGTGGTGGGTTCGCGCCCTGGCGGGCTGACCCTGGCTACAAAATAACATTGGAGTTCGTTGGCACGCCGCGATGAGCGCTCCGCAATGTGCAGGTTGCATCAAATGTAAGGATGCGTTCCACGCACGCTACAGAAATGCGTCTTGGCCGCGCTGCGAGGATCGCTGTGAATCGCGTTGTGGCCTGATGACTGTGCGAGTTGTCCTTTTCAGAACACGTGAACGCACGAGACAACGCGAGAGACGACCAGAAAACTTCCAAAGCTTCCGGTGCCTCGGTGTCGGACATAAGTGGAAACCTCTGACGGATTTGAGAGATCGCGACAAAACGTGCATCCGTCAGTCTGAACGAACGACGTAAATAATTCATTTGACACACCCGGGACGGCTCTCATAACCTCACGCCACACTTGCCGGATCGTTCGCGCAGGTGACTCGGCGGCGTCCCCTTTCCCGTAGCCGTCGTGTCGCTCGAGGGCCGCGCCGGTCCGCGTTTCGAATAACGAGTCTTGCGGTTGTCCGCTCCCCGAGGAAGGACCGCGCCCATGTCTCGCGCCCGCCGTCGCGTCAAGCCGTACAAGGCCCAGGTCGAGACACTTGAGCCGCGCAAGCTGCTCAGCGCCCGGGGCGAGACCGTGATTCCGATCAAGGGCACCAGGGCTGAGACTGCGTTGCCTCGCCCCGACCTCGATGCGTACGCCGAGCAGCTTGCGCAGTACCCGCGTCAAGCCGCCCGTGAAGGCCTCGGGGCGCTCGCCCTGGTCCTGCGCCAACATGCCCGCCTGGCGGCCAGCGAGGGGTGGGGCGCGGTGCTGGCGATGGAGTTGGCGGAACATCCGTACTACACGGCGACCCACCACCTGGCGGGCCTTCTCACGCCACCGTCATCCGCTCCTTCCTCGCCGGTAGCGCCGTCGCCACCAACAGCGGTGAGTTCGCCGCCCTCGGGGCCCGCGCCGGGGGGCGGCTCCTCATCCACCCCACCCTCGTCGGTGACGCCGATCGTCGTCGCGGGCGTTACGCCGACCGTGGACGTCGGGCAGACGCTCCGCACGTCGATCATTCCGGGAGGGCTCACGGGCGCTGCGGTCACGTACACGATCACCCCGCAGCCGTTGCCCGCGCACATGACGTTCAACCGGGGCACGGGGACGCTGACGTTCGCACCTGCGCCCGGCCAGAACGGGACGTATGCATTCGACATCCTCGCCAGTAATGGCCCGCAGAGCTTCCTCGAGCCCGTCGAGATCACCGTCGCTCAAATCCAGCTCGCCACCACCGAAGTCTCCGGTCAAGTGGTCGGCCAGGCGGGCAAGCCGCTCGCCGGGATGCCGGTTTCGCTCGATGGGATCACGGCGACCACCGACGCGAACGGCAACTTCACGCTGATCGGTGTCCCGACCGATCCCGGACCGCTCAGCGCCGGAGGCGCCGTCGCCTCCGCGGAGAACCGGCAGCCGCTGGAGGCACCCCTTACGCAACTGCTTGGCCACGACCCGTATGCCGGCGTCGACAACGTCCTTCCCGAGGCGCTGATCCTGCCCCAGATCCACTGGTCGTCCGCGACCAGCACCAGCCATGTCGCCACGGCCCAGCCGTTGAGCCTGTCCAACCCGGCGATGCCGGGCTTCAACATCACCCTCTCGCCCAGTGAGGCCGGGAGTGCGTCGTCCTCCGCGGCGCTCCGCGTGGCCAAGCTCAACGCACGAGTTTCGGCCCAGCACATGCCCGCCGGTGTCAGTGGGCCGATGCTACTGTATCAGGCAAGCGGCGTGGATTTGACCCAGCCCGTGCAACTGACCCTTCCAAACACGACGGGCCAAACGCCGGGAGCGCTGGTGAGCCTGCTGACGTTGAACCCACAGACCGGCGGCCACGATGTGGTCGGGCAGATGGTCGTCTCGGCGGACGGGAAGACGATGACCTCCGTCGGTACGGTGGTCCTTGCCAGCGCAGCGTCGGTCGGGAGCGGGGAAACGCCGGCCGCGAAATCGGCTGACAACGGCGGCGGGAGCCTTGGCGGCGGGAGTCATCAAACCAAAGTGCTGAAGGAGGGCAAGGCCGCCTCATTGACCGCATCCAAGACGAGCGACAACGGCGGCGGCAGTTTCGGCGGCGGCAGTGGTGTGAAGGGTGGCGCGCGGCCTGCACTTCTTCCGCCCGATGCGGGCACCGGCGGTGGCTCGACCACCAGTTGGCTCAGCAGCAGTAGTTGGTTGAGTACCACGAGTTGGAGTAGCAGCGGTAGCAGTGGCAGCAGTAGTGGCAGCAGTAGCGGTAGTGGCTCCGGCGGAGGGCGGACGTTCGTGGGCTGTCTCATAGTACAAGACACCCCTTCTAGCTCCCAGCAGGTCAGCGAGTGCGCCGGTTGCCAACCGGATACGAACACCGTGACCTCCCAAGGCAACAACTCAGCCGTGTCGCAGAACGGCTCGCAGGCCCTGCTCAGCACAAAGTCGCTGACGCCGCAGTCGGCCATGGACTCCAACGCCGGACTGGTGACCGGCGAGTATTTCGTGGACCACCAGACCGTTACTTACCAATCGCAGGGGCAGGCCCAGGGGATCGACTTCCAGTACAGTTCGGGCCAGGCAAACCCCGAGCCGATCGTCCAGTACGAATTCACCGTCCCCTTTAATGCCAGGTCCTCGAGGATCTACCAGGTAAAAGCCGAGGTCGATCTCGGCGGCGTAATCCAGGGAACGCCGACGACGTACACGGTCACTGGGGGCCTGGTGCCCGGCACGACCTATAACATCCCGTTCCAGGTCGACGCCTCAGCGCTGGCGACCGGAGTGTATCCCTACACGATGAAAGTGGCGGAATACTTCAGCAGCGGCGGCGAGGGGGCATCGACGGTTGTCGCCAGCACGGAACGGGGCTTCGTCAACATCGTGAATGAATCCAGCGGCTCGATGGGGGCCGGCTGGAGCGTAGGCGGTTTGCAGCAGCTTTCCCAGACGAAGCCGGGCGCGCCGATCCTGATCACCGCCGGTCAGCAAGGAACTGAGCGGTTTGACCCGATCGGAGGGAGTGGCACGCACCTCGAGGACCTGGCCCTGACCGCCGGAACCAGCTCGTCCCAGGTCTTGCCGAACGATGGGACCGGCCATTTCTTGGACACGGGCAGCAGCTCGGGCGATGGCGTCATGGGGAGTGTGACGGGCGACTTCAACGGCGACGGGCGGCCCGACCTGGCCGTGATCGATGCCTCGACTCTCTCCATCCTGCTCAACAACGGCACCGGCGGGTTTACCGCCGGCAGCACGTATTCACTGCCATCGGGTGACGAGGCCAAGGGCCTGGCGGTGGGGACCTTCAGCAGCCACACCGGCGGCATCGTCGACCTCGCCGTACTCCTCGCGCCGAGCTCCGGCTCCGGCGCCTATTCTGTCGCCGTCTTTATTGGCCACGGCGATGGGACGTTCTCCACCCCGGTCATCTCCTCGGCGGGGAACGGCGTTTCCTCAGGCCCCCGGCCCGATTCGATCGCCGTCAGCGACTTCAACGGCGACGGCCTGGACGACTTGGCCTTCACCACCGATAACGGTCTGGCCGACGTGATGCTCGCCACCGGCAGTGGTGACCTGTCGTCGGCGACCGCCCTGTCGCTCCCGTCGGGGCACCTGGCCTACAGCCTGACCTCCCTCGACTATAACAACGACGGCAAGCCGGACTTGGTCGTCGAGGTGAATAACACGAACGTCGAGGAGTTCGGCTACTACCCGTTCGCCAGCGTCGACCTGTTCAAGGGCAACGGATCGGGCAGCTTTACCTACACGTCAACTTACCTTACCGGCGGCCAGGCGGACGACGATCTCGGCTTTACCCAGATCGTGGGGATTGTCGCGGGCGATTTCAACGGCCGCTCTGCGGGCCTCGAAATCGCCGTGCCCCTGATGGACGGCGACGGGTTCGGCGGGGTGTCGTTTGTCGATATCATCCCGCTCTCGACCGCGGGCGTTTGGGGCAAAGGCGTTCTTCACAACCTCGGGTCGGACGCCGACACCTCCTCGCAACCGGGGAACATCGTCGTCGCCGACCTCAACGGTACGGGCAAGGACGGCATCGCCGTGACGGACGGCAACGGCACCGTTTGGGTGCTCCTGCCGGACCCCGACTCCAATCAGTTCCTCCCGGTTGAGACCTTGTCGGTTGGCTTCGACAGTGGTTCGGGCTCGGGCTCCGGAAGCGGTTCGGGCTCGATCCTGGGCGCGGAGTGGCTCGCGGTCGCCCCATTCAACAACGATCCGGCAACCGTCACCTGGAACGGCCCGACCAGTGACCCCTCGACGCTGGTCCACAACAGCGACGGCACCTGGACCCGCAGCTATCCCGATGGAACGGTGCTTACGTTCAACGCGCTGGGGCAGGAAACCTCGGAGGCCGACCGCAACGGCAATACGACCCATTACGGGTACGTTCCTTCCGGCGAACCGGGCGCGGGGTCGCTGGCAACGATCACCGACCCCGTCGGCCTGGTCACGACCCTGACCTACAACTCGTCTGGCGAGCTGAGCACGATCACCGACCCCGCCGGCCGGGTGACGACGCTGACGATCGACTCCCACGACAACCTGACCCAGATCGTCGATCCCGACGGCGCGGTCACCCAGTACGGCTACGGAACGCCGGCCAACCATGAGATCACGAGCGAGACGAACCCGGACGGTTACACGGCCAACGCGCACTACAACAGCTTCGGCCAATTGACGAGCGAAACCCTCTTCGACGGCACGTCGACGACCTCGATCGACCCCGCGCAGAGCCAGGGCTTGATCGCGCCCGGTGGATCGGGCGCCTTGTCCACCCACTACGGGGCGAGCGTGACTGACCCCGATGGCCGGACCACGACGCTGACGCTGAACTGGATGAGCCACCCGACCGGGCAATCCGACCCCAACGGGGGCACGACGAGTGCCACCTACACCTCGCGGGGGTTCCCCGCGACCGAGACCGACGCTCTGGGGCGAACGACCACCTACACCTACGACGCCGAAGGAAACGTCACCTCGATCAGCATACCCTACGTCGCGCCATCCGGTTCCGATAGCGGCGCCTCCGGGTTCGGCTCGGGCAGCACGCCCGCCGCGTACGTCGAGACGATCGCCTACGACGACCCCTACGGCATTCCCACGTCGATCACCGACTTCAACGGCAACACCACGACCTTCGTCCTCGACTCGCACGGCAACGTGCTCGAAGAGCTCTACCCCGACGGCACGCACGAGAACTGGACCTACAACTCGGCCGGGCAGGTGTTGACCGACACCTCGCCCAACGGCGCCACCACGACCTATGCGTACGATTCTTACGGCCGAGTGACGACGATCACTTACCCCGGCACCGGCTCGCCGGCCGTCAAGTACCACTACGACGCGGCGGGCGACGTCACGTCGGTCACGGACGAAATGGGCCGGACCACGACGTATACCTACGACGAAGCCGGCCGCGTCCTGTCGTCGCAGGACCCGGTCCAGGCGGCCGCGGAGGCGGCCGTGGATTACCGCTACGACGCCGACGGCAACTTGCTGAGCGTGACCGACGCCCTGGGGAACGTGACGTCGTACACGTACAACGCGCGCGGCGAACTGGTCGCGATGACCGACCCGGCCAACCAGGGCACCGGACACCAGACGGAATACACTTACGACGCCTCCGGCAACGTTCTTTCCGTGACTGACCCTTTGGGCCACGCGACAACCTATGCCTACAATCAGGAAAACCAGATTAGCGGCATGACGGACGCCGACGGTGGCCATACCACCTACGTCTACGACCTCGACGGGGAGCTGACGTCGGTCGAGGACCCCAATGGCAATTGGGTGGAGTACTCGTACAACGCGGACGGGAGGGTGCAAACGACGACCCTCCCGGTGATCTCCTTGGGCGCGGCTTCTGGCTCGGCCTCTGGTTCGGGCTCAGGCTTGGGCTGGGGGAGCGCAGCCGCGGCGGTCTACACGTACGGCTACGATGGTGACGGGAACCTGCTGACGGTGACCGATCCCCTCAGTCACACGACGAGCTATACCTACAACAGCCTCAACGAAGAGACGTCCGTGACCGACCCGCTCGGTGATACGACCGATTACGGCTACGATGCCGACGGCAACCAGGTGACCGTCACCGACCCCGATGGCCATACGACGACGTTTGCCTATGACGCCCGCGACCAGGAGATCTCGGAGACCGATCCCTCGGGCGGCGGGACGACCACTTACACCTATAACGCGGCCGGCGACTTGACCAGCGTGACCGATCCCGATAGCAACGTCACCAGTTACACGTACGACGGGGCGGACAATGTGGCCACCGAGACCAGCCCGACGGGGGGCGTGACGACGGTTTCGTACGACCTGGACGGGAACGTCACGCAGACGATCGACCCGAACGGGCACGTGATCGACTACGTTTACGACGCGGACGGCCGAGAGACGACCGAGACCTGGGTGAACCCGCTGGGCGGTACGCCGTTGAACATCATTACGATGACGTACGACGCCGACGGGAACATGACCAAGATCCAGGACGCCAACAGCGAGTACACCTACGGCTACGACGCGGACGGCAACGTCACGAGCGTGAGCGACGCGGGGACGCCTGGGCTGGCGAGCGTCACGCTGACGTACGAGTACGACGGCGACGGCAACCGGACGGCGCTGGACGACAGCCTGGGGGGCCTGACGAGCTACACGTACAACGCGCGTGACCAGGTGGTGAGCGAGTCGCAGTCAGGAACGGGCGTGGGGTTGAAGCTGGTGGGCTTCGGCTACGACAATGCGGGGGACCTGACGTCGTTGACCCGCTACTCGGACCTCTCGGCCACGAGCGAGGTGATGCAGACGACGTACTCGTACGACAACGCAAAGCAGTTGACCGGTATCACGGACAAGACGTCGGGCGGCACAACGGTGGCGTCGTACAGCTACACCCTCGACGCTGCCAGTCTCTTGACGCAGGAAACGCAGACGTGGGGTCCCTCGAGCGACACGACGACCTACACGTACACGAACAACAACCAGCTCACGGGGGTGACGCACACGAACACGTCGTTCTCGAACGAGTCGTTCAGCTACGACGCGAACGGCAACCGGACGATGACCGGGTACTCAACGGGGACGGGGAACGAGATGCTCAGCGACGGGACGTACAACTACACGTACGACGCCAACGGGAACATGATTACGCAGACGGACATCGCTACCGCCGTCGAGGATGTGTATAGTTACGACTACCGGAACCGTCTGACGGAGGTGGACCAGATTTCGGGGGGCGTACGAACGGTTCTGGCAACGTACACGTACGACGCTCTGGACCGCCGAATCGGGATGTCGGAGGGTGGTACGACGACGTGGACGCTGTACGACGGCGATTCACCATTGATTGACTTCGATGCCTCTGGATTTCAGACAGCCTATTATATGGATGGCCTGAACGGCTTGGCGGTGGACACGCTGCTGGCGCGCGACATCCCGACGCGGGGAACGGCATGGTATCTGCAGGACCGGTTGGGATCGGTGGGGGACATCGTTGACAACTCGGGGACGGTGATCGATCATATTGCTTATAGCGCGTTTGGGAGCGTGGTGAGCGAGTCTTCGTCGGCGGTCGGAGATCGGTTCAAGTTCGCGGGGTTGCAGTACGATTCGGTGACGGGGATGAACTTCGCCGTGGAGCGGGTTGAGGATCCCGAGACAGGACGGTGGACCACCCAGGATCCGTTTGGATTCAACGGAGGCGACCCGAACCTCTATCGGTACGCAGCCAACAGCCCAGTAGACGCTGCCGACCCGTTTGGCCTTAAAGATCGGGAGATCAAGAATCACGGCGCCAAATATGGGCAACCCAAATATAGATATCTTCTCGAGATGAAAGAGATGCTAGTCGCTGCCGTCGCAGAGCTCAAAGAATGTGGAGGTTTGACAGATTCTCAGAATGAAGATTTGAAGATTTTTTTATTCCACATTGATTCCTTCGTCCTTTCTGAGTACGCTCAGCCAGTGGGGGATGATTGGCACGACACATGGGCCGTCCATGTGACGTTTTCCGACAAACGAGACGTATTTAAGGTGTATTTCAACAACGATCGAAATGATGACGAACAATATTTTTTTGATAATAGCATTGAAATGCAAATGGAAATCATGCTTCATGAGCTTCATCACTCGACTGGTTCTACTCACGTCAAAGGTTTGCCTGATGTGGCAGACCAATATGGTTACCGGATGGCAGCTTTGCTTTCTAATACATGTGCTGCGCAGAATTTCTATAATAAATATAAGAACAAGCGGTATTCCAATCTTAATAATGGCACGTTTCATCTTAATGGGGCATTGATTCCGTAAGTGAATGTCTGTCCCGGCAAGCGTGCAGCTTCGTCCGCTAGGCCGTGATCAGGAGCACCATTCTCGGAGTATACTGCCCAGAAATGCGCCTTCTTGGCAACCTTGAGCCAGGCGTTCCAGATTCGCGTGAACTGGTTCTTGGGCAGCAGCCCCGTGGGGTACTACCATGCGCAAAGCGTTTGTATGGCTCGGGCTGCTCATGAGCGGGGCACCCTCATCATTCTCTTGGGCTGACAGTTACGGACCCTTTCGCAACTTCAGGCAGCCGGACGCCACAGGTCGCTTCTACGTCGTCGTTAAGAAGAACAGTGGTCCGCAAGACCCGGGCGCGGGCACGCCCGTGACGTTTCAATTCGCCGAACGAGCACCAGGCAGTGTTCCTGTGGTGCCAGCCAAAGATGGAGGCCGAGGTCCAAATGTGATCCCCAATCCGGGTGTGGTGGTGCGGAAGGGAGACTTACTGCTCGGGAGCGGCTCCCTGAAACGGTGCCCCGCCACGATCTCGATCTCGTCCGATGGCTGGGGATTCGTGGGACTCGGCGTCCGAGGTTATAACTATGGCGACGTCCACAGCATAGACGCCCTTGTCATTGTCTCCCGCGATGGCCAGGTCCGTCATCGAAAGGCAATGATTGACTTATTCAGCGAAGATGACATCCGTCACTTCGTCCGCACTGCGGGGGGTATCCATTGGCTCGGCGGGGGGTGGATCGATGACACCCGCAAGCAAGCTATCATTGTGGGTTCACGGCAGTGGCTGGAAATGAAGCCGCTTCCCAGGCTCTTCCGAGTCGTGAACCTCAACACAGGCGAGGTTGGCAACGGCTCTGCTAAGCTGGTTCTCGCCGCCCTCTCCGACACGAATCGAGGGGCGCTGGACGACGCACTCGATCTGGTTGGGGAACTCGGGCTCGCTGAGGCGAAACCCGATCTTGCTAGAATCCTCTCGGACGATGAGTTCCCTATTGTATCCCGGCTGCGGTCGGCTGTCGCTTTGGCTGCGCTTGGCGACCGGCGGGGTGGTGGGCTGATGAAGCAGATCGCTTTGGTGAACTCGCCCGGCCAGCGATACGCGATCGAGCATCTCCCCTTGGTCATCGGCGACGAGGCGCCACTTGTGCTCTGTGATGTCGTTCGGCGATTCGGGACGACATGGTCCGAGACCGCGTGGCAAGCCATGCATGAGGTGCGCCGAGAAGCGGCGGTCGCGCCGCTGATCCAGCTTCTCAGGGAGAATGCAGGGCCGACGGCTACAGACTTCGCCATCGGATCACTAGAAATCATGGGGCGGGAAGCGGAGCCTGCGATACCGGACTTGATCGAGCTCTTGAAAAGAGAGCCGAGAACCCCGGACCCGGCCTGGACGCAGCAGTTGGTTGCGATGGTGCTCGGTCATATCGGTCCTGATGCCAAAGCCGCTCTTCCCGCTTTGATTCATCTCGCCGAAAAGCACGCACCGGAGGAATGGGCCAAGGTGAAAGACACTCAGCCCGAGATTCGCAAGGCCGTTCGCAAGAACGCCTTGGGCGAGCAAGCGTACTCTGATGACGCGTTCGTCGATGCGATCTTGAAGATCAGGGCCAAATGACGACTCCTCGCGGTCGGCATAGGGGAGGAGAAAAAGGACAGGCATTGGGTACTATACATCGGAACAGGTATTCGCTAGGCTTGGGAGAACCTCCACGGAGACTCCCCATGACCATCGCTCGCGCTCACCTGGTTGATCCTGAGGTCACACGCTGGTATCACTGCGTCACGCGGTGCGTGCGCCGGGCCTTCCTGCTGAGTGAGGGGGATTCCGACCGCAAGCAATGGATCGAGAACCGCCTCGAGGAACTCGCACAAATCTTCGCCGTCGCCGTCGGCGGATTCACCGTTCTGGATAATCACTTACACGTCTTGGTGCGGCTCGACCCGGAAGTGGCCACGGCCTGGTCGGACGAAGAGGTCGTGAGACGCTGGGGCCGGTTGTTTTCACCTCGCGACAAGGCCCGGCAGCCGATTCCCGTCGGCGACGAGTGGGTCCAGCAACATCTGCAAGATGCCGCCTGGGTCGCCACGGCGCGAAAGCGGCTGCAAAGTCTCAGTTGGTTCATGAAGTGCCTGAAGGAGCCACTGTCGCGGCTGGCCAACCGGCAGGAAAAGACGCGCGGCGCGTTTTTCGAGGGTCGCTTCAAGAGCGTGGCGATTCTCGATACCGAGGCGCTCCTGGCAACGTGTGCGTACATCGACCTGAACCCGGTGGCGGCGGGGCTCGTGGCCGTCCCGGAAGCAGGGGAGCACACGTCGATCAAGCAACGCGTCGAGCACGTCGTGGCGCAGGGCCGCGTCGAGGACCTGAAGGCCGCCCAGCGCGGCAGCGTGGCCGGCGCGGCGCGATCGGCGGGACTGGAGGAATCGCTCTGGCTCTGCCCAATCGAGGATCGACGCGCAGTCGACTCAGCGCGCGAGGGAATGCTCGAGGGCTTCACGCTCGGCAACTACGTGCTGCTGGTCGAGCATACCGGGCGGCTGTTTCGTGAGGGCAAGGCCTCGATCTCGCGCGAGCTCGCAGCCGTGTTCACCCGGCTGGGGAGTGACGCCGAGTCGTGGCAGTCTCGGCTGTTGAAGTTGAGCGAGGGCCGGCTGCTGGGCCGGTTCTTCGCCGCCAGCCGCCAGCGCCTCCGGGACGTGGCCGAGCATCTCGGTGTGCACCACCTGGCGAACCTCGCCTGTTGCCCGGCGCGCTGAATCGACCCGGGTTTCCGTTCACCGGCGAAGACCTCGACCGCGCGCCCCCTGCACTACCTGAGCGAGAACGACTCCTTCACGGCGCGACGCGGCCACAGACGTTCTCCGCGGCGCGACATCCTCTCGGTGAATGCCTGGCGGGCTCAACCTTGGTCCCAGCCACGGATAACGAAAATGGACATGCGATCCATTCTGCGCTCCCCGCAGCACGTTGCCTGTCCTTTACTCCTCCACAAGGGAAGTGAATGGGTGATCATGTTGGAGCTGGACGGACTGGATCATCGAAAGTGCGGGAGAACCGGTTTTGAGCGCCCGCTGACACACCGAGACCCGCAGGGACGGAGCCGTCGGCGTGGATGGACAGACCGCGGAAGACTATGAGAAGGACCTGACGGGCAACCTACGGGACCTTCTCGAACGCGCGAAATCCGGCACGTACGTGGCGCCGCCCGCGCGTCGAGTGCACATCCCCAAGGCGGGCTCGCCCAGCGAAACAAGTCCACTGGGGATACCGGTGTGAAAAACCGCTTCAGCGTGGGTTCGGCTCGGTTTCTAGGCTGGGTTCGAGCGCGCGAAAAGGTCGCGATTCGTGCGCCAGAAGACCAGCCTCGAATTGGGCACTCCACCGCAAGAGTTCCCGAGCGTCCCTCCCGCCTTCGCCTTCGCATCGCCCTCACTTACCCGGGCGATGCGAAGGTGAAGGCGGGAGGGGCGGTCCCTCTTGCCGAGCCTGAGTTGAGCGATGTGCACCCACAGATGCTGCGGAAGAGCCCTACAGAAGGACTCCGGAGTTTGTTGTCACGCCGCGCAGATTGTCGATTCGCGATGAGCGCTCCGCAATTTGTAGGGTGCATGAAATGCACGGGTGCGTTCCACGCACCCTACACAAATGCGTCTTGGCCGCGCTGCGAGGATCGCTGTGAATCGCGCTGCGGCCTGATGAAGGTGCGAGTTGTCCTTCTCAGAAGACGTGAACGCACAAGACAATGCCGGCCACGACCGGAAAACTACCAAAGATTTCGGTGTCTTGGCGTTGGACTTAAATGGAAACGCCTTACGGTTTTGAGAAATTGCGACGGTGCGCACGTCTGACGATTCAGACGAACTACATAGATAATTCATTCGACAAATCAGGGTCGGCTCTCATAATCTCACGGCACACGCATTCGACCGTGCCTGCGGTGACTCGACGGCCCCCCTCCCCCTTTCCCGTCGTGTCGCTCAAAGACGGCTCCGGTCGGCTTTTTCGAACGAGCCATCTTGCGGTTGTCCGCTCCCGAGGAAGGTCCGCGCCCATTCCTTGGTAGGGCAGCCGAATCGCGTGATTGCGCCGAGGGGAACCTCCATCTCGGGACCGCCCGGCATGGTGAAACCCGCGTCGCGTCACGGTCCTCTGGAGGACCGGCAGTGACGAGGCCACGTCTGGCTGAGCTCGACGCTCTGAGGGCACTGGCGGCCTCGATCGTTGTGGTATTTCACCTCAATCCCACCGTGTGCATCCCCGGCTGGACAGGAGTGGATCTGTTCTTTGTACTGTCGGGCTACTTGATCACGACGATCGTCCTCGATCACTTCGAAGAGAGCTGGTTCATCGCGGTCTTCTACGCCCGGCGCGGGCTGCGGATCTGGCCGATCTATTACCTATCGCTCATGGTTCTCGTGGCGACGGCCCCGCTCATGCCACCATCGCGGCGTCCGCCGCTGGAGGGGCTCGGTTATTACCTGACGTTCACGCAGAACGTCACGCTCTATCAACTGAAGCCGCCGCCCAAGTTTCACCCAGGGTTCGAGCACGCCTGGACGCTCGCGCTCGAGGAGCAGTTTTACGTGATCTGGCCGGCCCTCGTCGCGCTGGCGGCGTGGGGCGGCTGGGACCGCCTGGCCGCGTTGGCGGGCCGTACCGCCGTGCGCCGAGGGCTTGGCCGGAAGTTGGCGGTCTCACGCCGGAGGCTGCGTTGGTTGCTCGCGCCGAGTGGCCGTAACCTTCGCATCATGGCGCTCTGCGCGGTCCTGGTTTCGATGGCCTGGATGGCCCGCGAGGGGGGATACCTGCAGTACGCCCGCTACTCCGAGCGCATCTTGATCGGCCGTTGCGATGGGTTCGCGTTGGGTGGCCTCATGGCCGTGCTTCTGATTGACCGGCGCCGAGTCGCGCAGTACCTGGGCCGCTATCGGTTGGCATTCGGCTTGGTCGCCGTACTCTCGTTCGCCCAAATCTTCCGCAAGTGCTATACGAAGGGGCTCCTGGACTACTTCGGCCTTCCAACGCCAGCCGACCCGGCCGGGACGATCTTGACGATCAACCTTTTCTATTTCGGCGTGGTCGGCACGGTCGTCACCCTCTGCGGACACCCCGTGCTGGCTCCGCTCCGCTGGCGGCCGCTCTGCTTCTTGGGGCTGATCAGCTACGGGATCTACGTGTACCATTGGATCGTCATCTGGGCGTTCGACGGGAACACGACCCGCAGTGAAGATTCGTTCTCCTACGGCGCGGCCAAGGTCGCCGTGACGCTCGCTCTCGCGATGGCATCGTGGTACCTAGTCGAGCGTCCGCTCCTGTCTCTGAAGGACCGTTTGCGGTACGGTGCGGGCAGCGAGCGCGAGTCGGCAACTCCGAAACGGGCGGAATACGCCTCGTCTCACGAGGCGTAATAAACGAAATTATCATACTAGACTCCTCTTTCGAGTACGAACCTCGAGCATCCGCTGAAAGGCTCTTGACCGGGTTTTCTGCGAAACACGGCGAAGTCAATTGGAGACTTGTGGGCGATATGCAGATCGACGAGGAATGTACCGGATCGAGTTAATGTACAGGAATCGACAAATCCCGCCGGCCGGCGCGCGGTCGCTTGGAATTCGGCTCCGCTTTTCGCGACCGAGCCCGCGCGCAACGGCACTTCCGTCATCGCTTCTGCCATGACATTAAGATGCGCTGGTTGCGCCGCCGGAGCCAGCCGAATGATCAACGCCGGAATTCCCGGTCGGCGCGTGGGCTGTCGTCATCTGTCGATGTGGGCGGAGAATTCCACACGCGAGAAAGCCGGATGGTGGTATCCGCGAAAATCGGGAACCCGCAACAGCGCGCCCGGTGGCAAAAGGCAAAGTCCTCCGCAAGATACCAGTTCCCGTTCTTCCATTCGCGAACGAGCGGCTGAAAATAGGGCACGAAAGGGCGCGATGAGGGGCCGTTGCACACGGGCAACTTCCATTGCGACTCGATGGTTTCGTAAACATGCCTGCGCACGTGCAGAAAGCCGCCGCTGCTGTAGAGCAGCTCGTGTAAGCCGCCTCCCTTACCGATGACGATT
Source organism: Isosphaeraceae bacterium (assembly GCA_031291845.1). Classification (GTDB taxonomy): domain Bacteria; phylum Planctomycetota; class Planctomycetia; order Isosphaerales; family Isosphaeraceae; genus DAIDJG01. The sequence continues at coordinate 7,723 of JARLIH010000055.1, read as the reverse complement.
CGTGTCGTGTCGGGAAGAACATGAATCGCTAACGACGGCTCCTGTTTTTTGGGACAAACCGCCGCGCAGAGGGGCAACCGGTGCCGGCGCAGGGTCTCCACGTCGTTGGCGTCGAAGCCAAGGTCCCCATCGATCCAAAGCGTTTCCTCGAATCCGTCTCGAAGAGCGTCGGTGGCGAGCTGGTTTCTCTCCTGGTCGATCGTCAAGCGCCCGCGAGCGCGGCGGACCACGTACCCCCGCCGTTCCAGTTCCTCGAGCCCGGCCTGACACTGGGGGGCAATCGCCTCCTGATACGGAACCAGGACGACACACGCGGACGTCGGCGGCAAAGGGGAATGGCTGTCTGGCCGGTCGGGCATGCCCAGAGGGCGATCTTCGGGACCGAGACGAATTCCCTCGGCAGGTGCTGAGGCTCGAACCTCGATCGGTCGGGGCGATGCCGGCGATGCTGGCAGAATCCCACGATCGTCATGCTCATAGAGACAAGGCTCCTGGAATCGTTCCTTCAGGTAGCCTTGCATGGTAACGTCAAACGAATCGTCATCGAAGTTGAGAAACGTCTTGCCAAGGCAATGTGTGACGATCTCCTCCCGCGAGAACGACCTGTCGTGGAACCCTATGTATCGGCCCTCTGCTGCTATGGGCACCGGCTTGAACCCCTCCTGCTGGTGGGCGTGGTTCAAGACGGCCATCTTGGCGAGCAAGCCATAGAAGCGATCCTCGGTCATGAAGTCTCGGAAACGCGCAGCGGCATCCAGGATCCAGCGCTTTTTCAGGTGAATTGGGGCGTGCACTTCGAAGTTCAGGCCGGGGAAGTTGAATCGTCGCAGGAGGTCGAACGTTCGCCACACGGCATCCTTGTAGAGGCCTCGATGCCGGAGCTGCGCACCGGTCAAGTCCTCAACGATTCGCTGCTGCCGAGCGACCTCCACATCCAGGTCTTGAAGCAGGACGTAATCGTCGCAGAACCACAAATACTCGCTGTCCACCTCGGGGAGGAGAGCCGATAGCCACATCATCAGGAAGGTGTTGACGACGGGCGTCTTCACGCCGATCACCCAGGCGATTCGCTCGTGGGGTACGTGCTCGATCAACTCGGGTCGCGACGCCAACCACAGCGGGCGGTCCCCAAAGATCCAGACCTTGCGAATCCACGGTGCGTGCTGCGCCACGCTGCGTAGCGAGTAACGAAGTTCCTCGTCCCCATGTTTGCTATGCTGAAAGATGTAGAAGGCGTCCATTGAGGTGGGACCTGTGGCAGTTGTGGCGGAGCGGCAACGTCGCCACTCCATTCAACGGCCTGGCCCGTCCGCGGGTCAAGCGTGGAGGTCACGCGGCCAGGAATGATGGCCGAGTCGCTTAACCATTCGAGTTTCGCCCTCACAGAACCGGACATGTGGCTTTCCCGCATGCGGGTCTTCCCTGCCGAAGGCACGCAGACCACTGGCACCGACCCCGTGGCGCTGCGACGATATGACGCCTGAGGCTCGAATGACCAGGAGGTCTTGGGGACCGAGGTCTCGGGCGGTGGTACGAGCGCTTGCACTCGAATAAATAGGGGGGGAGACCGCGCGTTCTCAGGCTTTCACAGCAGATAGTGACCGGGTTTCCTCTGTGCCGCGAATCCATCATGCCGCGGTCGAGGTAACCCGCCGTTTTGAGGTGGCAATGCTCCTGTTGTTGTGGATACGCGAGTGCTTGCTCCGTCCAGGGTCCCGGCAGCTTGCTCTTCCCTTCCTCGCGCGGAGGGAGCGCGCCGAGCGAATTGCCCGCGTGGGCATCGTCGCGATCACCGCCTTGGGACTCGCCGGGATCTGGGCCGCGTTCCCTTCGGGGCGAGCGATCCTCGTGGATTGGACGGCCAAAGCCGCGCTGGCGGCGAAGCAAGGGGCCGGCATCGCGCCTGACCGTGCGGAGGTTGAGGCCTCCTGGAGAGATCGCCGCGATGGGCGCGAGGCGCGCACTCGCGAAGGGTATCGCCGCATCTTCGACGGGCTATCACCCGCGTGCCGCGACTTCCTCCGGCTTGGCGGGTTGGGACCCGACGAGGCGGTCATTCGCTGGGGCAACTACGACATGAGCCTGCTGATGTCGTCGAAGGTGTTCGAGCGCGACGACGGCGGTCGCTACTACCGGCTCCGGCCCAACGTGCGCTCGGTTTGGTTCCGGCAGCCCGACCTTTTCGATGTCGACACCTGCCAGTTCCTGTTGCCCGAGACGCCCGACGTGCTCGGCGCTGCCAAGCGGGCTGGCGCGGTCCCGGTTTCAGGCTCGGGGCAAACGACCAACTCCTGGGGCTGCCGCGGTCCTGAACCGGACCTCGCCGCCCCGGTCCGCGGGCTCGTGCTGGGCGATTCGTTCATGCAGGGCATGTTCATCGGTGACGCCGAAACACCACCCGCTTGCCTGGCGCGGCATCTGGAGTCGGACCTGGGGACGAGGGTCTCCATCCTCAATACGGGCCATCTCGGCTACAGTCCCGAGCACTACTACAACACGCTCCGAGCCTACCTCGAACGGCTGCAGCCGCAGTTCGTGGTCGTCGCCTATTACGCCAACGATTTCGGCCTGGAGCGGGACGTGATCCAGGGCAAGGGTGATTGGGGCGAGGCGAACCATTGGTTCGAGAAGGTGATACGGGAGTGCACGCGATCGGGCGCCTTCTCCGTCTTCGCGCCGATCCCCGACCAGGGGCAACTCTTCGGCAATCGGAATCCCGGACATTACCCGTGCCGCGCGGTGAATGACCTGGGGCTGCCTGGCCCCTACTTCTGCGATCCGACGGAGGCGTTCTTGGACGAGGACCTTCGGCTCGAACGACGTCTCGGACGGGTGGTTGGGAGGAAATCTCCGCTCTACAACGCCCGGCTCGGCGATGGTCACTTATCGCCCCTCGGCGCAGACCTGTGGGGACGGACCGTTGCTCGACGCCTCGCCTTGCTCCTGGCCTCCCGAGGCACCACCGGCACGAAGTCCCACGCCGCCGAGCCAGGACCAATCGTCGTGGTCCGCGGCGAGTAACGACCCTCATGATCGAGCACCTTAAATCCATTGATTTCTATGAATCGTACAGATGTTAATGAATCGGGCGGCGGTTCGGCGGTCGGCGACAACGGGCAAGAACCGACGAATCCGGCCGCCCTGCACGCACTTGCCCTCGAGCATGCGCAGCGAGGCGAACATGCGCTCGCCGTGCAACTGCTGGGTCGGGCGATCGCCATGCGTCCCGGCGTCCCGGCGTTCCACGTCGACCTGGCGGAAGCCCACCGCAACCTGGGTGAGTGGTCGCGCGCGATCGGCTGCTGCCGGATGGCGCTCGGGCTGCGGTCGGATTACCCCGAGGCCCGCAACACGCTCGGCCTGACTCTTCAAGGAATGGGGAACATCGCCGGGGCCGTCGAGGAGTTCCAGCGCGCGCTCGCGATTCGGCCCGGCATGGTCCCCGCGCTCAACAATCTGGGTGTCGTTCTCCAGGAGTTGGGTCAGGTGGACGAGGCGATCGAGCAATTCCGCCGCGCGGTCGAACTCGAACCGGACTTGTTCCGGGTCCGCACCAACCTTGGCCTGGCGCTCGTGAACCGGGGCCGAACCGAAGCGGCGGTGCCCCACCTTCAGGAAGCGGCCCGCCTCGAGCCTGACATGGCGGTGCTGCATCGCAACCTCGGCGACGCCTTGCGGACGCTGGACCGGTACGAGGAGGCTCGATCCGCCTATCTGGAGGCCACGCGGCTGGACCCCGATCGGGCCGAGAACTACCGTGATGTCGGCATGACCCTGTGGTGCGAGGGGCAGCTCGGCGGCGCGGTCCCCTGGCTCAAGCAGGCTGCCGAGCACGACCCGGAGAATCCCTCGCGCTGGGAGGAACTGGCCGGGCTGTACGCCGAGCGGGATGACTTCGCCGAGGCCATCCCGTGCTGGGAGCGGGTGCTCGCGCTCTCGCCGGTAAAGCAGGCCGGGACGTACAACGATCTCGGCCGGGCGCTGCAGGAAGAGGGCCGGCTGGCCGAGGCGCGAGAGAATTACCACAGCGCGCTGCAGTTGCAGCCCGCTCTCGCGCCGGCCCTGCTTCACCTCGGCGCCATCCACGAGGAACTGGGGGAGATGGCCGAGGCCGAAGACGCGTTTCGCGCGGCGCTGCGGGCGCAGCCGAGGTTCCCGCTTCCCTACGCGCGCTTGGCGACGCTCTTGCGGGACAAGTTGCCGGATGCCGATCTTGCCGCGCTCGAGGAACGCCTGGCCGACCCCCGCCTTCCCCCGACACCCCGGCCGCACTTGCTGTTCGGCCTGGCGCACGTGCTGGATGCGCGTGGCGACTATGCCCGTGCGGCCGAGTGCCTGCGCGAGGCTAACGCCCTGAGCCTGGAGCAGGCGCGGGGCGAGCGGGCGTACGTGCCGGCCGACCACGAGCGCGTCGTTGATGGCCTGATGCGGGAGTTTCATCCCGAGTTCTTCGCGAGACTGACGGGAACGGGCCTCGACACGCGCCGGCCCGTGTTCGTGTTTGGTCTGCCGCGCTCGGGCACGACGCTGATCGAGCAGATCCTGGCCAGCCATCCGCTGGTGCATGGGGCCGGTGAGCTTCGGCTGGCCCGCCAGTCGTTTGAGGACATCCCGTCGGTGCTCGACCGCCCGCTGGCACCGATCGAGGGAGTGCCCCACCTGAATGCGCAGGCGATCCGCCGCCTGGCGCAGGAGCACCTCGATCGGTTAGGGGGCCTCGACGGCGACCGGGCGGAGCGGATCGTCAACAAGATGCCCGACAATTATATGCACCTTGGATTGCTGGCGCTCCTGTTCCCCGATGCCACGTTCATCCACTGCCGGCGCGACCTGCGCGACGTGGCGGTGTCGTGCTGGATGACCGATTTCCGTTCGATCCGCTGGGCCAACGCTCCTGTGCACATCGCGTCGCGGTTCGGGGAGTACCGGCGGATCATGGAGCACTGGTCGCGCGTTCTGCCAGTGACCGTCCACGAGGTCCATTACGAGGACACGGTCTCGGACCTGGAAAGCGTTGCGCGGCGCTTGCTGTCGGCGGCTGGCCTGGAATGGGACCCGGCGTGCCTGGAGTTCCATCGCACGCAACGGTCGGTCCGGACGGCGAGCGTCACGCAGGTCCGGCAGCCGATCTACAAGCGCTCGGTGGCTCGGTGGAAGAACTACGAAGGAGAGCTGGCGGAACTGTTCGCGATGCTCACGCCGGACGATGCTGCGGACAGATGATTGAATTGACTGATTCTCGTTGCATTGTGGTGCTTGTCGATTATCGAGGTTTGATCAGTGGTCGGTAGCCAGGCCGGGTCAGGGGTCGAACGGGCGGCACGTGTGGAGAAGAGGAAGACGCCTCACATTACCCTCTCCCCGAAGAGGGGGAGAGGGGAAGAACACGGCCCTTAGCCCCATGTCCTGAGCGGACTGGGCGCGCCACAAAAGCCGGCGGCCTGGTAACGCGGATCGAAGCGAAGGCGATCGAATCGCTCCGGAACGTGTTCGTGTAGGGCCGGCCATTGCCGGCCGTACGAGTCGATTCGTGGTCGCGCCGACACGGGCCCGAACGTCTTCCACCAGCCGGAGGACGCATAATTACGGCGGGCCGATGAAGGCGGTGAGAGGCCACCGTCATCGGCCCGCGGGAATTTGGGCGCGTCCGTTCGTCAATCCGCGACGGGAAGGGCGTACGACACTTCGGCGCCGATGGCCAGCGGCTCCAGGGCCGGCTGCGGGGAGTTCTGTGCGAGGAAGAGCTGGACCTGGCGGAGAACGGCGTCGATCGCGTCCGGCTGGATCACGACGAGGTCCCCTTCGCGCAGGTCCGTCAGGGCGAGCCGGATCGCGCTGGGCTCGTTGGCGGCTTCCAGCGTCTCGGACACCCGCGAGCCCAGGGCCAGTCCCCGGCGCATCAGGGCGACGATGTCACCCTCGGCACGCCCGCGGCGGTCGCTTGACTCGTGCAGGATCACCGAATCGAAAACGTCGCCGATCATCTCCGTCTGCCGCAGCACGTCGTCGTCACGCCGGTCCCCCGCGGCCGAGAAGACGATGCGCCGGCGCTGGGAAGGGAACGGCTTCACGGCCTCCAGCAGCGCTGACACCGCCGACACGTTGTGGGCGTAGTCGACGATCACCGTGGCCCCATTGGATTCGAGGACGTTGAAGCGTCCCGGCACCTGGTGGGGCGTGCTGTCGAACGAGGAGAGCCCCTCGCGGATCAGCTCAAGCGGCAACTGAAAGGCCCACGCCGCAGCGGTCGCCGCCAAGACGTTCTCGACCTGGAAGGCGACACGGCCGAGTCTCGTCAGGGGGACGCGGGAGAGACCGAGCACCGGGATCTCCGTCGCGCCGGCGGCCAGGATGATGACGCCGTCGCGGACGAACACCACCCGCCCGCCCTGCTCGCGGTGGTCCCGCAAGGTCGGGTTGGCTTCGCTCCAGGCCCAGTAGATGACCGCCCCCTTGGAGTACTCGGCCATCGCGGCGACCAGCGGGTCGTCGGCATTCAGGACCGCGGAGCCGCCCGGGGGAACGACGTCCACGATGGTCCGCTTGACCTGGGCGAGGGCCTCGACCGTCTGGATGTCGGACAGGCCGAGGTGGTCTCCCTCACCGATATTGGTGACGACCGCGACGTCGCAACGGTCGAACCCGAGCCCCTCGCGCAAGATTCCGCCGCGGGCGGTCTCGAAGACAGCCGCCTCGACCTGGGGGTTCACGAGCACCGACCGAGCGCTCTGAGGACCGCTGCAATCGCCCGTGTCGATCCGACGATCCCCGACGTAGATGCCGTCGGAGCAGGTCATGCCCACGACCTTGCCCGTCTGCCCTACGATGTGGGCGAGCAGCCGCGCGGTGGTGGTCTTGCCGTTGACGCCCGTCACGGCGGCGATGGGGATCCGGCCATTTTCTCCCTCCGGGAAGAGCGACGCGACGATCGCTTCGCCCACCGGGCGGGGCTTGCCCGACGAAGGTTCGATGTGCATGCGGAGGCCCGGCCCGGCGTTGACCTCGACCACGACGCCGGCCTGGTCTTCCAGCGGACGGCTGATGTCCTGGGCAATGACGTCGATGCCCGCGATGTCGAGCCCGATGACCCGGGCGGCGTCGATCGAGCGAGCCGCGACCTCGGGATGGACCAGGTCGGTGACGTCCTCGGCGGTGCCGCCGGTGCTGAGGTTGGCGTTGCGGCGGATCAACACGCGTTGCCCGGCGGCCGGCACCGAGTCGGGGGTGAAACCCTGTTCGGCCAGGACGGCGAGCGCGATCGAGTTGAGGACGATCTTGCTGAGCGCTGTGGCGTGGTCCTCGCCGCGCCTTGGGTCCTTGTTGACCTCCTCGACGAGCTGATCGATCGAGCTGCGGCCGTCGCCGATGACCTGCGCGGGTTCTCTGCGCGAGGCCGCCACGACGCGGCCGTTGACGACGAGCACCCGATAGTCGGCCCCGGGGTGGTACCGCTCGACGACGACACTGTCCCCCTCTTCCTTGGCGTCGGCGAACGCGGTCATCACCTGTTCGCGGGTGCTCAGGTTCGTCGCGACGCCTCGGCCCTGATTGCCGAAGCGCGGTTTCACGACGACGGGCGCCCCGATCTCCCGAGCGGCTTCCCACGCGTCTTCCGCGTCCTCGACCGGCCGGCCCACGGGCACGGGCACGCCGACTGCGTGGAGGAGCAGCCGGGTCAGGTCCTTGTCCTGGGCGATCGCCTCCGGAATGGCGCCTGTGGCGT
>JARLIH010000468.1 GCA_031291845.1 Isosphaeraceae bacterium | reverse complement strand
GCATCACCGTCAACGCGATTGCCCCCGGCTTCGTCAACACCGAGCTGACCGACACGCTGCCCGACACCGTCAAGGACGCGATCAAGGCCGCCACGCCGCTCGGCCGTTTCGCCTCCGTGGACGAGGTCGCCGCCGCGGTCGCCTTCCTTGCCTCCGATGAGGCCGCCTACATCACGGGCCAGGTCCTGGGCGTGGACGGCGGCCTCGCGATGATGTAGGGCGGTGGGATCGACTCGAAGAAGTTGTCGTACCCTCGGCTATTCTGAAGGCAGGAGACGGTGTCTGGGTGCCGCGGTATCAGTCAATAGGCGCTAGTAAGTCATTGCGGTGGTCGTCGTGGAACGTCTCAGCGTCGACCCGACTAGGTGTGCGGCGCGGTCGGGCTGGTCCCTGTCGGCGGGACCCCATTGCGGCCGCGAACCGGGATCTGGTGACGTTCGCAACCGCCGGCAGGAAGCCAGGACACTCAGGCAAGTTCGGAAGCCGTCGGCCTGAGCAAGTCAAGATTGGCCACTGCTGCGGGGGTCCGCGATGGAGACTGTGACGTCGCTACGCGCCTGAGGCTGCGGTTTGGAGCTCCAAATCGCCCACCCGGAATCTGAGTTGGCATGAGCTGGAGGGCTAGCAGCCATACACGACCACCTTGTACCACACCGTGTGCGCGCGCAGACGTCATCATCGACCTCGGCGCACACCTCGGCTACTTCGCTGTTCTCGGAGCACGGGCCAACCTGGCTGTGCGGGTCATCATGGTTGAGGTGTCTCCGCAGAACAGCGCCGTGCTGTGGGGGAATGTGGGGTGAGCGGGACCCTTTCTCAGGGACGCGATCGACGTCGGTTCGGTACGGGAGTGTGGTCCTGAATGAGCGATCCGAGCACACGCCGCGAGCTTGTCGGGGCGGCAGATGCATCGTCGTCGTCCCAGCCGCCTGATACGATCGCCGTCATCATCCCGACAGCGCTTCAGAAAAGGCCGGACGGGCGGCCACTCGTCGCTGCGTGCCTCGAGTCGCTGGTGCCTGCTGCGGAATCGCCCGAGGAGCGGGCGTCGGACGGCGGACCCCGGGTCCGCGAGATCGTCCTCGTCACACAGGGTCGCCCGTTCGAAGGGCCGGTAGTCGCGCGCCTCGCGTCGGCCGGCGTGTACGTGCGCCAGTTCGATGTCCTCGGCCCGTTCAACTTCTCGACCAAGATCAACGCCGGCGTCGCGGTCGCCTCGGCGGACACGATTCTCCTGCTCAATGACGACGCGGTGATCCTCGGCGCCGAGTGGCCGTCCGTCTTCCTCGGCATCCTGGCGGATCCGACGGTCGGAGCTGTCGGCCCGGTCATCATCAACCCCGACGAATCGCTCAATGCGGCGGGCGACACGCATTCGGCTGACGGCGTCCGTCACGTCGACGGGTTCGACGCGCGCTATCGGCCGGGACTCGCCGAGATCCTCGCCCGGGACCACGACGTGTCCCTGCTCACCGGGGCGGCCCTCGTGATCTCGGCGTCAGCCTTCCGGTCGGTCGGCGCCTTCGATGAGGCCTACCCGTCGGCTCTTGGCGACACGGACTTCTGTCTCCGGCTCCGCGCTGCCGGACGACGCCTCGTTTGTTCTCCACGCGCCACCGTCGTCCACGCGGAGGCCTCGACGCGCGACCCGAAGATACCCGCGGCGACGGTCCGACTCTTCCGCCGGAGGCATCCGGAGGCGAGCCAGGAGGATCCGCTTCTCCCGCCGCTCGTGCTGCCGCGGCGCATCCGGATCGCGCGTGCAATCGTGCGACCGCTGCGAGGCGCCTACAGGGCCACGATCAAGAGGCTCGTGCCGCGCAGCCTGCACCTTCGCCTGTGGCACGGGGCGGTTTCCCGCGGATGGGTGAGGTGAGTAGCTTGTCCCCTTACGCCGAACTTCACGCGGCTCTGGGTCAGTCCTTGTTGCGGGATTCCGTAGCTCGTGGCGCCCTGAGCCTATGACGTCAGCCCGGCCGAGCCGGCCAGGCGGCGTATAGTCCGACAGTGGCTTGGCCCGGATCGTGGCCGTTTCGGCGAGACACGCACAATCGTACTGACCGAAGTGCTTGGCGGTCCAGACGCAGCCCGACTCGGTCCTTGCCGGTAGGCACTGTAGTTCGATGTGAAGGTCGTGAGATACGTGGGTGTGATCGGCCGGACGGTGCGGTTTGCGACCGACGGGCTCAAGTTCGCCTCGGCGACGGTGGATCACGCCGTGGCGGATCGACGATCGGCGATCACCACCGTGCATGGCTCTCTCACCGGCGACAACGTCCTCGCCTTCGTCCACTACTCGAAGAACGGGCGCCCCGTCCCGTTGGAGGCCCGAGCCCTCGCGTTCGCCAAGCGGGCCGGTCTCTGCGTGTGCGTCGTGACGAACCTGGACGCCGGCGTCGAGTGCCCGCTGACGCTCTGGACGGACTGCGCCGACGTCGTCATCGAGCGAGCCAACACCGGGCGCGATCTCGCCGCGTTCCGCGACGCGATCCGGTATCTCGTCCGAACCGGCTACCGCGGGCCCATCGCGCTTGCGAACGACAGCGTGATCTGGAGGGAGGACGCACACGCCGCCCTCGCATCCAAGGCCGGCGGGATCGGGGCGCAGGTCGTGGGCGCCACGTCCAGCCTCGAGCCGTTCCCGCACCTTCAAACCCCTTGGATCTGGCTCAGTGGATCTGTCAGCAGGGCACAGCTCATGCAGCTCAGCGGGTTGTGGCGCAACGTTCGCACCCGCGGAGCGGCGATCACCTACGGCGAGCTGCCGTTCACCAATGCGGCCACCGACCTCGGCCTGTCAACGCGTGCGATCTTCCCGTACGAGACTGTCCTCGCGGCGCTCCTACGCGAGGGCGAAGGCCCCGACATCTCGCACGACACGCGGAAGCGGAGGAACCGGGTGATCCTCGCGGCAACGCAGGGGATCGCGTTGAACCCGACGCACTTCATGTGGAGTGAGCTGCTGGCGCTCGGCTACCCGGGCATCAAGCGCGATCTGCTCCGCACCAACCCGGTCGCGATCGACGACTACTTCCGGATCCGCCCCGTTGCCGCAGAATTCGGGTTCGACCCCGAAGATCTCCCTGTCGCGCCGAAGAGGCGCAACCTCCTCAGTCGCGTCCAGGAGCGCGTGGTGCTTGGATCAGGATCGGGCAAGGCGACCGGAGGTACAACGCTGACCTGATCGCACCCGTGGCTGAGAAGCAGCTGCTGAGACGCCAGCATCATGTGTCGCCTCGCCTCTTCGAGTGGCCTGGGTCGATCCCGTATGCATCGAGCCCGGAGAGCCGACCCGCGAAGTCGACAGCGAAGCCGAAGCCGCAGCCGACATCCAGGAACGTACGGGCGTCGGGCATCAGCCGCAAGGCGGCCGCGACGGGCCGGATCATCGCGTCGATGCCAGCCCTGAGGTGGACATAGAAGCGCGACGCGACCTTTATGTCCGCGTCGAGGTAGTGGGACGGCTGCTCGAATAGCTCGGGCTGGAGGCTGCCACATCGGCCGCACCGGAAGAACTCGAGCACCGGGGGACTGCCCAGGGGGTTCACGACGCTCACAGTGGCGTAACTTGGCGTCGCGTCGCCGCAGGCGAGGCACATGAAGGACGCGGCTCGTGCGCCTCCCCAAGCGAGGCGGCCGGGCATCGATGGCTGGCTCGTGCCGTCGGTTTTCGTCGGTCATGTCGCAAACCATGCGGCCACAACTCCTCACTTCGTCGATACTGAGGGTGCCATTGCGATGGCTGATATGGTCAGACGGGTCGCGTCCCGGTCATGCTGGAAAAGCGCTGACGGTGAAGGCTCTTCGGCGCTCGTAGGTTAGGCGATCTGCTCCTCCGTCTGCGGGATCGCCCGGGCGGCAATGAGGGCGGCGATGGCGTACCGGTCGGGCAGCGTGAGGCCGAGTCCCCGCGCGCCCGAGATGACGAGGTCTATGACTGCACAGGCCACCGTCAGGCAGCTCGTCTCGCTCGGGAACCGGCCGATCACCTTGGTCCGCCGCCGGACCTCCTCGAGCGAGCGCTCCAGCAGGTTCGTGGAACGGAGGCGCTTGCGCAGGCGGATCGGATAGGCGAGGTGCGCCGTGAGCGCTGGGAGATCGTCGGCCAGACACGCCGCGTCGGACGGGAAGTCACCAGCGAGCTCGCCCACGAGGACCCGCAGACCGGCCTCGGCCTCGGAGGGGCTCGTCGCTCCGTCGAGGGCCGCCCAGTAGGCGGCCCGGACCCGAGCGTAGAGGGCGGGTCGCTTGGGCGGCTTGGCCAGGAGGTTCCGGAGTCGATGTACGGCCCACCGGCCACGATCGGCGTCGGGCCACAGCTCACCGATCGCCCCGATGAGCCCCTGGTGCCCCGTCGGACACGACGAGAAACGGGCTGCGGAGGCCGCGGGGCATGAGGCCCCGGCCCAGGTCGAGCCAGTCCTCGACCCGCTCCCGAGCTCCGAGGCAGACGTCGAGCAGCACCCGGTCCCCGTCGGTGGTGAAGCCCCAGGCGACGAGGACACCCTCCTTGGGCCCCTCGAGTCGGACCGGCAGGTAGATGGCGTCCATGAAGAGCGCCAGGAGACGGACCTAGCCGAGGCTGCGAGCCCGGAAGGCCCGGTAGCGGTCGCGCAGCTCGCGGCACACCGTGCTCACCGCGGTCTTGCTGATCGATCCTAGGCCCGCCTCTCTGCGAGCCACCCCCACCCCGAGCGCTTCGTCACAGAGATGGCGCTCCCGCCCGTCCCCACCGAGGTCTGGATCTCGCACCGAAGGAGGTCTCGCACGCCTGATCTTCCGACGCCGGTGTCTCCCCCCGGGTTGACGGGTTCCGCCCCGCGGGATGTCGTGCTGTCAGTCCGTTGGATAGGACGTGCGCACAATGTCTGCCACTGCCACGTCCCATGACAACCCGCACTGCCCGATCTTCCTAGCGAGGACGGCCGACGCCTCGAAGCCGACCGACCGCTCAGCGTCCTCCTTGCCCGGCCGACAGAGGAATGGAATCACGTACTCTTCGTGATCCATCGCGCGCTCGACTATCTCGAAGCCGGTGTGCTTGTTGAACAGCGCGTCCCACGCCATGTCCGAGAACCGCCAGTAGTCCCAGGGCGGATCGTGCAGTCCGAGCGTCTGGTGTGTGCCCACGAGGACCAGACCGCCCGTCTTCAGCACGCGCGACAACTGCGTGACCACGCTCCAGGGCATCAAGAGGTGTTCGAACACCGCGGCCGAGTAGACTGCGTCGAAGTACTCCGGAGGGAATAGCGATCCGATCCTGTGGGCGTCGCCGACGACGTCCACGTTGGCGCCAGGAAGAATGTCGAGCACGGTGACGTTTGACCCCTCGAAGGTCGCGGACAGGTCGATTTGGCTGCGGTCGCGGCCGCCGATGTCGAGGACCCGGCAGCCCTCGATCGCGGCGACGGCATCCCTGAAGCGCCGGTCGAGGGCGACGCTCGGGAAGCGCTTCAGCCGATCGGCGATGAGCTCGTCGACCCCGACCTCGCAGGTCCAGCCGGAGCGCGCTTTGAACCGGACTTGCAGTCCCTCGATTCGCTCCCGCTTGAGAAGCGCCTGCAGCCAGAACCCCTTGTCTTGGCCGAGTGTCGCCTCGACGCCGCTGCCAGGTGTGCCCACGGCCGACCGGGCAGCCAAGATGTCGTCGGCCACCAATACGACCTCGGCGAGCGGATCGTCGCGGTGATGGAACCAGCCCGAGATGCGGATCGCGCTGTAGAACTTGGCGGCCACATCGACGACGAATTCATGTTCGTCGATGAGCATGAGGAGCCACCTCCACGGAACCTGTCGACCTGATCACGCGCCAACCAGCATAACCCTCATGCGCATTCCGAGAACCTCGCAGAGGGAAACTCCCCACGAGGTGGGTGCCACGTTGCCGCGGGAGGGCTCGCTCCCATCATCTTCAGCCAGCAGTTGTTCCCGAGGGAGCCAAGAACGTCTCCGGCTCAACGCGTGGGGGGAGGTCCGGCTTTCTTCTGGAGGCCCGCACGAACAGATAGCCGCTGACCAGCACGAGGAGCAGGCCGGCAGCCGCCGAGATGCCCAGTCGAGCAGGATTGATTCCCGGAGTCCCGAGCGACAGTGGCAGCTCGTTGCCATCTATCCCGAAGCCGTACCGGATCGCGTTCACCCACACCATGGTCCCCAGTGTCAGGAGCGAGATGCCGGACACGATGGAGACCATGCGAGGGATGAGCCGACCCGATCGCAGCAGCAGCAGCAGGACGAACCCGAGCGCGAACGGCATTCCATAGCGACCCTGCCACCAGAGTGGCCACGCTGCCCAGACACTCGCCGAGATTGCACACGGCACAACCACGATCCCGAAGACGCCGCAGACGATCGCGGCCCTTCTGATCGAAGGCAGCCGGGTCAGGAGCACTGCCCACGCCGCGACGTTCAAGGTTAAGAGCAGCCCGGGAATCGGCGTGTCCAGCCAGCCCAGGACTCCGAACATGTGTTCGATATACATGGGGAAGTACAGGAGGGTGTCGGCGAACGCCCTCACGAGAACGGGGATTGTCGTGGGCGCAGCCACACCGTACGGATGCGTGAGTGTCCAGAGAGCGCCCACGACGATGCCGGGGGCAACCGCCCCTGCCACGCGCAACAGGCCTTGTCTGCGTCTCGACGGGGCCAATGCGAAGGCCGACACGGTCAGACCAGTCGCCCACAGGGACCCGAGAGGTCGGGCGGTGCACAGGCCGATGCTCGCGAGTGCGAGAAACGCGATGGTGCTCTTCCGCCAGGTCTCGGACTCGACGGACGACAGGCGACTCCATGCTGCCTCGGACAACGCGACCGCCATCACGAGTCCACAGGTGATCTCCCAGCCGCTCGGGTTCACCACGACGTCCAGGAAGACCGCCATCGGCGTTGAGACGAGCAGCAGGTAGTTGCCCCACAGTCGGTTTCGGCGGCGCATGTAGAGACCCAGGAGGAAGAGGACCCCGAGGTTCAGGAGAACCGAGGCGAGCCGGCCGCCGACATCGGCGTACTCGAGGCCAAACAGCGCTGCAAGCCTCTCTCCGGCACCGACGATCCAGAAGTAGGGCGGCGCGTAGTTGAGGATGATTGAGTAGCTGGCCATTCCCCGGTTCTGACTGCGGGGTGCCAGACAGGCGGCGCTCCGGCGCGGGGGGTCTATGTAGCAGGGGAGCACCACCAGCGACGCGGGAACGGAGTACTCCTGGGTCGTATCAGGCTGCACCAGGTGGCCCGACAGGTACCAGGCCGTGGCCTGCTGAACGGGCTCGTCGGGCCCGGCCGATGGCGGGGTCGATGCCAGCAGACCGACAGCGCCTATCGCGACGAGCAGCCACCCAGCCAAAGCGGACAGTCCACCTCCGTCGCGGCGCTGACCACCCAGCATCTCGATGCCGTCCGCAAGTCCAGACGTCGCGACCCCCGGGTCCTCCGCAGACTCGCCGAGTTGCGGAACCGCCAAGTCGTCAGACAACGTCCTTCCGTTCCTTTCCCCTCGCTCGTTCGATTCCCTTCAGGATAGGGGCGTACCACCACGGTTTGCGGTCCAATGCGGACCGCGACAGGCCCCGGTGCCGTCGCTCCTTCGGTCTGGGATACTTGAAGTGATCGAGCGCGAGGACCTCACCCACCGCGTGATCCTGCCCGCCCACAAGGAGGGCCGCCATCTCGAGACCGTCGTGGGCCGCATCCCCGACTGGGTGGACGGGATCGTCGTCGTCGGCGACGCTAGCACGGACGACACGCTGCAAGTGGCATAAGGCTTGACCGACGCGCGCGTTCGCGTGCCCCACCCGCGGTGGAGCCTAATCAGGCGATCATTCCCACGCGCCCGGCCCGAGGTAGAAGTTGGTCTCGAGGATCTCGCCGACCGGCCAGCGCAGGTAGCCGCCATCGTATGGCCGCTGCTTCTCAAATCGCCCGAAGAAGCCCCACGCGCCACCCGGCCAGAGACGCGCGGCTGGGCGAGCGAGGAGCGCCGGGAGCGGGTAGAAGTTGGCACCGCCTGACTGAACCAGGCGATACCCGCCGGGGAACGGCTTGTTCAGCAACTCGAGGACGTCGCCCTTCGTGAAGCCTCGCACGTGGGCCGACCAGTTCTTGAGTTGCGTGGGCTGTCGTCCGGCGAGAAGGAGGAGCCGGTTGTGCGCGGCCGCGATGTTCGGGACGCCGATCACGAGGCTCCCGCCGACGCGGAGGACCCTCGAGCATTCGTGGAGGATCCAGAACACCTCCTTCACGTGTTCGAGCACCTGGTTCGCCACGATCAGGTCGACTGACTCATCGCGGAATGGCAGTCGATCGTGCTCGATGTTGCATTCGACCGCTCCGACGCCCAGGGATCGGAGGTGCTCGACGTACGGCGGGTGGACCTCGACGCCAATGATGCGCGCCAACGGATGGACGTCGCGCACTGTCGCGATGTCGTACCCGAGACCCGGCCCGAGATCCACCGCCGTCTCGACGTGGATGCCGTCGACGAAACGGCGGACCACATCTCGGCCGTAGTTGAGCCTGCGGTCGACCACAGCCAGCCTATCGCCGTTGCCCGGTCGTGCGGTCGGTGCGCTTCAACGTCAGCCGGCCGGGACGTTCGGCGCGGCGTTCGGGGGCGGCGGGACTCCGATCATCGCCGCGTAGGTCGCGAGCCCGTCCGCAATCGAGCCGCGCGCGACCACCAGGCTGTGGTCGAGGATGATCGACTCGTCCGCGAGCGACGCCGCGAGATCGACACTGTGGGTCACGAAGAGCAGCGACGCCCCGGACTTCCGAAGCGTCCGGAAGTGGTCGAGGCATGTTGCGACGAAGGCGGCGTCACCGACGGCGAGGATCTCGTCCACGAGGAGCAGCGGGCCGGGATCGGCCAGAGCGGCGGCCATCGCGACCCGCATCCGCATTCCGGTCGAGTAGGTCCGGAGTGGCTCTTCCCACGCGTCTTCGATCCCGGAGAACTCGCGCGCTTCGGCCAGGCAGAGCTGCAGCGAACGTCCTCTCAACCCGCGCAGGAGGAGCTCGACCCGCGCGTTCTCGGCACCCGACAGCTCTTCGTCGAAGCTTGTGCCCACCGTGAAGAGAAGCGTGGGGTCCACGCGCCTGTCAACCCGACCCGCGGTGGGTGCGATCGTCCCTGCTGCCAACCCGAGAAGGGTGGACTTGCCGGAGCCGTTGCGGCCGAGGATGGCGACCGACTCGCCCGAGACGACCTCGAGGTCGAGAGGCGCCAGCGCCCATGGTCGGTCGTTCCGATTGCCGCGCAGCCGGCCCGTCAGCCCGACGGCTGAGCCACTCGGGTACTGCTTGCCGACACCGGCGAAGCGGACGAGGACAGTCATCGTGCGCCCGTCACAGGTAGTCGGCGAAGTTGGCGGACGTGCGCCGGAACACGATCGCCGCCGCCCACAGAGCGATGAACGCCGAGACGACGCCCACCACAGCGTGCACCTGATGGTCAGAGATCCAGCCCACGCGGTACAGGATTAGATCCATCGGGATCGTGAGAGGGTTGAGTTTCAGGAGGATCCCGAAGAGCCCGCCGCTCTCCGGGTCCACGTAGAGGGGCGAGATGAAGACCAGGGCCATGGTGATCACAGGCGCGGCGAGGATCGCGTCGCGCAGGTAGACGCCGAGCGCCGCGAACCCGAGACCAAGGGCGGTGCCCCAGACGATCGCCAGCAGCAACCCGACTGCGAAAGCCACCAGGGTGGCAACGCCGGCCGCCGCGCCGTCGCCGATCGCGACGGCGGCCACGCCGAGCAGGCCGCCCGGGATGATCCGGTAGAGTGAGACTCCCACGGCGGTGGGCGCCAACAGCTCCAGGGGGAAGAGAGACCCCTTGACCCAGCCAGCTCGCTCCGCGACAAGCGTGGGACCGCGGCCCACGATCTCGCCCATCCCCTGCGCGATGATGAAGGCCGCGAAGAAGATCCCGAATCCGCCGAGCGGGGACGAGGACTCCGGGACGCGCACAGCGCCGCGGGTGGCCGCGAACAGCAAGATCGCCTGCGACCCCGGCTGGATGATGTTCCACGCCCAGCCGAGGAGGCTCCGCCGGTTCCGCCGCGCGATCTGGGTCCGCACGAGCGTGAGCAGGACGGACCGCTGGTCCCAGAAGAGGTTCCAGGGAAAGATGAGGATGGCCAGGCCGCTCAGGCGCCGCAGCCGCCACGACGTCGGTCGGTTGCCAACCGCTTCCGAGTCCGCCTTGACCTCAGTTCCCATCGACCGAGAGGATAGCCACTAGCAGGTCGAGGCACGCGCGGTCCCAGCTTCGAGGCACGAACTCCTCCCGGATCGCCCGGATCCGGCGCTCGACTGCTTCCGGCTCGTCCCACCAGCGGCGGACCGCCCGGTCGAATGCTTCGCCGTCGCGGGCGGGCACGACCTCGATGAACCGCGAGACGTCGCTCGAGGGGATCGCGTCGGTGACGATGCTCGGCTTTCCGTACATCAGGGCCTCCCTGATCGGCAGGCCCCAGCCTTCGGCCAGCGATGGGAAGACCAGGAATTGGCAGCCCTCGTAGAGCGCGGCGAGTTCCGGGTCGCTCGCGTCCGTGACGACGCGCACGTAGCTCCGCAGCGCGGGTTCTGACGCGAGCCGCTCGAAGAACGGGCCGTCCTGGGGGTGTCGCCGCCCGACGATCACAAGGCAGGGCACCCGTCCGGCCCCTTGATCCGCGACGAGCCAGCGGGACCACACATCGAGCAGGAGGACATGGCTCTTCCGCGGATGGATCGTCCCGACTGTGAGTACGTACGGCGCATCCGGGAGAAGGCCCCGGGGGTCGTTCGGCGTCGCCAGGATCGGATCAGGGGGCAGGACCACCGTGACGTGGCTGTGAGCGACGTTGGCTGCCTCGGCGGCGACCTCCGGCGAAACCGCCGCCAGAACATCGGCCGCGCCAAGGAGCAGAGTCAGGTCGGCCGCGGCGGCGATGCCCTGCGTGTCGCCGTACCACTTCGCGCCGGTGATCGGGAGCATGTCGTGCACCAACTGGGCGAGTCTTGCACCTGATCGCGCCTTGGCGGCAACCGCTCCCGCCGCCATCCCGGGCGCGATCCACGGCGCTCCCAGTACGAGAAACGTGTCCCGGGGTCCGATCTCGAGCTGATGACCGCCGCCGCGTGCCCGGCGTGCGAGGAAACGCCGACCGGCCGTGCGTGTGCGTTCCTGGACGCTGCGCGGTGCGTGCGCGGAGATCCGGAGGGCAAGCTCGGCGCCACGCGCGAAGCGCCGGCCGCCGCTTGATCTTGTATCCAGGGTAACGTCGCGGACCGCGTCCGGTGCAACGACGACCGTCCGAACCTCGATGCCGAGGGTCGCGGCGACTCCCGGCAGGTGGCCGGTGTAGCCCTCGGCGAGGCGCTGGATCCCTGTCGGCTGGGTTGCGGCAGCGCGGTAGACGAGGAGGTCGTTCACCACGATCAGAACACGACGGGCTCCTGCGGCCTCGCGCCGCGCCGAGGTGACAGTCACACGCCCCTGCCTTGGAACACGACCGGGACCGTCCGGACCGCGATCTCGAGGTCCAGGAGCAGCGACCAGTGCTCGATGTAGTCCAGGTCGTCGGCCATTCGCTGCTCAAAGTCCGCATCAACCCGCCGACGCACCTGCCAGAGTCCCGTCAGGCCCGGGCGGACCGTTAGTCGGATCCGGTGCTGCGGCTCGTAGCGTTCCACCTCGTCGAGGCCAGCGGGTCGCGGCCCGATCAGGCTCATCCGGCCCGCCAGCACGTCGAAGAGCTGTGGGAGCTCGTCGAGGCTGAACCGGCGCAGGAAACGGCCGAGCGGCGTCACTCGCGGATCTCCCTCGAGCTTGAACGCGGGTCCCCTCGTCGAGCTCGCATCCCAGAGCGCCGCACGCTCCGCGTGCGCCCCGACGCGCATCGTCCTGAACTTGCGAAGCCTGAACGGGTTCCCGTAGAGGCCTGCCCGCTGGTCCGTGTAGACGATGGGTCGACCCTCGATCAACAGGATCGCGACAGCGGTGACGAGCATCGGAACGGATGTCAGCACGATCAGGATGCTCGACGAGACGATGTCCGCCACCCGCTTGATTGCCCGGTCCGTCGGCGCGAGCACGGACGGATAGAGCAGGAGCGAGCTGCCGGACAGGACGACGATCGGTCGAGTCAGAGATTCGGACAGGCGAACGAGGTCCAGGACAACGGGCTCGCCACGAACGATCGCGTCCTCGGCGCTCACTCCGAGATGCGGGAGCGGCGCCTCGGTCACCGGTCCAGGGCTGCGCGCACTGCGGGCGCGCACGCCGCTGGCGGCGCTCACGACGACGCAGATGACTGCCCCGACGATGACGAGGAGCCGGCTTGCCAGCGCCTTGTCGGCAAGGTAGAGCACGCCCGAGCACGCGACGAGCCAGATCGCGCCCGCGGCGATCAGGCGGACCGGACTCCGGGGAAGGGCTGGGTAGACGGGGTCCAGGGCCCGAAGGAATAGCGGCCACAACACGCCGCCGATCAGGGCTGTGAGCAGCAGCGCCGGCCTCGTGAGGTCGTCGGGCGCCCCCTGCGGTGCGAAGGCAAGCTGGCGCACGAGGGCTGCCACCGGGAGGGCCACCAGACCGACCAAGAGGTCCACGAGGACGATGCGATCTCCGGTCGGGCCGAGGACAGGCAGCGGGCGCCGAGCGGCTGCCGCGCGCGACCTCCCGGATCGCGCGGCTTCGCTTGGCGGAGGTACGGCCGTCGTGGTCACACCGCCGGCCTGGCCAAGTCTGATGGTCGCCCGATCAGTGGCCCGGCCGCCATCCCCATCGCGATCCCGCCCATGACTGCGGCATAGCTCCGGACCTGCGGGATGTCCCAGAAACCGCAGACGAGGAACACCACTACTGCCGCGATGAGGTACGGCGCCATGGTGTGCCGACCTCGCCAGACCTGCCAGGCGGAGCAGAGGATTACGGTCGCGTTCGTGATCCCCAGCGGGAGTCCCCCTTCTGAGAAGCCGTGGAGCAGGATGTCGTGGCTGTAGGAAATCGCCTGCTGGGAGAAGTTGCCGAACCGGTCGAGGCTCCGCCAGCCGCCACCGACCAGCGGATTCGCGATCGTGATCGAGATCGCCGCGATCCACGTGTTGACCCGGTCGACATCCTCGCCCGAGCTGCCGCTGATGGCCGAGAGGGCCGCCTCGACGTTCGTCCCGTAGCGGACGGCGATGAGGGCGAGGAGCGTGATCGCGCCAACCACGAGGCCGGCGATCCGGAAGCGCCGCTCGACGTGTCCGCTCGCGAGCACCGCGAGCACCGCCGCGACGCCGATCGCGATGAGCGGGCCGCGCGACCAGGTCAGGAGCATCGTCACGAGCGCGAGCCCGATGACCACGAAGGCGAGCCAGCGCCCGCGGCGGAACGTCAACGCTCCCGCTACCGCGAAGGGCAATGCCGTCGCGATCCCCATCGACGTCGGGGTCGGGTAGCCGAGGCCGGCAAGGCGGCCCGTAACGACGCCAGGGAACGTGATGAGATCCACCCCTGCGACGCCGACCCACGCAAGGAGCGCGAGGATGCAGCCGACGACAGTTGTTCCCAGGACGACGGTCGTAAGCGTCGCGTCCCGCCCCGCCACGAGGTGGGAGGCCGCGATCCAGGCCGCCATCATCGCCATGGGCCCGCCCGCTAGCCAGTGCAGGGCGGAGTCGAAGAATGCCGGATCGTTGCCTGTGGCAACGGAGCCAGTCTGCGCGGTGTATGCATACAGCGCAGTCGCCGCGATGGCCGCGGCGACGACCCACCACGGCGGTCCCGGGCGGGCTGCACGGCCGAAGCCGGCTCCCATGACGAACCGGTCCAGGACGACCCGAGCCGCGGCGCCGTAGATTGGGATGACACGCAGGACCTCACCGGACTGCGAGTCGGTCGCGCCGCCCATGAACGGGACGATCGCGATCGTGAGTAGGAGTCCCAACCACGGCTGGAAGAATCCCAGCACTAAGCCTGTCACGATCCAGGCGGGGATCGCCAAGGCGGCGAGGGCAGGGATGTGTCCAAGCAGCCAGAGCGCCGCCGCGAGCGCTGCGAGCCCGACACCCCAGTGGGAGACAACGCGGTCGAACCCGGTGGCGGGAACCTCCGGCGCAGCGATTGCCCGCCTCGCCCGCCGCGTCGACGCCTTCCTCGTCGCCGGCCGGGTCGTGGCCGACGAGCCTAGTGCGGCCGCGGGCGGCCCGCCCCCGGGTCGCTTCGCGCGGCTGGCCTTGCCCATCAGGAGCTGCGCCTCCTACGTCTTGCTAGTGCAGGCGATGGCCGCGACGGCTCACGATCGGAGAGCATACCGACGCGGGCTTCTTCCTGCGCCGGCAGGGCGCCACAGGCGCAACACCCGTAGGCGCCGCCTCGGGCGTCCTTCGGGGCAGGCGGTGATCGAAGGGTCCGGGCGCGACGACGACTCGGCTACCGGGCTGGCACTCTCCCCAGCTTTGGTCGAGTGTGGCGTCAGGGAAGGATCGGAAGGTCGAGCGGGTTGTAGTCGGCAGGGGCGGGCGGCAATGACCCGGCCTGAAGCTCGGCAACTCGCTTGAGCTCGCCCGCGCTCAGGACCAGGCCACCCGGTTGGAGCCCCGTGGGAATCGAGCTCCTGTCCACCGGATTGGCGAACCATGCATCCCACCACTTCCGGGCGAGGTTCGGCGTGAAGGTAATCCCTTTAGGGTTCTCGAAAGCCGATCCGCCCAGGCGATAGGGCACGTCCGGGTTGGCCAGCGCGTTCCACTGTGGGCTGCCCGGATCCCAACGCGCCGCCGCGTCCTGGACCCAACCTGGCCCGGCGATGCTCGGGCGCGCAGTCGGCGCTGGACTTGTGGGTGCGGCTGACTGTGAGGCCAGTGTGGCTGACGGCGCCGGCGGCGCGGCAGTCGGCGTGATCGAGGTACAGCCTCCCGCACAGATGCCGAGAGCCGCAGCCGCGACGAGCAGGCGTCCGGGTTGAACCACCGTTGTCACCTCGCGGGGAAAGGATATCGCGGCTGCCAAGCGGCTTTGAGCCAAGCGTCTCGTAGGTCCGTGAATCTGTCAGGGCCAACTGTTCAGTGACTTTGTCAGTCTCCGACGATGGAGACGATCACGATGTCGGTCACCGAGCAGCGTCGGGCGTTGGCCCTGACCCGCGTCGTCGCGGGCGAACTGGCACCCGGGGACGCGGCCGCGGCACTCGGGTGTTCCGAGCGCCATCTCTGGCGCCTGCTGGCGCGGTTCCGGGCGGCGGGTCCGGCCGGGCTCGTCCACGCCAACCGCGGCCGGGCGAGCGGGCAGCGGGTCCCCGACACGGTGCGCGAGCGGCTGCTCG
>JARLIH010000467.1 GCA_031291845.1 Isosphaeraceae bacterium | reverse complement strand
AGGCGGAAATCCAGCGGCTTCAGGCCACCGCGGGGCAATACGGCATGGACCTGTTCGAGCGCTGAATCGCCTCGCCAGGTTCAGCGCCTTGCGCCGGTGTTCAGCGTGCGGCTCTTCTTCGCCGCCTGGCCCTGCGCCCGGCGGATGCGGTCGGCGGCCTGTTTGCCCTCGGGGGTGTCGGGGAACTGGCGCGCGAGCTGGCGGTAGGCGGCGAAGGCCTGCTTGGTCTTGTGTTCCTTCTCCAGCCCCTCGGCTACCGTGAAGACGCGCGCGGCGGCCTGGGCGGGAGACTCGCCGGGGTGCTGGATTGCCGGCTCGGCTGCACCGCAGCCCAGGGCGAGGGCGGCGAGATAGGGTAGCCCAACGGCGCGGAGCCTCACGGGTAAAAGCTCGGGAGGGTGAGGACCTGGCCCCCCGGGTACATCGCGGGGTAGGCGACGCCGGAGGTGACGGACGTGGCGTGGCCGTCGAGGTAGAGCACGTTGGCCGTCCCGTGGCGGTTCCAGGGGATCCATAGGTTGAGGACGTTGGTTCCGAGCCAGATGTCGTAGTCGTCCTGGCGCGGGTCGGTGGCGGCGACGGGGTCGTTGATGTTCGCGTCGATGACCTGGCCGTTGCGCTCGTTGAAGGCGATGAAGTTCGACGTGCCGATCTCGTACTGGAAGCGCGGGAACGTCCAGCGGCCGTACCGGATGGTCTTGTGGCTGAGCTGGGAGTTCATCAGGTAGCTGGTCCGGTTCGTGATGCCGTCGACGAGCCCGGTGGCCGGGTCGATGTAGGGAGTGACGAGCGACGTGTCGGACATGCAGCGGAAGATCTTCTCGTCGTAGGTCTGCACGCCCCCCTTCGCGATGGCGTCGTTGGCGGACGCCGGGTTCACGTAGGGCATGATCTTGTCTTCCCAGTAGATCTCGGCGAACGACTCGGCAGCGCTGACCTCGGCGAGGCTGTCGGCGTTGAACGGGTGGTGGAGGAAGAACTGCCCGTTCCAGTCGTCGAAGTACTGGAGGGTGGCCAGTCCGATCTGGTGCAGGTGACTCTGGCAATCCATGCGCCTGGCACCCTCCCGGGCCGCTTGCACCGCCGGCAGCAAAAGAGCGATCAGCACAGCGATGAGCGCGATCACCACCAGCAGCTCGATCAACGTGAACCCGCGGCGACGGTGCGGCATCTGGGACGTCCTTCGGGTCGGGTTGGCGTCGGGTCGGCACGTTCGTGTTACGATTTTCGTAACGATAATACTCGGCGCCGAGGTTCGCAAGGGTCTGCCGGGTGGTTGGGTCTTTGGGTGGCAGGCCCGGAGTCTTCGACGGACGTGGCGGATGCATTGAGCGTCTCGTGCGCCCCTGTAGGGGCGGGTTTGAAACCCGCCCAGCTTCACCGATTCCGTTCGACTAGTCCCGCGAACGGTGAGATGTCCAAAGGGAAGAGGGAGAAGGGCGGGTTTCAAACCCGCCCAGCTTCACTGATTCCGTTCGACTAGTCCCGCGAACGGTGAGATGTCCGAAGGGAAGAGGGAGAAGGGCGGGTTTCAAACCCGCCCAGCTTCACCGATTCCGTTCGACTTGTCCTGCGAACGGTGAGATGTCCGAAGGGAAGAAGGAGAAGGGCGGGTTTCAAACCCGCCCAGCTTCACCGATTCCGTTCGACTTGTCCCGCGAACGGTGAGATGTCCGAAGGGAAGAAGGAGAAGGGCGGGTTTCAAACCCGCCCCTACAGCGCCACGGCACACCTCCGGGACGACTGAGAACGCGCGTGCCAAAAAGTCCTGAAAAACAAGTGTCCACCCTCTTCGGCGAAGGAGTTGGAAGGTACGATCCAAACGATATTTATGGCAATCGCCGGGCGCGGCCGCATACGAATCGCGTGGTAGAGCGGTTGCGCCGGCCGCCGGTTGTGCGCTCGACTTGCGCTCGAAGGCGCATTTCATAATCATCATGTCACCAGGCACTTGGAACGCGAAGGGAGCGGTCGGGGAGACCTCGTCGCGGCCACTTGACTTTTGCTATATAGGGTAGAGAGGGCGCGCTGGGAACGACGTGGTTCGGGCCGGAAAGACGCCGAAGTGGCGTTCAAGAAATGCAAGAAATCCAAGAAAATCGGCCGGTGCTATCCGGCAAGGCTTGGGGATCGTAAGAACAGCGTTTTGAGGCTCCCGGGAAAATCCAAGAAAATCAGTCGGCACCGTCGGGCGATCCTCGTCTGGATCCGTGTCCGAGCACCTATGGTTGTCTTGGAGTAGTGCTGGTCAAAGCGCCTGGACCTCGAGTTCTGCCCGCGGCTGACCGTGTGTGTCCCGAGAGACCGTCATGTCGTTTCCGCACACCCCTCAGTTCCCGATACGGCCGAGGCCGGCGGCCCGCCCGCAGGCGTTGCGCAGGGAGTTGGTGCGCAAGGTGCCGTGGGGCTGGCTGGAGGTAGTGATCCTGGCGGGCACCCTGTTGCCGGCGCTGTTGTTCATCCCCGGGGTGTCGAAGGTTCGGACGGTCACGCGGGTGGCGTCGTACGTGATCATGCCGGTCGCGTGGTGGTTCGTGGCCCGGCGCCAGCGTCCTTCCATCGGTGTGGACACATTCCCGGCGCGGCCCTGGCTCGTGTTCTCGGCGGTCTGGCTGGCGCTTTCGGTCTTTCACCCGAACGCGCACACGCTGCTGGCGGCCTCGGCGCAGGCGGCCTTGTACATCACGATCTTCTGTCCGGCGTTCTGGGCGGGGATGGCGCTGGACTCGCGTAGGCAGATCGGGCGGCTGCTGGCCCTGCTGTTCCTGTGTAATGCGCTCAGCTCGGCGGTGGGCGTGGCGCAGGTGTTCCGGCCGGGGACGTTCATGCCACCCGACATGCCGGCCTTGCGGAACGAGTTCGGCGGGCAGAACCTGATGTACGAGACGGCCGACGGGCGCAAGATCTTCCGGCCGACCGGCCTGACCGATACCCCTGGGGGGGCGGGGCTGGCGGGGGTCACGGCGGCCTTGATCGGCTTTTGCTGGGCCTTGAGGCCGATCGCTGCCTGGAAGCGGCTGGCGAGCGTCGGGCTGGCGTTCCTGGGGATCGCGGTCATCTATTTTACGCATGTGCGCGTGGCGCTCGTGATGCTGCTGCTGAGCTTCGTCACGCTGATCGGGCTGTTCGTGCTCCAGCGGAACACGCGGCAGGCGGTGCTGCTGGCCGTCGGGGGGGTGGGGTCGCTGGTGGGCGCATTGCTCTGGGCGATCCGCTCGGTGGGCTCGTCGGTGACCGAGCGGTTCGTGACGTTGTTCCAGAACGACCCGGTGACCGTGTTCGGGCAGAACCGGGGGGGGTTCGTGCGCGACGCGTTCGAGCACCTGATCTGGGAGATCCCCCTGGGGGGAGGCATGGGCTGGTGGGGCATGACGCGCATGTATTTCGGTAACATGAACGTGCGCTCGCCGGTATGGGTCGAGCTGATGTGGCAGGCGTGGCTCCAGGACGGGGGGCTGCCGCTGCTGATCGGCTACTCGGGCGCGCTCGTCGTGGCGCTGTTCGACTCAGCGCGGATTGCGCTCACGTGCCCGGACCGGGATGTGGCCTACTGGGGGGCGGTCATCGTGTCGCTCAACCTGAGTGTGGTGGCGGCCTGCTTCTGCGGGGTCGCGTTTTTGAGCCCGCTCGGGGTGCAGTTCTGGATCCTGGCCGCGGCCCTGCACGCGGCCGATTGCCGGGCCCGCGCGGCGTCGCGCGGGGCGTTGGCCGCGGTGTCGCGGCCGCCTGTCATCGCGGGCGCGTCGTGAATTGAAGAAGGTCCTCTCCATCGTCACCGGCGGCCCGGTCGACCAGCCCCGGGCCCGGCGGCTGTCGGCGAAGCTGCGTGCCGAGGTGACGTTCCTCGACATCGACCGGTCCGAGCCGAGACGGGCGTCGAGCCGTCGCGTGCGCGCGGCCCTGGCGTCGGACCGTTGGGACCTCGTCTACCTCGAGGGGACGGGGGTCGCCGGCGGGCTCAACCTGATCCGTGCTGCGCGGGGCAGGGGGCTGGCGTTCGTGGTGTCGTCGGGCGATCCGATCGGCGGGTTCTTCCGCACGACGAAGGGGCCGCTCTGGGGCTGGGCCTTCGGCCTGTACGAGCGCCGGCTGTATCGGGCGTGCGCGGGGTTCATCGGCTGGACGCCCTACCTGACGGGCATGGCGCTCGCGCTGGGCGCGCCCCGGGGGGTGACGGTCGAGGGGGGCGTGGACCTGGACGTGTTCCAGCCCGCGGCCCCGGCGGCCCGGGCCGAGCTTCGGCGCAGCCTGGGGCTCGAGGCCGATCACCTGGTGTGTGGGATCGTCGGGTCACTCACCTGGTCGCCCCGGCAAAACTACTGTTACGGTATGGAGCTGGTCGAGACGTTGAACCAGAGCCGGCGTGCGGACCTGTCGCTTCTGATCGTGGGTGACGGCACGGGCCGCGAGCGGCTCGAGCGGGCGGTGCGCCCGGGCTTGCGCGGGCGCGTGCGGTTCACGGGGCGCGTTCCTCGCGAGGAGGTCGCGCGCGTGCTCCCTGCGCTCGACATCGCGTTCAACGCGCAGACGCTCGACGGGCTCGGCCGCTACCGGTTGACGGCCAAGCTGCCGGAGTACCTGGCGTGCGGCGTACCGGTGGCGATGAGCCCGGTGCCGGGCTTCTATGACTACGTGCGGGAGGCCGGCTGGGCGCTTCCCGCGCGGCATCCCGCGAGCCCGGAGTTCGCGCGCGAGACGGCTGCTTGGCTCGACGGGTTGGACCGCGCAGAGGTCGCGCGCAAGGCCGAGCGGGCCCGCCCGTTGGCCGAGCAGAGGTTCGATTATGAACGGTTGAGTGAACGTTTTGCGGAGTTCGTTCACGACCTCTGGGACGGTGACGGGTCATGACGCGGCCGTTACGAGTCGCGGTCGTGCGTGACTACCCCGAGGAGGGGTGGGCGAGCATGGACCTGACCGGTGAGATGATGTTGACGCACCTCAGCCGGGAGTGTGCCGGAGACGTTGAAGCGGTGGATGTCTGCCCGCCGTTCCGGCACCGCTTGACGCGCTGGCCGGTCGTGCGGGGGCTGCGGGCATCGAGGAACGTGGACCGTCTGCTGAACCGCTTCGGCGATTACCCGCGGGCGCTGCACGCGGCTGTGCGCGCGGGGGGGTTCGACCTCTATCACCTGGTCGATCACAGTTACAGTCAGCTCGTGCACGAGCTGCCGCCGGGTCGGGCGGTTGTCACGTGTCATGATCTTGATACGTTTCGCTGCCTGCTGGAGCCGGAGCGCGAGCCGCGCCCGCGCTGGTTCCGGGCGATGGCGGGGCGGACGTTGGCGGGCCTGAAGAAAGCTGCGGCCGTCGTGTGTAACAGTGAGACGACGCGCCGGGCGATCCTGGCCCATGACTTGGTTCCCGAGTCGCGCCTGCACCTGGCGTGGGTCGGCGTCGCGCCCGAGTTCTCAGCCGCTCCGGATCCAAGCGCGGACGCCGAGGCCGCTCGCTGGCTCGGGCCGGTCGTGCCGGGGGCTCCTCCCGACCTGCTGCACGTCGGCTCGACGATCCCGCGGAAGCGGATTGACCTGCTGCTGGAGATCTTCGCCGCCTTGCGCCGCGCATACCCAGGGGCCCGCCTGATCAAGGCCGGGGCCGGGCTCAATGCCGAGCAGGAGCGGCTGGCCGAGACGTTGGGGGTGGCGGACGCGATCGTGAGGCTCCCGTTCTTCGCGCCGGGGGAGCGGGGGGTACTCGCGGCCGTCTACCGCCGGGCCTCCCTCGTGGTCCAGCCGAGCGACGCCGAGGGGTTTGGGCTGCCGGTCGCCGAGGCCCTGGCCTGTGGCGCGACGGTGCTGGCGAGCGACCTGCCGGCCCTACGGGAAGTGGGTGGGGACGCGGCCGTGTATCGTCCGGTGGGTGATATCGCCGGCTGGGTCGAAGCGGCCGCTGTTCTACTCGACGAGCGGGTCCAGCAATCCCCGGCCTGGCACGCTCGACACGAGGCAGGCCTGGCCCGGGCTTCGCTCTTCCAGTGGCCGAGGCACGCCAGGCAGCTCGCGGACATCTACCGGGCGGTCCTCGCGGGCGTCTCAGCCCGTGTATAATGCGCGGCGTCCCGATGAGCTCGGAGCGAGCGGGACGCGGACAACGTGCGTTCCCACTCGTGCCTTCAACCCGAAAGACGAAGCCCATGGACGACCAGATCGGTCTGGGGGTGATTGGCTGCGGTGGTTTCGGCCTGTTCGCCCTCCAGCAATTCACGCAGGTGGCGGGGGTGAAGTTCGTCGGCATGGCCGGCACCCACCGGCCCGCCTCGCTGGCGGCGGCGGCCCGGTTCGGGGTCGAGAACGTTGACGACCTGGGGGCATTCCTGGCGGCCGACGACCTCGACGTGGTGTACATCGCGACCCCACCGTTCCTGCACGCGAACCAGGCGCTGGCGGCGCTCAAGGCCGGGAAGCACGTGATCGTCGAGAAGCCGCTGGCCATGACGGTCGAGCAGGCCGACGCGCTGATCGAGACGGCCCGAGAGCGGGACCGGCTGGTGATCGCGAACTTGATGCAGCGTTACAACCCGCTGTTCGGGGCCGTGCGCCGGCTGATCGAGGGGGAGGTGCTCGGGGCATTGCTGCGCGGTTCGTTCGAGAACTACGCGTCTGACGAGAACTTACCGGCCGAGCACTGGTTCTGGGACCGGAGCAAGAGCGGGGGCATTTTCATCGAGCACGGCGTCCACTTCTTCGACCTGTTCGCCGGCTGGCTCGGGGAGGGCCGTCTCGAAGCTGCACAGGTGGGGGTGCGGCCGGGGACCGCGATCGAGGAGCATGTCCACTGCACGGTACGGTACGGGGAGGTGGCCCTCGTGGATTTCTATCATGGCTTTCACCAGGCCGGCCGGATGGACCGGCAGGAGCTCCGCCTGTTGTTCGAACGGGGCGACGTGACGCTGTACGACTGGGTGCCGACCCGAGCCAGAATTCACGCGATCGCGGACGAGCGGCGTACCCGGGAGCTTTGCGACCTGTTCCCGGGCGCACGGCTCGACGTCTCGGTCTCGTACGGTGGTCGAGAACGCGTCTGCCGGGGGCGGGGCAAGGAAATCGACGCCTACCAGATCATTGATCTGTCGTTCGGTGACGGTCAGGCGAAGTCACCCCTCTACTGTGGTTTGCTCCGCTCGATGATGGAGGATCAGGTGGCCTGGATCCGGGACCGACGGCACACGCGCGTCGTGACGGAAGCAAACGGCCGGGATTCGCTGGCCCTGGCCTGCGAGGCCGATGCGCTGGCCCACCGGACGGCGAGCCCGCGATGACGGTCCGGCGGATCGATACCCGGCTGTTGCTGCGGCCGGAGGATGTCCCGCCGTCGGACGACCGGTTCGAAGTCGTCGGCGCGTTCAACCCCGGGGCCGTCCGGACGGCCGACGAGGTGATTCTGCTCGTCCGCGTTGCTGAGCGGCCGAAGGAGCGCAGGCCAGGGTTCACCGGCTTGCCGCGGTGGGACCCCGAGCTCGGATTGACGATCGACTGGGTCCCCGACGCGGAGCTCGACCCGGTCGATCCGCGGGTGGTACGTCGACGTGCGGACGGCCTGGTCCGGCTCACGTTCAGCTCGCACCTGCACGTGGTTCGCTGCGGGGACGGAAGAGAGGTTCGGGAGGTCACGGGCACAACCTTCCGGCCGCTCGGGGAGCTGGAAGAGTTCGGGGTCGAGGACCCGCGGATCACGCCGCTGGGGGGGCGGTTCTATTTCACGTACGTCGCGGTTTCACGGCACGGGCCGGCCACCGCGCTGGCGTCGACGGTCGACTTCAGGACCTTCGAGCGCCACGGGGTCATCTTTTGCCCGGAGAACAAGGATGTGGTCCTGTTCCCCGAGCCGATCGACGGAGCCTTCGTGGCCCTTCACCGGCCGATCTGTGGGACGCCGTTCACCCGGCCCGAGATGTGGGTCGCGCGGTCCCCCGACTTGCTCCACTGGGGGAACCATGTCTCCCTGACGGTGGTCTCGGGGGGCGACTGGCAATCGGGCCGGGTCGGGGCAGGGGTGCCCCCGATCCGCATCCCGGACGGCTGGCTGGAGATCTATCACGGCAACCGGCAGCCAAGCGGGCCGGGTCATGTAGGTGCCTACTATGGGGCGGCCCTGCTCCTCGATGCGCACGACCCGACGCGCGTGATCCGGCAAGCCGACGAGCCGATCCTCGTCCCCGAGGCGGATTTCGAGGTGAGCGGCTTCGTGCCGAACGTCATCTTCCCGACGGGGGTGGTGCGTGAGGCGGGATCTCTGCTGATCTATTACGGTGCGGCCGACGCGAATACGGGGGTTGTCGAGCTGTTGGAAAAGGACGTGGTTGGCAGCCTGACCGGCTAGCTTACCCTACAAATCGACAAATCACGGTGCGACCATGGCGGCGAGCACGTCGTCGAGCGCCACGGTCGCGAAGGTGCTGGCGTAGTCCGACATCGCGTAGGGGATGACCAGCTCCCGGCCGTGCAGGACGCCGCCGCAGCTATAGACGACGTTCGGGACGTATCCCTCGCGTTCGCTCGCGTCAGGCTCGAGGAGGGGCGTCTCCAGGCGCCCGAGCAGGCGGGAGGGGTCGTTGAGATCAAGTAGGAAGGCGCCGATGGCGTACTTGCGCATCGGGCCGACCCCGTGGGTCAGGACCAGCCAGCCGGCCTCGGTCTCGATCGGCGAGCCGCAGTTGCCGAGCTGGACGAATTCCCAGGGATACGTCGGCTTCGCGATCAGCTCTTTGCTGTACCAGAAGTGGGGCATGTCGGAGTACATCAGGTAGATGTTCTCGTTGTCCTGGCGCGAGAGCATCGCGTACTGCCCGTTGATCAACCGCGGAAAGAGGGCGAATCCCTTGTTCCGGACCTCCGGGCCATTAAGGGTGCTGACCTTGAAGTGAAGAAAGTCGTCGGTTTCGACCAACTGGGGCAGGATTACGCGCCCGTCGTAGGCCGTGTAGGTGGCGTAGTACGAACTGTGGCCGTCCTCGTGGGTGAAGCGAACGAAGCGGGCGTCCTCGATCCCGTTGGTCTCCGTGGGGGACGACGGGAAGATGACCCGCTCGGAGACGTCGAGCTGGCTCACATAGTGGATTTCGTAGTTGGCCTTGGCGAGGACCAGCATGGTGTGTGCGATCGGCTCGAACTCCCGCTGGCGGGTCCGGTTGTACTTCTGGACGTTCTGGACCGAGAACTCAAGGTCCCGGAGCGTGAACTGGTCGCCGAGCGAGGCCATGACCTGTTCGGTCAGCGGGCCGTTGGTCCCGAGCTCGGTCAGCTTGCGATGGAAGAGTGTCTTGTCGTAGAGCTTGTTGGGCACTAGCTCCGGGGCGGTGACGAACCGGGTCGGGTCATCCATGCGGATCCGGTTCTGCGCGTCGATGGTTCCCGAGCGAAACGTGATGGACGAGATGTGCCCCTCGCCGGTGGCGCGCAGGCTGAGAATGAAGCGTCGCCAACCTTCGGGGAGGCTCGACTGATCGGGATGCCAGACCATCGACGGGTTGAAAAGGGCCGCGGACTCGAGCGCGTACTCTTGGGTGAAGTAGGAGCCGATGAGCAGGCGGCGGCCCTCGCTGAGGGGCCGGTCGGTCAGCAAGTGCCTGCGCACCTGCTCGTACCGGTTGAGCAGGAACTCGCGAGTCCGCTGGTGGCGCTCGCGGAACTCGCGCATCACCCCCTCGAGCAGGCGATCGACCTCCGGCTCGGCGAGCGAGCCGACCCGGGCGATGATTTTCTCGAAGCGGTGCTCGTTCGTCGGCTCGAAGGGCCGGATGACGACGCGCGAGTTGGTAGGCTTGAGGACGATCCCCGTACGCTTGATGTCCATGGAGCTCGACTTCCGGATCGACGAATTACCTGGCGCCCGTCCGTGGGAAGTCGGACCCTACCGCGCCTGCCGAAATCCCGCCAGAGAGCTTTCGAGTAAATGCATCTCGGCGAGCGAGAGCAGAAAGGCGAGCGTCGACTCGGCCCCTTGGTTGCGATTGAGCCGGTCCTCCTGCAGGCCGTCGCAGCAGCCCCCCGTGGTGGGGTCGTACAGCTCCTCGCCCAGGTCGTTGCGGCCGAGGAACCACTCGAAGGCGGAGCGGGCTTCGTCCACCCAGCGCAACTCCTTGGTGGCCCGGTAGGCCTCCAGGCAGGCCGCGACCGTCGCGTTAGCCTCGATCGCCTGCTGGTCGAAGCGAGCCCGCTCCTGCCCTTTCCGGTAGAACCCATGGCAGCCAATCGCCCGGAAATGCCCCTGCGGGGCGCGTTGAACGTTGACGAGCCAGCCCAAGGCCTCCAGACCGACCTCCAAGGCCCGTGCATCACCGCTGTCGCGAGCGCTCGCGATCAGGGCATGCGGCAGCCGGGCGTTGTCGTAACTGAGGATTTCCTCGAACCACGGCCAGTCGGGCGTGGCAGTTTGCTCGTACAGACCGACGAGCTGAGCGGTCAACACGTCGCGCACCTGGCCGGCGCGCCGATCGCCGCTGAACCGGCGGAAGTACTCCTGGATGCCCAGGAGGCTGAAGGCCCACGCGCGGGGTGAGGTCATCTCCGGTACGGGAGTCAGGGCCAGCTCGAAGTGTGCGGCCGCCCAGGGGGGAAGGTCGGAACGCCTGGACCGGCCGACGCAGGCGCCGAGGGCCCACAAGGCCCGCCCGTGGCTGTCATCCGAGCCGATCTCTTCGAGCCAGCGGCGGTCGAAGCTCATGAAGTTGCGGAAGCGCCCGCGCTCGCGGTTGAAGGCGGCCTGCAGGAACGCCGCGGTGGTGGTCGCCAGCCGCCGGATCTTCGGGCCGTCCAGGCCCAGCTCTCCCAGGAACGCGGTCAGCAGCAGGGCCCGGGCGTTGTCGTCGGTGCAGTACCCCTCCTCGAAGTTGGGAATCGTGTAGGTGGCGTGCTGAAAGACCCCCGTCGAGTCGGACAACGTCTCGAGGTGGTCGAGCCGCCAGTCGGGGAGCTCGGCCTGCTGCTCGGCGAGCGTGCGCACAGTGAGCGGCTTGAACGGCCGGTCCTGGCGGCCATGACGGGCCCGCAGGAACGACTCCATGTAATGTTGCGCGGACCGGCCCCATACCATCTCGCGCCCCAGCTCGTAGGCCCGGTGGCACATGGCTAGACGCCGCGGATCGTCGGCGAGCAGGCCGCAAATCTCCTGGGCGAGCGACCGCGGATCGGCAAACGGTACAAGGACGCCGCGGCCGTCGGCCAATAGGTCCTCGGCATGCCAGTAGGGCGTCGAGACGATGGCCTTGCCGCAACCGAACGCGTACGCGAGCGTGCCCGAAGTAATCTGCGCAGGGTTCAGGTAGGGTGTCACGTAGATGTCGGCCGCCTGGATGAACTCGGTCAATTCGTCGAGCTCGACGAAGCGGTTATAGAAGATCACGTGATTCTTGATGCCGAGGTCCCGGGCCAGGCGCTCCAGGCTCAGGCGGTAGCGCTCGCCTTGCTGACGGACGAGGTCCGGGTGAGTCGCCCCGAGCACGATGTAGACGAAGTCGGGGAAGGACTCGACGATCGCCGGCACGGCCCGGAGCATATGCTCGATGCCCTTGTTGGGCGAAAGCAGCCCAAACGTGAGGGCCACCGGCCGGCCTTCGACGCCAAATTGCTCCTTGTAAGGCCCCGGCGCGGCGAAACAGGTGTCGGGGATCCCGTGCGCAATGACGTCGATCTTGGCCTCGGGGACACCGTAGATCTCCTGGAGGAACTTGCCCGCTCGATCCGTCATCACGACGACCCGCGCTGACAGGTCCGCAAGCTGGATCAGCACCCGTCGCTGGTCGAGGTGCGGCTCCCGGAGGACCGTGTGGAAGGTCGTGACGACCGGCATCCGAACGTCCCGCAGTAACCCGAGGATGTGGCTGCCGGCCGGGCCGCCGTAGATGCCGTACTCGTGCTGAAGGGAGACGACGTCCGTGTTCGCGAAGTTCAAGAAGTCCGCCGCACGGAGATAGCTGTCCAGGTCCTGCTCGGCAATCTCGAACCGGACCTCGGGCGCGTACTCGTACCCCTCGGGCCGGTCGTTGACCGGCACGACTGAGCACTGGACTTCGGGAAACTGACCGGCGATGGACGCATACATATCGTGGGTGAAGGTCGCGATTCCGCACTTGCGGGGAAGATAATCACCCACGAAGGCAATCTTGCGAATCTCGGAGTTATGCATCAAAGGGGCGGCTCCATTCCGTCTCGCCAAATGGCCGCAGCAACCGAGGCGAGGCCGTCGCCCGGGTTGCTGCGCGAGTCTGTCTCTTTACCCGTGTGTTAAGACAAGGCCGACCATCGTATTACATCGACGACGGTTCCCCAACCCCCACGGAAGACAGACGGTGCCGCGCGCTCAGAGGCCGGGTGGGCTTGGTTCGGTCGCGAGCGCCTTGAGGTAGCGGCCGTAGTCGTTCGGGAACTGGGCGGCGAGCGCTTCGACCTGGCGTGCGTCGATGAAACCCATGCGGTAGGCCACTTCTTCGATACATGCAATCTTCAGGCCCTGGCGAGACTCGATCGTCTCCACGTAATTGGCCGCCTGCATCAACGATTCGGTCGTGCCGGTGTCGAGCCAGGCGAACCCCCGGCTGAAGCGCTCGACCCGGAGCTGGCCACGACGCAGGTATTCGCGGTTGACGTCGGTGATCTCGAGCTCGCCCCGCGGCGAGGGCTGGAGCGCGGCCGCGATCTCAAGAACCTTGTTGTCGTAAAAATACAGGCCGGTCACGGCAAAGTGCGACTGGGGCTGCGCCGGCTTTTCCTCAATCGAGAGCGCGCGGCCTTGTGAGTCGAACGCGACGACGCCGTAGCGCTCGGGGTCTTTCACGGGGTAGGCGAAGACCGTCGCGCCCGTCCCGTACCCCGAAGCGCGGGCGAGCATGGCCTGGAACCCCTGGCCGAAGAAGATGTTGTCCCCCAGGATCAGGGCCACGTTGTCAGC
Source organism: Isosphaeraceae bacterium (assembly GCA_031291845.1). Lineage (GTDB taxonomy): Bacteria > Planctomycetota > Planctomycetia > Isosphaerales > Isosphaeraceae > DAIDJG01. Next base: position 53,131 of record JARLIH010000467.1, on the reverse strand, counting down.
GCCCACGAACTCACGGCCGATCAGGAACGCCTGCGCCAACCCCCCGGGATGCGGCTGGACGGCATATTGAATCGCCAGTCCGATCTGGCGACCATCTCCCAGCACACGCTCGAAGTTGCCGATGTCCTGCGGGGTCGAGATCAAGAGGACCTCGCGGATACCCGCCAGCATGAGCGTCGAGAGTGGGTAATAGATCATCGGCTTGTCGTAGACCGGCAGCAACTGCTTGCTCACCGCCCGCGTGATCGGGTAAAGCCGCGTCCCCGAGCCGCCGGCCAAGATGATCCCTTTGGAGAAAACGCCCTGGGTCGCCATGTGCGTACTCTCGACGAGGTCAGTGAGCTCCAGCGCCCGGTTGAGATGCGCTCATGCTAGCGGACCGCCGAGAATGCAGCAAGCCACGCACAACGCGGCCTTCCCGGCCTTCTCGAACTTCGCATCTCGCCTGATGTGCCTGGTCGACGCTGGGGTGATGATTAAAATGAACCAACGTTGCGGGACGGCGGGCAACCCTTCAGTCTATCTGTATGCTTTACGCGTTGTGACAGGAGCCATGCCGCGGCGTTGGCCCGGTTGGCGACGTAATCTATTTGGCAGGCACGACGATGTGGGGTCAAGGCACGGACGCATTGATGAACTCGGGGTGAGGTCTGCCATTTCCGTACAAAGACATCGCCCGGGCCTTCGACGACGAGCGTCACGTGATGAACCCGTTTCTGAAAGCATGCGGGGCAACCGGCCCCCTCCGGCTGAGCGTTGAGTGCCAGGGGGCGCCACACGCCGAGACGGTGGAGTTCGACCAGCCGTTTTTGCTGATCGGCCGGGACCCGGCATCGGACCTGCACTTCCCTCACGCTGACGTCAGCGAGCGGCATGCGTACTTGCAGGTCGTGGGCGGGCACCTCTGCTATGTCGACCTGGGGAGCCGCGCGGGGACGTACCTGGAAGGCCGCTGCCTCCGTTCGGGCTGGCTGCCGCTGCACAAGACGCTCCGGATCGGGCCGTATCGCATTCGCCTGTTGGGGGGGATTGCCGACGAGCCGGTGAAGACGGCGGCCCCAGTCGCCGGCGCGCCGGGGTTCGGCCTACCCCCCTTGAAAGACGCGGCCCCCGCGCCGCTGACGCTGGAGCTCTCGCACCGAGGGCTCCGGTCGTCGCTCTGCCCGATTCACGGCGAGTTGACGCTCGTCGGCAGCTCGGCCGATTGTGACGTCCGGGTGCTCGACCCCAGCGTCTCGAACTACCACGCGAGTATTCTGCACACGCCGGCCGGTATCTGGGTCGTCGACCTGCTTGGCCTGGCCGGCCTCACGGTCAACGGCGATGCCACGCGCTTCGCCCGCGTGGAAGACGGGGACGAGCTCCGCGTGGGACACTCGCTGATCCAGGTCCGGTGCAACGCCCATCGAGCCATCTCGGACGGCACGCTCGAGCTCGAGTCGGAGGATCATGAATCCGGGGCAGGGGAGCCGGCTCCGCCTGCCGACCTTCTGCCGGTCGCCGCACAAGAAACAACACCGCGGACAATGCTCTCGGAGCCACTGCCGGCAGACGTCGTGGATACGTTCCTGAGCCCCCTGGTCGACCAGTTCCGCCTGATGCAGCGGGAGATGTTCGAGCAGCTCAGGCACGAGTTGTCCGAGGAGCTGGGCCGCACGGGAGCGGAACTCCTCCGGGAACTCAGCGCGGCGCACCAGGAGCACGCTCGGTCCCTGAAGCGGGAACTCGACCACTTCCAGCGGCTGAACCAAGAACTCGACGTGCTGAAGGCCGAGCTCAGCGCGTGGGTCTCGACTCCCAATCACGGCCGAGGCGGACCGGATTTGCCCACGAGGCCAACCCGATTAGGCATGGCGGCGGCCGCGCCTATGTCACGCCCTTTCCACCTCAACGCCGAGGCGGCCCTTTCCCCGGCACGTTCCGGCTACCAAAATGGTGTCGCCCCTAAAAATGAGGCCGCGGACACCTCGCCGTTTGCGCCCGCGATGGCGATGGTCCCAGGGGAACCGGACCCGCGGGATGAGCCCAACACGACGGCCGCCACCGCGGAAGAGGCCCAGACCTGGCTCTATCAGCGCATTTCCATGATCCAGGACGAGCAGCAGGGGCGCTGGCAACGACTCCTCGACATGGTCCCCGGCCAGCTCCTGAGCCGCCTGCCCGTCTGACGTCTCCTCACCCTTGAAAAACCGGTGCCTACCTGGGCGGCCCTTCCGGTGTGGACTTGGCCGACGATCGTTCGGTTTCACGTCGCCGACGATATTCGTCGCGTCTGGCGAGCGCACTAACAAGGAGTGCCCTGGGCTGACCGCTCAGCGTGGTCACCCAGTCCGCCAGCTCCTGGTCCGTCGGGGCACGGCCGAGTAAGTCACGGTAGAGGCCGCGGACGAAGGCCTGCGGCGTCCCCCCCTGGGCGGCGTAGTAGGCGGGCGTGGCGTAGGTCTGGAGCAGCACGCGGTTCTCTTCGACGTCGCGGAGGCCGGTGTAATGGGGGTAGACGGTGATATCCCAGGCCGCGACGACCGTACCGCCGCGACGGACCAACACGCGCTCCGAGGTGCCCGCGCCCCGGACGACGCCGTGCGCAACGGCCCCTTGCGCGTAGCTGATGCCTCGGGTGGCGTCCTCGACGATCACGACGGGCCGGTCGAGGAAGGCGTTGAGGTCGTGCCGCGGGTTGGGCCGCCAAAGGTCGTGCTGGTTCAGCGCCCTGGCCGCCAGGCCGGGGGACCAGGCCACGCAGTACACTTCGGGCTGACCCTTCAGGTAGAACGAGAGGGTCGCGGCCAGTGTGTAGGTCGGCGTCAGCACGAACGGGTCGAGGCCTTCCGCCCGCAAGCCGACCAGCCGGGCGTCGACGGCAGGCTCCAGCTCGCGGTAGCCCCGCATCCGGCATGTCGGGTCGAGCTCCCGGAGTGGGGCAGGCCGACCGGCCGTCGGGGCGGGGGTGATCCGCGAGAGTGCCGGATAGAACCACTCCGTGTGCTGTAAGGCGGTCAGCCCGGCCAGGCTCAGGCCCCAGAGCAGGCCGTATTGCCAAGCCCCTTGGGGACGTTCTTGCCCGGGCCTAGCGCGCAACACGCGAGGGGCCAGCCAGCCGCCCGCCAGCGCCAGGAGCGAAACGTGCGCCGGCGCAGACCAGTTCATTTCCGTCTCGCCCAGCAGGCAAGCCGCCACACAGGCCGACCAGACCACGATCCAGAGGCAGAACAGGTAAAGCCGGCCTGCTCGGTCGCCCTCGTCGTCCGGGCGCAACGCCCCCGTCGCCGCTGGGCCGAGTGCCCGTAAGCCAAAGTAACCCCAGATGCCCAGCGCCAGGACCTCGCCCCCCAGGAAGGCCAGCAGCGGTTGCAAGCGGCCCCAGTTCCACGAGGAGTCGAGGCCGAGCCGGTTGGACATTTGCTCCGCGGCAAGCCAGCCGTGCTGGGTGTTCCAGTACACGATCGGCGCCATGCCCACCCCGCAGCCCAGCGCCAGGAACCAGAAGCCCGGGCGGAGCAACTGCCGCCGCCGCGCGCGACCCAGCAGGAGGAACAGGCCCACCGAGGCCGGAAAGGCGAGCATCGTGTACTTGGCCATCACGCCAAGCGCCACGAGCAGCCCAGCCAGCAGCCAGGCCCGCGTGCCGCCGCGCATGATCCCGCGGTACGACCAGACCGCCGCCCAGGTCCAGCAGCAAACCAGCGGCGTGTCGATCGTCATGATCAGGCCGCCGATCCGGAACAACGGAATGGCCGGCAGGATCAGCACCGCGACCAGACCGGCCCGCGCACTCCGGCACGTCTCGGCCGCCAGTCGGAACACGCCCCACGCGGTGAGGGCCCCGAGCAGGACCGCCGGCAGCCGCACCGCCGGCATGAGCGAACCGGTCAGGCCCTCGCTCAGGTCGCCCCCAAGTGTGGTTGCCAGCCGTATCAAGAAGGCGATCAGCGGCCCCTTGGCATAATAGCTCCAGTCCAGCCGGCGCGACCACGCCCAGTATTCCGCCTCGTCGCCGCACAGGTCCCAGTCACAGCCGACCGTCAGGAAGACGATCTGCGCGCTCATGACAACCAAGATGAACGCCAGCGCCCAGCGCGCTTCGGCGGCCGGAGGAGGATTGCTCGGTCCGGCGGGTTCGGCCTGAGGATCCGGGCGCCACAGGCGAGGGCGAATCCGGGATGTGAATGCCGTCATGGCGCCGCAACTCCTGGGATTCGATCTTTACCGTCAGGGCGAGTAGACGTGAACCACGAGAATCGCCCCGTCGACGAACAAGGGCCCCGACGAAACGGGCGGCCCAAGGCGGGCGGTAAGGGCCTTTTCATAGGCCGCCAGACGCGCCCCCGGATACAGCCTCGCGCAGCCGTGATGGTGCACAAAGAACCAGATCCGTCTGCCGTGCAGCAGCGCGACGGTCTGAGGATCCGGTTCCCACCACACCGGCACCGGGGCAAGGCTCCGCACATCATAGCGGAAGTCGGCCACTCGCTGAACCCATTGTGAGACCATCATCTCGGGAACCTGGGGCAGAGGAGTTGCGCCGTCGAAGACGACCCAAAGGTCGCCGGGGCTCGTGATCTCGGCCCATTGCTGGATCAGCCGGCGCTTTTCCAGGTCGGACCGGCGGGTGTAGGGCGCACTGATGTCGGTCACGACCCAGGCTGCCGTGAGCAGGGCCAACGATCCGGCGAGCACGAAGGGTCCATACCGGAGCCCCCGCCGGCCCCAGGTCCGGAGCAGCGCGATGCTTCCTTCAGCGGCCAGCAAGCAGAAAGCGGGGGCCATGTACAGCATGATCCGAGCGCTCGTGCCGTACGGATAACGGCGCAGGGCCGCCGCGACCAGAGCGAACGCCAGCGGACCGAGCAACAGCCAGAGGAGGGACCGACGCCGCGGCTGTCGCCAGAGTGCCCAAATGCCCGCCATGACCAGCAAAAACGTCGGCGTGCTGCCGAAGTTGTGCCCGCCGTGCGGATAGGCAAGCATGTTGCCCGTGTGAACCTCCAGCAGCCACCACGGGAGCCGCCACGGATGCGCTAGCGGCGGGAATGCCCCGCGCCAGGTGGACAACCCGGGTAGCCAGGCGGACGCCCGTGCCTGCGGTAGGGCGAACGTCACCGCCATGAGGGCCCAGCTCGCCGCCAGAACCAAGATGTACGTCAAGCCCCACGCCCAGACCCGCGGTGTCCGCTCGCGCCAGGCACGAAAACCGACCAGGACCGCCACGCTTGCCGCGGGAAATACCGCCGGGTACGAACACCACACGCCGACGGCCGCCATGATGATGAGCACCGCCCAGCGTTCCCCCCGACGTGGCTCGAGCCAGACGCGCCAGCCCAAACCCATCAGGACGAGCGTAACAAGCAGGTCGATGGCGTACGGCTTGACCTCGTTGGCATGCCGGACCGGGTAGAACGACGCCGCAAGGAGCGCCACCGCCACCAGCACGACACGCCGGCCGGCCACGCCGCGACAGAAATGGCGGAACAGCAGCAGGGAACACACACCGGCCAGGTACGGGACAAGCCGCAGGGCGAGTTCGCTCTTCCCCAGCAGCCGCACGATGCCCCACTCGGCCCAAAGAAACCCTGGGGGCGCGATCTGGCCGAATTCCAGCGGCTGCGCCAGCCCCGCAAGGTCGCGCGTCAGGATACTCAGGGCCAGGAACGCCTCATCGTTCCAGAGCGGGAACGCCAGGAGGTATCGCAGCGTGCGCCAGACAAGTCCGAGAACCAGCACGAACAGCGTGGCCTGAGCCGGAGTCGGCCAACGGCTGCGGGCATGCACGCGACCGGACGGGGCCAAATCGACGAAGTAGCGCCGACCGGTCGTCCGGGAGTGGCGCGCCGACAGAGGAGTATGCGTGCAGGTGAGGTCAGGACTGCGCCGCGCTCGTACCGCATCGATCCCGCGCATCGCTGTTCATTTCCCGTCTTAGCCGCAAGGCCGCAGCGCGGCCTCACCGGTGGGGGACCCCGGTACTCTGCTCGTATCGGTTTGTTGTCACCTTTGGACGAGCCTCGCACGTGTCGGACAGACCTCCGATGGGCGTCCTTTGTCGCTTTTTCGGGAAGCAAGGCGCAGCCGGGTTATGCCGTGGTAACCTCGAAGGGCGCGGGGGCCGTTGATCCTGGGCCCCATGACCTCAATGCATCCGATCGAGGCCGACCATGTCCGAACGAACACCAGCAACCGTAAGACTCATACAAGAAACCGAAGCCACCGGCCGTGTCGCGGCCATCTTCGCCGACATCAAGGCCACCAAGGGAATCGCCTTCGTCCCGAACATCTGGCGCACCTTGGCGACGCACCCCGATCACCTCGAGATGGTCTGGACCCGCCTCAAGGCCCTGATGCACCCCGAGGCCGCCGGGCGCACGAGCAAGCTCGACCCGTTGACGCGCGAGATCATCGCCCTGGCCGTCTCGGCGACCAACGGCTGTGCCTACTGCGTCAACTCACACACGGCCGCGGTGCGCAAGCTCGGTCTCGACGTCGAGGGCCTGGGGGAAGTCCTGGCCATCGTCGCCCTTTTCAACTCGACCAACGCCCTGGCCGACGGCTACCAGATCGAGCCTGACGTGCTACCACCACAGGAGTGAAGCATTGCCGGCCCAAAATGGACAACGTCTCACCGTCCGATAATGGAACTTATGTTCTTACAAGTCTGAGAAAGTGGATAACGCGGGTTGTAGGATCGCGACTTTCTACTTCGCTTTCGACTGCGTGCCGCGGGTGGATTGGCCATTGCGGGGTTGATAGACAAACAGATCGGCCTTCTGGCCTGCGAAAACGTAGTGCCGGCGGGCGGCGGCGGCCAGGGGGTTCGGCAGGCCGAATTCGTAGGTTGCGTACTCCGGGTCTTCCAACGGCTTGGTCGTGACGATCCAGTCATACCGCTCGTTTTCGATGGCCCGTTGCAGGTCGACGGGATTAAGGCGTTCGGTGGAGGCGAGGAGGCGGAACAACCAAGGGTCGGCGAACACCGTGCCCGTCCCCCGCTGGATGTCGAGGTGACCGCTGTCGGTGAGGATGGAGCGGGACGGATCGCGCGCTAACTTCACCAGGTCGGCGTACTGCCGGAGCAAGACCTGCGCGTTCCTGGTATGGAGCCACTCCCGGAATTCGTAGGCGACGTAGGTCTGGACGGCTATCGGGAGCAGGGTTGTGGACAGTGCAGCGGCGGCGACCGTGGCGGCAGCGGCGAGTCGCCACGCGCGGCAGCCGTTTGCTCCCTTCATGGCCGACCAGAGCGTCGCCACCGCGAGCGACGCGACGGCACGCAAGGGGAGAAAGTAATTCAGGTCGGCTCCCTTCTTGACCGAGGCCACGAAGCATGCCGTTATCAAGGTCGCCGCCAGGGCGGCGAAGCGAAGGTCGCGTGTTGGCCGCGCGCACCAGAACAGCATGCCAAGTCCCGCGCAGACAGGGAGGTCGAGAGAGGTGCGACTGAGCCGCACGAGCAAAGCCCGGTATGCGAGGCCATCCCAAGGGCTCCGGGATTCGCCTAGCAGGCCAGGCCCAAACCCGGGTTCGATGGCGAGAGTCACCACCGCGACGATCGCGAGCGTGGTCAGGACGACCGACACCGCGACCGCGGCCGCGGCGACGTGACGTCCCATCAGGAATTGGGCCAGCACCGCGGCTGCAAGGTAAATCACGGCGGTCTGCTTCGTGAAAATCGCGACGAGCAGGAGCACGCACCCGACCGCCACCTGGCCACGAAGACGGCTGGTGGCGAGCAGGAAACCCATGAAGCCGAGCACGTCGGCCAGGGCATCGGGACGAGCCATCACGCCAAAGCCGATCAGCGGACCGGAGCCAAGGCTGACCACGGCAGCCAGGAGACCCGCACCCGTGCCGTATTTCCGGGCGGCGTACAGGCCCAACAGCACCGTCATTCCCAGCACGGATGCAACCGTGACCGCGCGGGCGATCGGCACGAGACCGTCGAGATCGGCCCCGGTCGCCCTCCCGAGCAGACCGACCAGCACGAAGTAACAAGGCCCGAAGAAGTTGGCGACGTGGGGGCCGTCGACCCAGGGAGGATAGAGCCTCACTCCATGCTGGACTCTCCAGGCGAGGTGGACCATTTTCGCTTCGAGCGGAAAGACTTCCCGGGGCGCCGTGAACTGACACCCAACGTAAAACAGAAAGGCGACGACGCGCGCCAGGCCGGCGACCGCAATCACGCCGAATGCCATTTTGCCAACCCGGCGTCCCCACGAACCGGTTTGCGAGTTCATGCTCGGCGGTGGTGCCTCTCCGGGTTCGCGTGTCTCGTCGTACGCCGAAGGCAGGTCGGAGCTCCACGGCCGAGTCTAATCAAGTCGCTACGACGACGCCAGACGCGCAAGCTGAGGGTTAAAATCCGGTGAAAGCCGGCTTTTCTCCAAACGCCGGGGCGCGGGAAGAAAGCTCCTCGCCACGGCGTCACGCCTCTCTGATAGAATGCTCAGGAGTTGCTGTTCCTCGAGGAGAAGCGCGAATCGTGGCGCCATTCCGGTTCGATGTCTGCGTGGTGGGCGGTTGCGGGCATGTCGGTCTTCCCCTGGCGCTCGCCTTTGCGCGCGCGGGCCTGCGCGTATCCGTTTATGACACGAACGAGCGGGCGGTCGAGACGGTCCGGGCGGGACGGATGCCGTTCCTGGAAGGGGGCGCCGAGCCGATCTTGCGTGAGGTGATCGGGCGGACGCTCGAAGTGGCCAACGATCCACGGATGGCGACCGAGGCGCGCCAGGTGGTGGTGGTCATCGGCACACCCGTCGATGAGCACTTGAACCCGACGTTTCATGCGATGCGACGGTTCTTCGTGGAGCTGCGGCCCCATCTCGTCGACGGCCAGTCGATCATCCTGCGCAGCACGGTGGCCCCGGGGACGACGCAGAAGGTCCACGCGCTCCTGATGTCGCTGGGGCTGGACGTCCGCGTCGCCTTTTGCCCCGAGCGAGTGGCCGAGGGGCACGCGCTCGAGGAGTTCGCCACCTTGCCCCAGATCGTTTCCGGCTGCGATGAGCAGGCCGTCGTGCTCGCGTCGGAGCTTTTTCGCCGCATCGCCCCGACGGTGCAACGGCTCACGCCGCTGGAAGCTGAGCTGACCAAGATCTTCACGAATGTATGGCGGTACATTCAGTTTGCCACTGCAAACCAGTTCCTGATGATCGCGACCGATCACGGGGTCGATTTCTACCGCGTTTTCGAGGCGATGACCCGCGATTATCCCCGGATGGCAGGCTTGCCCCGGAGCGGCTTCGCCGCCGGCCCTTGCCTATTCAAGGACACGATGCAACTGGCGGCGGCAAGCGACAACAGCCTACTGCTGGGGCATGCCGCGATGCTCATTAATGAAGGGCTCCCGAACTTTGTGGCGAAGCGGCTCAAACAGCGCTATCCGCTGGCCCGAATGCGCGTCGGCGTGCTGGGCATGGCCTTCAAGGCCGAGAGCGACGATCCGCGCGAGTCGCTCTCCTACAAGCTGCGGAAGGTCCTCGAAGCCGAGGCGGCCGAGGTTCTCTGCACCGACGTCTACATCCAGGATCCAACGTTCCGGCCGCTCGACGAGGTGCTTGACCGTGCCGACCTGCTGATCATCGGCGCGCCGCACCGCGAGTACCGGGCGATCGAGCCGCCGGCATCGACGCCCGTGATCGATATCTGGAACCTCTTCGGCAAGGGGACAGCGCTCGTATGAAAGTCCTGGTCACGGGTTCCGCCGGGTTCATCGCCGGCTATCTCATCGAAGAGCTGCTCGCGGCGGGTCACGAGGTCGTCGGTCTCGACAACCTCTCGAAGTACGGCCCGGTCGTGCGCGCGTTCGACACCCATCCGGGCTACCGCGCCGTCGTCGGCGACGCGAAGGACGCGGCCCTCCTGCGCGATATCTTGGCGGACTGCGACCACTTTGTCGCGGGCGCGGCCATCATCGGCGGCATCGCGCTGTTTCATGAACTGGCTTACGACCTGCTCGCCGAGAACGAGCGGATCACGGCCGCCGCCTTCGACGCCGCGATCGAGGCGAGACGCCGGGGACGCTTGCAGAAGATCACCGTCATTTCCTCGTCGATGGTCTTCGAGAACGCCGAGCACTTTCCCACGCCGGAGGGCGAACAGCGCCGCTGCCCGCCGCCGAGCTCGACTTATGGCTTTCAGAAGCTGGCCACCGAGTATTTCGCCCAGGGGGCGCGCGAGCAGTATGGATTGCCCGCGACGATCATTCGTCCGTTCAACTGCGTCGGCATCGGCGAGAAGCGCGCCCGGTGCGACCACGAGGTGCTCTCGGGCAACGTGCGGCTGGCGCTGAGCCATGTCGTGCCCGACCTCGTACAGAAGGTGCTGAAAGGGCAGGACCCGCTCCATCTCCTCGGCGATGGCCAGCAGGTCCGCCATTACACCTACGGCGGCGACCTCGCGCGAGGGATCCGCTGCGCCGTCGAGTCGCCGGCCGCGCTCAACGAGGACTTCAACCTTTCGACCACGCAATCCACGACCGTGCTCGAGCTCGCCGAGCTGATCTGGCGAAAGGTCCGGGGGGATGAACCGTTTCGGGTCATCTTCGACCCCCCCTTTCCGTACGATGTCCGCCGGCGGATCCCCTCGGTCGAGAAAGCCCAGCGCCTGCTCGGCTTCGAGGCGACGACGACGCTTTCCGAGGCGCTCGACGAGATCATCCCCTGGATCCGGGAGCAGATTGCGACCGGCGGCATCTGAGTGCGGATCTTTGAGGAGAACGGCCGTTGGACGCGCCCCCCGTCATCGATTTCATCGTTCCGGTCTACAATGAAGGCGCGAACATCGGCCGGGCGCTCGAGGAGATCGACCAGCGCGTGCCACTGGCCAAGCGCGTGCTGATCGTATACGACTTCGACGAGGACGACACCTTGCCGGTCGTCCGCAGCTTGCAGTCGCGCTATCCCGGTCTGGAGCTGGTCAAGAACACGCTGGGGCGCGGCGTGGTCCATGCCATTCGCGCCGGGATCGCGGCGACGCGGGCCGAGGTCGTCGTCGTCACGATGGCCGACCTGTCCGACGACGTGGCGATCGTGCCTCGGATGGTCGAGCTAATCCGCGACGAGGGCTACGACATCGTGTGCGGCTCGCGCTACATGCGAGGCGGCCAACAGATTGGCGGCCCTCGGCTCAAGAAGGTGCTCTCACGCACCGCGGGCCTCAGCCTGCACTGGCTGGCGGGGTTGCCGACCCACGACGCAACCAATGCCTTTCGCGCCTATCGCCGGAGCGTGCTCGTCGGCATCGAGATCGAGAGCCGGGCGGGCTTTGCCTACTCACTAGAAGTCACGGCGAAGGCCTACGCGGCAGGGCGGCGGATCACGGAGCTCCCTTCGACGTGGCGCGACCGTTCCGCCGGACAATCGCGGTTCCGGTTGCGGGCCTGGCTGCCTCATTACCTGAAATGGTACGTCTACGCCCTGACCCACCCCCCCGGGTCCCGCCGTTGACCGCGCACCGAGCCAACGGGGGCTGGTCCAGCCCGTTCTGGCGCGCGTCGGCGGTCGCCGCCTGCTCGCTGTTCGGCGGGATCGTCGCCGCGGGCACGGTGCTCCGTTTGCAGATCGGTCTCGATCCGGTGGATGTCGTGGGAGTTCCTTTGCTTTGGGGTTATTCCGAGAGATCGGAGCAGTGGGCCCTCTTCGCATATGTCCTCGCGGTGATCGTCCTGACCCGCCCTCTCGCCCTCGCAGCCCAGCGCATTCCGGACTCCCTCCTGGTTCCCATCGGCGCGGCCGGGCTGCTCTGGCTTTGCGTGCCGGGCTGGTGCCACTGGCCGGAGCGGCTGCCGCTGGTGACCCTGGTCGGTGCCCTCACGTTCGTAGTCGGCTCCATCCTCGCGCGGCACCACGGGAACCGCGCCGGCCTTCGGCAAGCGGTTGCGTGGGCGATCTGGGGGCTCGGATTTCCCGACCTTCCGCTGGTTCTGCTGAGCCACTGGGCTTCGGCTCTTGCCGTTGTCCTCGTGCTTGTCACCGTCTATCGGCTCGATTCCCGGGAGCCTCGAGCGCAAGCACGTTGGCGGAAGGCCGGGCTCGCCCTCATGGTCGTGTTGGGGACCGCCACTTCGTGGGAGACGTTGGATGTCGTACTCGCCTCGATCGGAGCGGCCGGGCTGCTTGTCGGCACGAGAACGAACAGAGCTTGGGGACTCCCCTGGCTGGCCTATGTGGGGATCCTGGCGGTGTTCTGCGCGCTCGACTGCCGGTGGTCGTACGTGGAGCTGCCGCGGAGCCTGCTCCTGGTGGTCAGCGGCGCCTCGGGAGCGTTCGTGATCGCGTCCGCGATCCCCGCGACCCTGACAGACCAACTGCCGGCGCTTGTCCCCGCGCAGCGGTGGTTTCCCTTGCTGGCAGTGACGGCAACGGCCTTATTGAACATCTCCCGGCCTTGGTTCGACCTGCTGATCACGGTGGCAGCCCTCGGACTGGCCCTGCTGCGGCCCGAGTTGAGGTGGCGGGGTCTTTGGGCATTGGGCCTGGCAGTCCTGCTCTTGCTCGCGCTGCCGCCCGGCGCCCCCTCATCGGCGATCGACTCGTTCCACGATGGGCAGATCCTCTCGGCCGTCTGGGAGTTCGAGAGTGGTCGGCCCCTCTATTCCGAGGTCTTCCCGCTGCGCGGCTACGAATTCTTCGAGGCCTGGCTCGCGCGTCGACTCGCTGCGCCGAGCCTGGGGACCTTCTTCATTGCAAAACAGGTCCTGGCCTACCTGCCCGTGGCCGGGATCTTGCTCATGACATACGCCTGGACCCGGTCGCTCGCATGGAGCTTCGTCACGGCCCTGGCCGCCACGGCGCATCCCGCACTCGGAGATCGGGCGGGCCTTCCCTTGCTCTTCGCAGCGCTCGGGGTCAGCGTGCTCCGGTCGCGGAACCGGTGGCGGGGCCTCATCGCGCTGAGCGCCGGCAGCGGATTGGCCGCGTTCAGCGGGTTTGACATGCTGATTCCCCTGGCCGGTGCGGCGGTGTTAACCGTCCTGGTCGCGGGACCTCCCGGAGGAGAGCGCGCCGCGCCGCTACCGCTACGGGCGGCCTGGGCCGCATTTGTGCTCCTTGCGACGGTCGTACCATTCACGGTCTTCGTCGCGCTCTGGCAAGGCCCTCGGTCGGCGGGAGCCTACTGGTGGCTGCTGCTCGACAACGCGCGCAACCTGCCGGCCTTTTACGGGCTGCCGCTTCCCTGGCGCGATCGTTCGCTCCGGGCCCTGATGATGTCCTCGGTAGTCACCGTCGGCGTCTGGGCCGGCGTCGGAGCCCTGGTCTGGACGCGCGTGCCCGCACCCTGGCGACGGGCCTGGCTCTTTCTCCTGATCGATGATGTGCTTGTCGCCCAGCGCGGGGTGGGGCGGACCGACGGCGCGCACCTGGTCGCGCTCATCCTCCCCAATCTCGTGCTCACGTCGATCGGCCTCTTCGAGCTCCTCCGCTTCCTCGCGCACCAAGGTCTGCGAATGCCGCTGACCGATCGCCGGACCGTCGCCTTCGCCGGACTGGTCTGGTTCGGCGCGATTGCCCCGCAGGAGATCCACTCCCCAGCCAGCTTTCTCCAGTGGGTCCACACCTTCGCCACGACGCGGGATGAGCTTGCGCGGTCGCCGCTCATCATGGAGCGAGTCGGCGACCGCGAGTACCTGTGGGAAATGGAGGGGGGGATGCTCAACTATGTGCATCAACGGCACAACCCGACTCGTCACGCGATCGCCTACTGCATCAGCTCTCCGCACGAGCAACGCGTGGCCGTCGCGGCCCTGCGGCTGCACCCGCCTCAGTTGATCGCCTGGCGCTATCTCTCGGGGTCGAACAACGTGCCGAACCCGCTCCGTCACTACGTGATCGCCCAGGAGCTCTACCGCCGCTACCGTCCTCTCGCGGGAACGAGCTTCCTCGAACCCGCGCCCGCCCACTGGCCGGGCACGCTCGCGCTCGAGGCCCCGTTTCTCGGCCCATTGCCGGCCGGCCGCCTCCCCCTTCGCTGGGGCGATGGCCGGCTGTCGTCCTTGACCCACCGGGTGCGTTCGCGAGAAACGATCGGCCCCTGGAACCCGAGCGTCACCACCCGCCATGCCTGGGAAGTTCACAGTCCGATCGACTCCCGCACCAGGAACTACCTCGAGCTGGATCTCGTGTGCGAGGGGCCTGGAGCCGACGCCCCGATGACCCTGGACTTTGCCCCGGCCGGACGGGACTACGAGGAAGCGTCCAGGGTCACGTTCACCGTCCTCACCGACGGCAGCCCGCACCGCTACCTGCTGCCAATCGGGTGTAGCCCCGGGTGGAGCTGGCGGCCCGCGATCGACCGGCTCCGGCTCTCGGTCCCCCAGGGATGCCGTCTCGACTCGCCCCGCTGCGAGTGCTGGGAGGTGGATGAAACGCGTTTCGATGATCGCCCGTGAATCCGCCCAAGGACCGACCTCTCGCAGGCAAGCGGTCGTCGCCTCCGGCGAACCCTTTCGGGCCTGGGCGCGTCCATCGTTGTACGTCACGTGACCGCGCTTTGCCCCGGAGCTGTCGGGCCGGTTGTCGACCCTCAGGCCGTCGTCAACGATCGCCGGCCGCCAGGTCGTCACCGCGCCCGCGCTCCGTGCGCAGCATCAGGCGAAGACGCCACACAAATCCCACGAGCCGATTGCCCATACAGCGTTTTCTCTATTACAATTGTTGAGCCCGAAAGAAATCACATACATTGTATTCTGGACCCCCGGACGCTGACCCGATAGGATTGGGCGAGCCCCCACGGAGGCGCTTCCATGAGGATCGCTCGCGCTCACCGCGTCGATCCGGCGATCGACGCAGTGACACCATCAGTCATTGGATCGATAATTCAATGTATCTACAATTCTTTAGACTTAATATGCGAAAGCTCAAGCTGAACCCACGTCTGTGGAGACGACTCTGGGGAACTAGGGCCACGAAAGACCGTGTTTGGACTGGTGGCTCACTTGCGGAGAACTTCTATGTCAAGCTGGGGTACGCCTCGCGCCAGAACCCGGAATACTACTTTGACGAACCAGCGGCGGGAGTGACCTGGCAGCCGATGGTGTACCCGTTCGCAGCCGAGCGAGCCGTTCAAAGGGGGTGTGACACGATCGTTGATATTGGCTGCGGGCGCGCCCAGAAGCTAGCGCGCTTATGGGAAGAGCACCCATCCTGGAAATTTATTGGAATCGATTACGGAAACAATATTCAATGGTGTACTAATAATCATAAATTTGGAACATGGATCGAATCAGACCTTGAGAAACCGGGGTCGCTCATCAAAGATCGCGACCTTGAAAAGGCGCTCGTCATTTGCTCCGATGTTGTCGAACATCTCGTTTTCCCGGGTCCGTTACTCGATCGAATTCATTTGCTTCTCGAGCAAGGAGCCCGTGAAGCCATTATATCGACTCCCGAGCGAGACTTGACGCGCGGGATCGACGACTTTGGGCCGCCCAAGAACTCTTGCCACGTTCGGGAATGGAACAGCCAGGAATTTCGGGCTTTGCTTGAGGCATGGAAATTCCGCGTCGACCACCTGGGATTGACCAGGAGCAATGATGCGGAGCCACACGAGAGGACGATTCTCGCTGTCGTCAGCAGGCAGATTTAGCCAATGAGGTCGGCCGTTGGATGCATTGGGTCCTGACAGGCCCACGTGTGTCCCTACCTTTGCGTCGTTGGGCCGGTTGTCGACCTTCAAGAACGTCGTCAGCGATCGCCGGCCGCCAGGTCGTCACCGCCCCCGCGCTCCGTACGCAGCGTCAGGCGAAGACGCCACACAAATCGCACGAGCCGATTGTCCGCACGGTGTTTTGTCTATTACAATTATCGAGCACGCGGACCGATTCCCGGTCACTAGGCGCGTTCGCGCCGGGCGCGTGGTTTTATCCATCATTTCTTCTGATCCGAGGAGTGAGTATGACAGACCGTATCCCTCGAATCGAGGGGGGCCCGAGAAGCGGGCTGGAGACCTGGCTTGCCCGGGAGCTCCAGAGCGGCCGCTTCGAAGGACTTCCGCCGTACCGCCCCTTGCGGGGGGGTGGCCAGAGGCCCGAGCAGTACGCGCGACGGCTACTGGCCGGGCTGAAAAACGTGGAGTTGAGCGGCTGGGACCGCGAGCTCCTGCGCGACGACGGCCGCGCGTTCCGGAGCTGGGCGGAGACGTACCCGGCGGCACTGCCCGCCTCGTAATTTCGCGAACCCGATTTGTTCTTTTCCGCTTCTTCCGAGTCCCGCCCCGTCCGGCAGACCTTTGCCAGGCGGGGCGGGATTCTCATTTGAAAGGCCTCGAAGCCAAACGGCCGCCGGCCCGATCGTCGAAGATCGGGCCGGCGGCCGTGTGTTGGTTGCGGGAGGAGCGTCTCGTCCGTCAGGAATGGGACCCGTGTTTCCGCTCCGAGGTGACGTGGTCGAGAGCCGAGGCGAGCGCCTTGCGGCGGCTCGACAGGAAGGAGCGGATGTTGAAGGACGAGCCGGTCAGGGCCTGGTCGTGGACCTCCCCCCTCTGCGCGGGCCGGACGGGGCGAGTCGGGGCCACTGCCGGCGTGCTCCCCTGCGAAACGGTGGTCGTGGAGACGGTCGCCGTCGTGGGAATGGTCGCCGTCGTGCTGGTGCCGGCTGTGGCGGTAACAGCCACGTCCGCCGCCGACTGGCTCGCTTTCACGACATTGTGCGCCACCGAGGCCGTGGCCCCCCCGGTGAGCTGGAACGTCGAGTAGACCGGCCCACCGCTCAGCGTGTCGCCGTTGGACGCCGTGATGTCGTGAAGCGAGATCAGGTAAATGTTGTTGCCAAGCAGTTGCGTCGGCACGATCACGAGCTGGTTGGTGTTCGGGTTGAACGCCACCTTCGCGTTCATCGGTATGTCCGCGTAACCCGAGTTCCCCGTGGTCACGCCCCCCGTATGGGGGACCAGCATCGCCGAGAAACGGCCCAGCGACGACAGGTTGACGGCTTCGCTGAACGTGGCGGAGACGTAACCCAGGGACGAAGTCCACTGCGTGCCGTTGGCGGGCGACGTCCCGGTGACCGTCAGCGGCGACTGGCCCGTCACCGGTCCGTTGCTCACCGTGAACGACGTCGTGAACGTCTGGCCGAGCGTGACGCCCGGGTTCGGGAAGTTCTGGTCGTCGCTGACCGAGGGGTCGACCGAGATGGCGTACACCGTCCCCGGCGAGAGCACGGCTTCCGGCGTCAGATAGATCGTGTTGGTCGAGGGGCTGTAGGCCACAGCCGACGGCACCGGCACGTAGGTGGACCCGCTCCGGGCCATCAGGTGAACCGTGCTCGCGTTGACCGTCCAGGTGTCGAGCGGCTTGTTGAACTGGATGGCGATCGTGTCGGGCTGCGGGATCTGGTTGTTGTTGATGACCGTGGAGCCATGGTTGGCGGTCACGCCGACGACCTGAAGCGCAGAGCTGCTCGGGGACGAGGCGTGGAAGTCGAACGAGGCGTAGACCATCCCCTTTTGGCCGCCCGTGCCGGAGACCGGGTTGCCTGCCAGGTCGGTCATGCCCGAGCCGCCGATCGAGATCAGGTAGATGTCGGTCGCCAGCGGGAAGGCCGGGGTCAGGGTGATCTGCGAAGTGCCGTTGCTGTTGGCCTGGTAAACGAGGGTGGCCGGCACGGGCAGGTCACCGCCGTCGACGCCCGAGGGAGCGCTCCAGAGCGGCTGGCCGTTGGCGAGCTGCGTGCCGCCGTCGGGACCGCTCGGAACCAGCATGACGGCGAACGGGTTGCTCGCGAAGCCCAGCGTCGGGCTGTTGGGAACCAGCCCCGCGATCGTGTGGTTGAAGGTGACGGTGATCTGGCCGTTCGGGAGGCTGGTCACCAACGTGCCCGAGGCGGGGGTGGTCGACGTCACCACGAGGCTCGTCTGGATGGTCAGGGTCAGGATCGAGCTGACGAAGCTCGGGCCGTTGCCCAGGCCGCGGGCCTGCGTCTCGAGCTTGTAGGTGCCATCGGCCAGGGCGTTGGTGGGCTGCACCGAGTAGTTGCCGTTCTCGTCGGCACTGCCGGTCCCGATCACGACGCCGGTGGCGGTGTTGATCAGGTTGATCAACACGTTGGGGCTGGCCTTGCCGATCAGGTGCGGCCGGTTGACGTTCGTGATGTTGTCGCCGGGAACACCCGAGTCGTCGGCCGGGGCCAGCGCGATCGTCGGCGCGACGGTGGCGACCGGAACCTGGCGGTAGACGTACGGGGCCAGGACAGGGACTTCGGCCGTGCCCGCGGTGCCGAACGACACGACCCCGGTCGCGCCGTCGACGATGAACTGGCCCGTGCTCTGGCGGTAGACGGCCGGTTCGGCGTTGCCCGTGCCGTCGTAGTCAGCCGGCACGGGGATATCGCCCGCCTGGAAGAGATCCGACGACGGGCCGGTGTCGGTCCGGGGCGTCACTGTCACGCCGGTGCCCACCCACTGGCCGATCGTGTACGCGCCGGTGCTCGGGTTGTAGACCGCCACATCGGTCCGCTCGGCCACGTGGTTGTTGAAGTAGTACTGGTTGTCGTAGTTGCCCGGGACCGGGACCTCGTTCGGCGCACCGATCGCGACGATGGTGGGGTTGGCGGTGCCCCCTGCTCCGGCGATGAGGAACTGGCCCGTGCTGGGCCGGTAGACCGCCAGCTCGTCCTTGCCGGTGCCGTCGTAGTTGCCCGGTACGGGCTGATCGCCGGCCTGGCCGAACGTGAAGGTCTGGAGACCGCCTGTGGACTCGTCGATGATCCAGGTCGAGGGGGAGCTGCCCGTCCCCGGCTCGTACACGCCGACGTCGGTCACGCCGTCGCCGTCGAAGTCGCCGACGATCGGGATCGCATTGGCGTTGGCGTTCAGGTGAATCGTCTTGATGTTCCCGCTCGCCACGGTCGTTCCCTGCGAGAGCTCGATGGTCCAGGTCGAGTCGCTGGGCTCGTAATAGGCCAGGTCGGCGATGCCGTCGCCATTGAAGTCGCCGGTGAACGGGACGTCGAGCGCCCCTTGGCCGAAGGCGACGCCCGAGGCGGTGGTCACGCCCTTGTTGATCAACCAGGTGATCTGCGTCGCGCTCGTGCGCTGGAAGAGGGCCAGGTTAGCCTCGGACACGTAGGGCGAGTTCGGATTGGTCGGGTCGGCCAGGACGTCGGCGCTGTACTGACCGGCGGTGCTGGTGATGGTGACCTGGATGGGTGGGCTTGGCTGCCCGAAGTTGTTGGCGACGTCGTAGGCCTGGGTCTCCAGCGAGATCGTGCCGTTGGACAAGCCTTGCGGGAGCTGGAGTGCGTAGTTGCCGCTCGTGTCGGCGGTCACCGTGGCCAGCACGACGCCGGTCGAGGCGTTGATCAGGTTGACCAGCGAGCCGGGGTCGGTCGTGCCGACGAAGACTGGGTTGCGCAGGGTGGTGACGTTATCTCCCACGACGCCCGTATCGGTGGCAGTGGACAGGCCTTTGAAGGTGTTGCTGGTGGGACCGGAGATCTTGACGGTGAAGATGACGAACGGGCTGAGGGACGAGCCGAAGTTGTTGCTGGCCTGGGCCCGGAACTTGTAGAGGGTGGCCGGGTTCCCGGTCAGAGCAGTTGCCGGCTCGAGCGAGAAGGCGCCGGTGACCGCATTGCTCGTGATGGACTGGACCGTCTGACCGTATGTGGGAGAGCTCGGGTTCGTGTCGATGATCGGGACCACGTTCCCGCTGGCGTCGAGCAACTGCACGGTCACGTTGGTACCGGTCACGCCGACCAGGTGGGGCTGGGTGACGTTGGTGATGTTCTGGCCGTGTGATGAGTCGTCGGAGGCCAGGAGCGCCAGCGTCGGCGCCGCCGGGGGCTGGGGTTGCCCGAGGTTCTGCGCCTGGAGCACGAAGGTGAAGTTGACCATGTTCCCCTTCGTCCCGGAGGCATCGGTGGCCTGGATGCCGATGGTCTTGACGCCGTTGGTCGTGAAGGCGCCGGCGTTGACCGAGACGGAGAACTGGCCGAAGGCGTTGGTCTGGTTGGCCGCGATGTCGGTGGCGTCGCCGGGGGTGCCGTCGTAGCCGCCGACGTACACCGGGTTGTTGGGGTCGGTCAGGTCGTAGAGGGTGATGCGGACCTGGTTGCCGTTCGCGGATTCCTCGCTGAAGCCGTCGAGGACCGGCTGGGTCGTGGTGACCAGCGGGTCGCCGTTGGACGCGACGCCGGCGACGCTCCCCCCGGGGGCGGGGAGGGTCGTGTCGAGCGTGACCGAGGTCGGTGTGATGGCCGGCCCGACGCGAATGGCGTAGTCGCCGCGGCCGTAGGTGGTCGCAAGCAGGATGTTCGGGTCGCCCGGCTTCTGCACGGCCTGCCCGGTGTTGGAGTCGATGTTGCCCAGCACCAGGCTGATCTGCGAGATCTGGGTATGAGGCAACAGGCCGCCATCCTGGGGCGCGTTGTTGGTCCCCTGGCTGGGGTACAGCTCCCACGTCACGCCGTTGTCGAGCGACTGGTAGACTCCGGTGCCGCCGCTGACGTACAGCACGGGGTGGACCGGGTTCGTGGCGCTGACGGGCTTGGTCGGGTCGGCCGGGATGGCGTACCGCCAGTCGGCGACGATCGACGTCAGTCCGCCGAGCTGCTGGGCGACGATCGGCAGTTGTGAGAAGAAGTCGATCTTGTCCGGCGTTGCGACCGGCTGGAGCGAGTCGGCGGCGAGGTTGGTGTTGTCGAACGAATTGCTGATGAGCTGGAACAGGTTGCCCGTGATGAGCTGCCAGCCCAGGGCATTAAGCTGGGCCTGGGTGAACGGCGCGGCCGTGCCCGCCGCCGCGGCCTTGGCGTTGGCCGTGATCGCGTTGGCCAGCGCGACCGAGTCGGCGATCGAGTAGACGCCCTGCTGCGTGACGGCGTACGCCTGGTGGCTGCCGCGGGTCGGGTTGGTGATGACCTGCTCAACGGGCGAGCCGTCGAGCCCCGTGGAGATGTTGTACCACGCGTTGCCGTTGGCACCGCCGCCGGTCTCGGACATGAAGATGTGACCGCCGTCGGTGCCGGCGTAGAGGAAGTTGTCGAGGTTGCCGACGCCGGCGGGGCTGTTGGGATCGGGGGCACCGTAGGCCAGGGCCGGGGCGTAGGTGTTGTCGAGCGCTGAGGGGTTGCCGATCTCCTGCCAGGTGATGCCCTGGTTCTCGGTCGCGAAGATCCGCCCGACACCGTTGTTGTTGCCCGACGCGCTCACCATCATCTGCTGGCCGTCGATCGGGTTGATGGCGAAGTTCGAGCCGGGCTCGAGGGGCCACTGCGAGTCGGGCGTGGGCAGACCGTTGGCCGACTGGAGCAGGTTGTAGGTACGGCCGATGGAGGTCCCGCCGGAGAGGCTTACCTGGAAGAAGTCGGTGTAGCCGCCCCCCTGACCGGGCCACCAGAACTGGGAGACACTGGCCTGCTCGGGCTGGCCGGTGAGCGGATTGGTCGTCCCTCCCTGCTGGTCGGTCCCCACGCCGGTGGCGCCGAGGTCGTAACCGAGCGGGGTGGAGACGAACCCGACTTCGGATTGGAAGGCACCCAGCGGGTTCTGGGCCGTCCACGTGATATTGCCGTTGGACAAGACGCCGGGGTTGGATTGCGGGCTGCCGTTGTCGTTCGAGCTGCCGTAGAGTAGCGCCGCGGCGGCCTGGGCCGCGATGTTGCTCGGCTGCGATGCCCCGTAGTAGAACTGCGCGATCTGCAGGTTGCCGTTGCGGTCACCAGAGGGCAACGAGACGGTGCCGACGCTCGTCTCGAGCACGCCGTTGTTATCGACGCCCGTGAAGACGCCCTGGGAATCGCCGATGATCAGCCGGGTGTTGCCGGTCAGCGGATCGACCTCGGTGGTGATCGTCTGCACGTCCGACCCGCCGAGGTCGAACGGGATCCACTTCACCTGCGTGCCGCTGTTCGTGAACTTCGCACCGTTGTAGAGGAACAGGGTCGAGTTCGCGAGGAACGGCGACGACGGGTCACGGATCAGGTTGATGTACGCGTTCGGGAAGGGCACCGTGCTTTCCAGCCCGGTCGACTGTTTCGGGTCGAGCACCGTCAACGGCGCCAGGCCGCCGGCGGTGTAACTCGTCACGGTGAGGGCGCCGCCGTCGTTGAGGTCGGTTTCGAAGGGGACCGCGTTGTGGGCATCGGCGATCAGCGTGGTGTCGATGCGGATCAGGCCCGTGGTCTGGTTGAACTGAGTGCCGCCGAGGTAGACGATGTTCGGGTTCGTCGGATCGAGCGAGAGACTGATGTCGAAAGAGCCCGCCCCGGGGCCGGTGTTCCCCCCCGCGACGGGATAGTTCGCGCCGCCGCTGTTCGACGGCACGGCCAAGGTGTAGTTGCCGGACGTGACGAACCCAGGAATCTGGACCTGGGTCCAGTTCTCGCCGTAGTCCTTGGTGACGTAGACCCCCTGGAGCACGTTGGACGAATTGACCGCCGCGACGTAGAGCCAGCCTTCGTACATCTGGTCCTGGTCCGGGTTGCCGGTCAGGGCCGGTTTGGCCAGCACGTAGCGGATGCCGTTCAGCGCGCCGTTGGGGGTCGGCCGATTGATCGGGTTGACGTTCTGGCTGGCGTTATTGATGATCAGCGGGTTGCCGGTCTGGCCGAGCATTTCGTTCCAGACCTGTCCCTCGTTGGGGCTGATGTAAACGCCGTCGCCGGCGAAGGCCGCGTAGACGATCTGGAGGTTGCCGTTGGGTCCGCCGAGGCCGCTGGCGGGGTCGAGCACCACATCGGTGGCCTGCCCGGCGCGCATCAACTGCCAGGTGTTCCCGCTATCCTCGCTGCGCCAGATGCCCCCCTCGTTGTTGGAGGAGCCTGAGTTGCCGCTCAGAGCGGCATAGACGATCACGCCGCCGTTGGGGGTGGGCTTGGGATCGACGATGATCTTGAACGATGTGGTACCGACGAAGATGTGGTTGCGCAACGGAGAATTGATCGGCAGCATGTTGGCCGGCGAGGTATTGACCGGGCCGGTGCTGCTGACCACGTTGTCCGTGCTGTCGAGCAGCGTCCAGGTCTGGCCGCCGTCCATCGACCGGAGGATGCCGACGCCCTGGCTGCCGGTGTTGCCGTCCCCCGTGGAGGCGAAGATGATCGACTGGTTCGGGTCGCCGTTCCTGGGATAGATGGCGATGCTGCCGATGTTGAGCGAGAACGTCGGCCCGAAGTCGGTCAGCGGGATCCAGGTGGGGCCGCTCGGGTTCAGGAAGTCGGTCGTCTTCCAGACGCCGCCGGAAGCCGCACCGATGTAGACCGTGTTGCCCGAGGGGTCGGACGGATCGGTCGCGATGGCCGTGACGTCGCCCGCGTCGGTCAACGGAATCGCGCCGCTCTCGGTGACCGTCGTGCTCGGACCGCCGGTGGTTGGGTCGTTGATCCCCGCCGGGCCAACCGCCGTCCACGTGTCGCTGGACAGGGCGTTGGTCGGATCCATCGTGAAGATGCGGAAGCTCGCGCTGATGTTGTCGGAGTTCGGCTCACCGAGCCCGCTGACCGGCAGCGGCTTGAGGAACGTGAGCGACCAACTGTTGAGAGTGGGGCTGCTCCCGCCCGTGGTCGCCTTCGAGTTCTTGATGACGAGCGACCACGCGCCCTGGGCGTTGAGGCCCGCGAAACCCGGTCCGGCGAGCGAGGAGCTCAAGAGCGGATATTGCGGGGAGTAGGTGCCGAAGAACGGCGCGCCACCGCTCTGGATGGGCGTGGGTGACTGGTCGTCGAAGATCGTGTTCGTGAAGTTCGCGGCGTTCGGGCCGCTGCCCACGTTGAGGAACAGCGGGACCGAGACCTGGTCCGCCTGGCCCAGATGGTAGACGAGCGTGACCTGGAGGCTCGGGTCGCTCGCGTCGGTGATGTTCAACTGAACCTTCAGGCCGCTCTGACCGTTGATGATCCCCTGGACCGGGAAGGAGGTGGGTACGTTGATCGTGGACGTCAACGTGCCGGGGGTCGTGGTGGTCCCCACGGTCTTTGCGCTGGGGATCGACTGGGGCAGGTTGTTCGCGTTGTAGACCAGCGGCGTCGTCGGGTTGTTGGTGCCCTGGCCGAAGAGGACGTCGACGCCCGCGTTCTGGTTCGAGTCGACCGCATCGCCCGTGGCGGAGGTGATGGTCGGGGCCATCTCCACCGTGTAGGTGCCGCTGAGCTGCTGCTGCGGGAAGCTGACGACGAACGTCCGGGTCGTGCCCGGGGTCGCGCCGTCGTACAGGGGCTTGACGGTGATCTGCGGCGTCGCGATCAGCGACCACGAGACGAGCGAGGCGGGGTTCCCCTGCGTGTTGCCCGTGATTTGCAGCGTCCAGGCGCCCGAGGCCGCGTTGGTCGTCGAGTGGTTGGAGCCGTGGGCCAGGTC
Source organism: Isosphaeraceae bacterium (assembly GCA_031291845.1). Lineage (GTDB taxonomy): Bacteria > Planctomycetota > Planctomycetia > Isosphaerales > Isosphaeraceae > DAIDJG01. The sequence goes on along the minus strand of JARLIH010000467.1, from coordinate 28,849 downwards.
CTGGCCGGTGAACACGTTCAGGCCGCCGTTCGAAGCGTTCGACGTGGTCTGGAACGTGCCGGTATACGGCGCCGTGCCGCCGGTGATCGCCAGCAGCGCGGTCTCATCGAAGACCGTACTGGTGAGGTTCGCGCCCTTGAGCCCGGAGAAGAGCACCACTCTCGTACCGTCGGGGCCGATCAAGGTGGCCGTCAACGGCGCGTTGGACGTGTCGACGATGTTGAGCGCGACGGCGAGGTGCGCGATGGTGAAGGTGTTGAAGTCGCTGGGCAGCGTGATGGTCGAGCTAAACGTCTGGCCCGTCGTGGGGATCGTCTGGAACAGCGCGGCGGCCCGCGCGCCGGTGCCGCCGCCGCCGGTGAGCGTGACCGTCGGCGTGGACGTGTAGCCCGAGCCGGCCGACGTGAGCGTGATCGACGTGACGAGGCCGCCGGAGATCGTGGCGTACGCCGCCGCGCCCGAGCCGCCGCCGCCGGTGATCGTGACCGTCGGCGCCGTGGTGTAGCCCGAGCCGCCGTTCGTGACCGAAACGCTCTTGATCCCCTGGTTCGAGTAGGTCTGCGGGCCGTCGATCCGGCCGGCCGGGCCCATGACCTCGGTCACGACCGACGAGATCTGCGCCGTCGCGAGCGCACCGGTACCGCCGCCGCCGCTGAGCACGACCGTCGGCACGGAGGTGTAACCCGAACCCCCCGCGGTGAGCGTGACCGCCGTGACGACGCCGTTGGAGATCGTGGCCACCCCCGCCGCGCCCGAGCCGCCACCGCCCGTAAACGAGACCGTCGGCGCCGTGGTGTAGCCCGAGCCCCCCGCGACCACGGCGATGGCTTCCACGCTCGGCGTCGCCGAGTTCGGGTTCATGTCCCGGTCGAACGTCACATTGATCGAGCTGACGGTGCTGTTCAGCACGAGGTTGTCCGAGGTGCCCTGCGGACCAGGCGTACCTGCGGCAACCGGCGTTCCCACGTTGGTGCTGACCACGTGCGGGCCGGACACGATCAGCGGCAGTGTGTTGGTGTTGTAGGGGCCCTGCGGGAACGGTGTCGCCGAGCCGGGGGTGAGGTTGTAGGTCGTCGGGACCGTCGAGTCCGGCGTCGGGACGGCGTAGACGTCGCCCGGCGTCAGTCCGGTAACGGGCGCCTGCGTCGCGTCCTCGTCGGTCACGGCGTTGGCGTTCTGGTCCATCATGTTGCCGGTGCTCAACACCGGTGACGTCGCCGGCGCCGTGGAATGGACGGTTAGCGTCCAGTTGTTGAGCTGGCCGATGTTCCCGGGAACGTTGTCGCTGATCTGCAGGATCCACGTGCCGTCTACCACCCCGCCGTTCATCGAGGCGAGGAGCGTGCTGGACGAGAACTCCGCGTCGCCCGGTTGGAACGTACCGGTGTAGGGTGCGGTACCCTGTAGGATCGACTGGCTCGCCGCGTCCGAAAAAGTGGTGTTGGTGAAGTTTTGCCCGGTATCAAACGGGTTTCTGTACAGCGTGACCTTCGTGCCGTTCGGCGAGATCAGCGTGATCCACAAGTCGGAGTCGCTTGTGTGCACAAGCGAGAGGTTCACCGTGACACCGGTGATCACCTGGTTGGGATGTCCGCTCAGCGTGATGAGCGAATCGGTGTAGTCGGACCCGGTGCCCGAGCCGCCCGTGCCCGCGGTCGGGAGCCGCAACGGAACGTCCGCGGAGCTCTGGACGATGACCGGCTCGGTCACGTTCTGGAGCTGGTACGACCGGACCCGATCGCTGACGACCGGCTTGATCAGGTAGCTATACGTTCCCGTGTAGTCGATGGGCGTGGCGCGCGGGACCGAGATGGCATAGGTTGAGGTCTGGTCCGGCGTGATGGTCCAGTTCCCGGAGAGGGTGAGCTGGGTGGCCGAGTTGGAGGTGATCGGCAGCTCCTCCCCTGCCCCCTTGCCGCCGGTGATTACGAGGGTACGACCCTGGAACTGGTTCGTGGTCCAGTTCTGGGTCGCGTCGTTGAGCGTGGTCGACGTGTTGCCGCCCGAGGAGGTGCCCGTCACGCCGAGTGTCTGTGTGGCGTCGAAGGTGATCAGCCAGTGGGTGTAGCCGAAGTGGCCATCGTTGTTCGGGTCGCCGGCCGTCTTGATCGGCGCGACGGCGGTCACCAGCAAGGGAACCGGCGAGCTCCCCGCGACGGTGCCGTTGTAGAACACCTCGACGACGCCGGGGAGGAACGTCTGGTTCGGGTCGGCCGCCGGGTCGACCGGCCGGTCGAACGTCACCTCGATCGTCGTCGGGTTCGGCGTGCCGTCGGCCGCGGTCTGGGTGTTCAGCGTGTCGTTCGCCCCCCCGACCGGCCCCATCGTGCTGGAGATGATCCGCGGCCCGGACGACGTGGTCAACGTGTTGAACCAGATGTCCGTGTCGATATTACCGGGCCTGACGACGTTCTCGTTCCCTGACCAGATCGTATAGATATGTCCATCGAAGACAGCAATCCCCATCTTGCTGCCGTAACCAAAGGTCGTGTCGATCAACGCGCCGGCGGCGGCCGACTCGTTGTCGGGCGTCGGCCCTTGAACGACGGCCTTGCCGGTGATGGCGTCGGTGACGGTCTCCGGCGCATTGACGTAGACGTCCGGTGAGAACGTCCGGCCGCCGTCGATGCTCGTCGTGACGAACGTGGCCACGCGGGCGTTGGAGGCATCGTAGCGCGAGTCGCGCCACGAGAGGACCAGCATCCCGGTGGACTGGTCCACCGAGGCCTCGGGCGTGTACTGCGCCTGGCCCCGCACGATACTCGTGTTGTTCAGGGAGTCCGTCGAGCTGACCGCCCCGGAGAAGCCGTCGGTCAACCCGTTGTCGTCGTTGACCTTCAACGACCCGACCTGCCAGCTCTCACCACCGTCGGTCGAGGTGATCAGGGCGATGTCGGTATTGGTCGCGGGATTGTTGGCGGCCGGGACCGAGTTGTCGTGCGTGACATAGGCGATGTAGAGCGTTCCCTCGTGAGGGCTGAACGAGCCGAGGGTGTTGTCCGAAGTGATCACCGGCGTGGGGCCGACTCCCGTGGGGGACGATGGGACGCTCAGCGCGAAGTTACTGTCGAAGTTCCCGCGCACCGAGGTCGTCGCCGCCGGGACGTCGCCGCTGGTGACCTGCCCCGATGTGAAGGTCAGCCCCCAGTTCTGCAAGACGGGGTTCGGGTTGGTGCCGTCGTCACGTTGATTGGTGATCTGGAGCGTCCAGGTACCGCTGAGCTGCGCGCCGGAGAGGCCAAAGAACGAGTTGGTCAGGCTCCCCAGCTCGGGCCGGAAGGTCCCGATGTAGGGACCGCCAGCGGTGCGGTCGTTGATCGTGCGGGCCGCGTTGTCATCGAAGATGGTGGGAATGTCGGCGCCCGACTGTGCGATGCCCAGGTTGTTGCCGGTAAGCCCGCGGTTCCCGTTCGGGACGATCACCGCGCCGGCGCTATTGATCTGGTTAAGGAAGAGGGTGATCCGGGTGCCGTTGGGCGCGATCAGGACCGCAGACAGCTCGGAGTTGCCGTTCGGGTCAGTAAGAGTCATCGAGACCGACAGGTCGCTGAGGCTGAAGGTCGGGCTCGTGATCGTGACGTTATCGGTAAAGCTCGTGGTCTGCGGGATGTCCGCAGGGGAACCCACGATGGCTTTCTGGATAACGCCCGAGGTGCCGACGAAGAGGTTCGCCGAACCGCTGCCGGTAATGCTGTTGGTCCAGATCTGATCCAGGGACGGGTTCTGGGTCGCCAGCGAGTTGAAATCGTCGTAAACGACCGTGACCAGCCCGCCGGGCACGCCCGGGTCGGATGCGCCATAGGCGGCCGGATCCGGCAACCGGCCCTGGCTGACCGCGATCTGCGGTGAGCTCACTTGCTGCTGGCCCGTGCCGCCGAAGTAGTTGTTGTCGTTGAGGATCGTCGCGGACGTGAAGGTCTGGCCGCCGTCGGCCGAGGTTGCGAGACGCACCGTGTACGGGTTGAAATTGACCGGCTTCGTGTACGGAGCGCTGTCCTCGGCCCAGGACACATAAACATTGCCCGAATACGGGTCGGTCTGGATCGCCTTGGTGGTCGGGTCCTGGAACGTGGGCTGGTTGTCGTCAACCGCCATCGTGGGCCGCGCTACGGTGTCGGTGGTATTCAGCGCATTGGACCACTCGTACACGACGTTGTATGACTGCTGGTTGCCCGTGTAGGGATTGACGAACTGCAACTGGGTCGGCGCACTGCCGCTGAAGTCGAACTTGGTGAGCAGGAGGGCGCCCGAGGCCGGGCCCGTGTTGTCCAAGTTATCGACCGCGTGCTCATCCACGAGAACATAAAATTGATTGTTCGCGTCGAACCCGACGCTCGGGTCGGTCACCTGCACGAAGGGCTGCTCGTTGGTCGTTACCGAGTTGGGATCGATCAACGTCGGCGCCGCGGCGCTGAGCCCCACGCTGCTGAACGACGACCAGATCTGACCGCCGTCGTTCGAGAAGGCCCCTTCCACAAAAACCTTCTGCGTACCCGACACGGCCGGATTGTTCAGGACCCAGACCGCCACCAGCTTGTTGGGGTCATAGCGGTCCACCACGATCTGGGGACTGCTTTCGTTCCCTTGCTGGTTGGAGATGTCGACCGCCGTGCCGGGAGTGGCTGCCGGTAGAGCCGACAACAGCGTGCGCTCCTCGAGCCCCTCAAGCGCCTCGAGCGCCGTGCGGCGGAGTCGCAATTTCCGGGCGGACACGGCGCGCGCCTTGTGATGAACCTGACCGCTCGCCTCGGTTGTTTCAATCTCAGACGCTACCGTGCGCATTGGTGGCCCCTCTGCTATCGATGCCTCGCCTCTTTATAGAAGATGGCGGGTTTGCTGAAACTGACGGCGGTATGGGTGGATAATCGGGATTCGGGGAATCGAGTAAGCATGGAAGCTGTACCGTCCGTAGTCAAGTCGGCCTGCCGGAGTCGAGCCGGCTGCCACCGTTCTGACCGAACCTCCCCGCGTACCCCTCAACCGCCTTCGACGGCAAACCTCCATCAGCACTCACGCAGCGATGCGTGATAGCATGCAACAATGGTATCCGCCCCGGCGGCGCTGTCAATCAAAAATTTGGGAAATTCGGGGGCTTGGTAGGCGTGGCGAGAAATCAACGGTAAAGCCGGTCGATTTGGCCCTACCGGATGGAGAGGGGCCCGGTTTCCATTGGAATTCGTGGAATGACCGATCTGATCGGATATCTTTCGGTGGCGACGCCGCGTTAGGCGCATGAAGAAGGCCACCCCCTGCGCGGCGGGTGGCCGGCGGCGTCTTTTTTTTTTCGCGAAATGGGACCCTTAAGCCGCCTCACCTCGCGTGGTGTCGCGCGCATTGCTCTGCGCGTGGCGCAGGGCCTTTCTGAGCAGGGCGACGATGGCCGCTGGACTCGTGGCGAGCACAGGGCCGGTGATGGTGACGACCGACCCGTCGTCGTCGCGGTAGAGGAAGCGCTCGCGGCCTTCCTTCAAGGGCTTCGAGGGGCGCCCGGTCCGTTCCTTCACCACGGCGCGGAGCGCGTCCCGGCCGATCTTCTCGGCCACGACGCGGGAGGCGATGGCGATCTGGTCGGCGGCGTCGGCCAGCTTCGAGATTTCGTAGCCCGAGTCGGGTGAGAGACTCCCCTGCTCCACCTGCTCTTGGATCGTCTCCGGGAGCTCGAGGAGTTTGAGCGCCTTGGAGACGGCCCCTTGCGTGATCGCCAGCTCCTCACCGACGCGGGTTGCCGTCCAACCGTACAGGTCCATCAGGCGCTTGTAGGCGCGGGCCTGTTCGATCGGCCGCAAGTCCTCGCGCTGGGCGTTCTCGATGAGCTGGATGGCGAGCATCTCGTCGGGACGGACGGGGCCGTCCTGGATCACCGCGGTAACGGCCGGCAGACCGGCCAAGCGGGCAGCCCGCCAGCGGCGCTCGCCGCAGAGGAGCAGGTAGACCCCCCTGCCCTCGTCCCAGCGCACGCGGACGGGCTGGAGCTGGCCTCGGCTCTTGAGCGACTCGGCGAGCCGTGCGAGTCCTTCCTCGTCGAACTCCTCGCGCGGCTGCTCGGGGTCGCGGTCGATCTTGTCGAGCGGGATCTCGGCGACGTTCTTCACCTTGACCAGGCCGCGCACCCGGTCGGGCGTCGGGGGCAGGTTGTCGGAATATGCGCCGCGCATGGCGTCGCCGCGCGTGACACCCGCGCCCATGCTCTCGGCGGCGTTGCCGCCGTTGGCCCGCAGCAGTTCTTCGAGCTTGCCCATCACGCGGCCCCTTTCGTTTCGGCCCGGAATTGGCTCCGCTCGACCAGCCGCCGGTCGACCTCGTCGGCAAGTGCCTTGACGACCTTGGCCGGCGCCCCCTTCGGCTTGTGGAGCGCGATCGGCTTGCGGCCCGCGATCGCTTCTTTGTAGTCGGCCGCGATCGGCACCTTGGTCGCGAAGACGTCGTCGCCGTAGAGCTCGCGGAGGAGCTTCTCGTACATCTGGTGGATGCTCAGCCGGGGGTTATACATCGTGAGCAGGTAGCCCAGCAGGCCCAGGCCGGGATTGGCCCCCGCGCGGACCAGGTCGATCGACTCCTGGACTTCGATGATTCCCTGCGCTCCGTAGTCCTCGGGCTGCAACGGGACGATCAGGTGCTCGCTCGCGACGAGGGCGGCCCAGCTACAGAGGTGCAAATTGGGCGGACAGTCGATCAGGACGAGGTCATAGCGCCGGCGGAGGTCGTCGTCCAGGAAGTCGCGCAAGCACGTTTGCAGCTCCCGAGGCGCGCGGTGCGGCATGGGAACGTTGTGCTCGGTGGCGTACTTCGAGCCGGGGACCAGGTCGATGCCCACGAAGCCGGTCGGCCGGATGACCTGCTCCGGGAACGGTTCGTCGCCTGCGTAAAGCGCGGCGATCGTTTCCGCCGGCGCGAACTGCCTCGTCGCCTGGGGGCCGAAGAACCCTTGCGTGAGGCTGGCCTGGGGATCGTTGTCCACGAGCAGGACCCGCCGGCCGGAGAGGGCGACCGTGCCGGCGAGGTGGTGGCAGGTACTGGTCTTCCCCACCCCCCCTTTCTGGTTCAACATGACGACGACGGCCATGATGGCTACCTGACTCCCTTCTTCCGTGCCGGGCTCGGTCCTTCGGCCCGGCGACTCGCGGGCCTTTCTCTGCCTTGTTATCGGCGCCGACGTCGCGGCGCATTCAGCCGCGGGCGGGAGAATGCGCCGCGCATGCGCCTTCAATCTCGCGCGATCATGCGCCGCGCATGTACGTACTCCGCCGGCGTTCAGTCTTGTCCCGCGCCGTCGGAGAAGAGCGTCTGCTGCGCCGCGCGGGGCGCGGCAAGGCGGGCCTCCAGCGCCGCCAGGCAGAGCGGCTCCAGCATCTTCTTCCAGCGGCTGAGACCGGGGTTCTCGGCCTTCACCGCGGCGAGGATCGCCTCGCGCTCCGCCTCCGGTAGACGCTCCCAGGCGGCGCGGAGCTCGGCCTCGCGGTCCTCGACCTGTTTCTCGGCCGCGCGGGAGCGCCGCTTCTCCTGGCGCTTGACCTCCTCGGCCGTGCGCTCGGCCGCTTCCGCTTGCGCCTTGGCGCCGGCGTTCTGGAAGTCGCCCGGGGCCTGGTAGTCGGAGCGGATCGACGCGACCAGGTAGCCGGCGGGGTTCCGGCCGACGCGCTTGTCCTTGTTGTGCTGGAGCCAATCGAAGACCTCCAGCTTCGTCTGGATCCGGCTGGCGGAGTGCGCTGCGACGAGGTCGGCCGCGATCTTCGCGGTGACGCCCCGCGCGGTCAGGGCCCCGATCAGCTCGGAGGCCGGTTGCGCCGGCGTCGCGTCGGCATGCGCCGCGCATCCCCGGATCAGGATGATCCGCCAGCAGCCGCGCGTGACGTACGAGTACCGCTCCTCCGCGCTCAAAGGTTCCAGGAAGCCGAGCTGCTCGAGCTCCTCGAGCGCGGGCTTGAGCTTGCGCTTCAGCTCCGTCGGCGCGTACGACCGGCTCAGGCCGATGTGCTCGCAAGCGAGCGTGCGAAGGTCGAAGTCGAGCCGCGAGCGGCGGTAGAACCGCTTGTCCAGGAAGCGAAACATCCGCTTCGTCGTCGGCAGGCGGAGCCGCAGGTAGAACTCGAGGTCGAGTTGCTTGAGGTTGCCGCTCTGGAAACTCTGGAAGATGACCTCGTTCCAGCGAAAGCTCGAGAGGGGCAAGGGGGGCTTCTCGAACACCGGCTTCGCGCCGGCTTTGTCCCCCTTCGCCGCCTTGCCCGGCCGCGGGGCCGGCCGCCGCCGTTCGCGGTCGTAGAGCGTCACGTTGTCCAGGACGTGAAAGTTCTCGTCGACCCAGCTTTTCGCCTGGTTGTCCCACCAGGCGTTCTCATACATCAGCACAACACCGACCCAGCGGTGCAGCGCCTCCTCGATCCGCCGGTAGCTCTGCCCGCTCTGCGGCCAGCCCAGAAGGTCGATCAGCTCGTACCGCGAGAACTGGACCTTGGGGTCGGTGAAGTTGCTCCGCCGCTTGGTCAACTGGATCAGGCCCACCAGCACCTCGTCGTCCAACGACGTCGGCAGACCGTGCTTATGTGTTCCCATGATCGTCAGCCGGCGCACGATCGGGGTGCTGTCGCGGCGTTCGAGCTTGTCCTCGAAGACGAGCGTCGTCTGGCCGTCGGGCACGCGGTCGGTGAGCGCGGCGATCGGAAACTCGGCCAGGTTCAGCTCGTCCTTCCAGCCGGGGTCCACCGACGACGCGTTTTCCTCCACGGTCTCAAACGCCCCCGTCTCCTCGACCGAGAGCTCCCACTCTTCCATGCCGGTCTCGTCGTCGATGGTCTCGAGGTGCGAAGCCATGAGGTTTCTCGTCCCTTTGGAAAACGAGAGAAGCAACAACAGAAACACCCGGCGGTGTTGTTGTCTTTTCTTCTTAACAAGAGTCTAAAACAAATTCTAGGCGCCGCAAGTGGTTAGCAAACAATAACTTAAAAACCCTAAGTATGCCCCGTTAATCGGTAGTGGTATGCCCGGACTATCGTGAGTGCAGGGGCTAAGTATGCCCGGAGTATCGTGAAAAGTATGGCCCAAACATCGTGAGTGGAGCCGTTTTTCATGCCCCGATAATCGTGATATTCATTTGTACACTATGGCCCGTATATCGGTAGGGTACATCTGTGCGAAGATGGTCGAAAGTGACCAGTATGTCCGGACTATCGGTATGTTCGTATGTTCAGTATGCGAGAGAAGGGAAATCGGTCGTGCGGAAAGTATGCCCGGGTTATCGGTAAGCTGGACAGGATCAGACGGACACTGAGTGCTGTCCTGGAGTTGTGAAGTATGCCCGGGTTATCGGTAGGCGACGTCGCGCTCGCTCCGGACGTACCTGGGGAAGTATGCCCGGAGTATCGGTAGGCCCAGGACGGCCAGGCGGGGGAGTGCAAGGCGAGGCGTCGAAGTATGTCCGGTTAATCGGTAGTCCATCCGACGTTCCGCGGGGCGTGGTCGACCACGTTTGGTGAACTATGCCCGGTTGATCGTGGGTGGAGATTGGCCGTGCGGGACCCGGTGTCAGGGGTTGCGGCGCGGGGGTGAGGTGAGGCGGCTCAGCAGGTCGCGCCAGGCCGAGCGGTTCTCGTCCTCAAGCTGACTGACGCGCTCGATCAGCCAGGTCGTCGAGGCCTTGTTGGGCGCTGAGTCCGGCGCCTTCTTCGCGATCCGCAAGGGGGAGGCCTGGGACGGAGGGGGCAGGGGAGGGCCTTGGGGTGAAACCGGCTGTGGGCGTGCGTTGGGGTGGGCGACTTGAGGGACGGGCGCAGGCGTGTCGAGCCGGCGCTGAATTTCGAGGCGGAGAGCGGTGAGCTCGCGGTCGATCTTTTCCATCCGGTCCAGGTGAGCGGTCAGGAGCCTGGCGTTGTCTTGCTGCATCTGCCGGAGCAGGTCGGTCAGGGCGAGCTGGAACTCTCCCTGCTGGCGCAAGGCTTCCCCCTGGTTGCTCTGAATCGCTCCCATCATCCAGGCGATGAGGGCGCCCTGCGACTCGGCCGGGACCAGGTCCACGGGGATCGGCATGAGGACCGTACCGGCCGGTTCGGCCTCGCTGTAGCGGGCGGCGGGTGGCGCCGGCTGGGGCTGCCGGAGCGCGGGGAGGTTTGACCCGTGGAGCTGCGCGCGGACCGTGAAGCGGGTTGAGCCGATGGTCAGCACATCGCCGTTCTGCAGCGGGGCGACGCCGCTGACCGCCTCGTTGCCGACCGCGACGTCCCGGCCGCAGAGGTCGACCAGGTATACCCGCGCCGCCGTGCGCACGATGGCGCAGTGCGCCCGCGCTGCGCGCTTGTCCTTGACCTGGATGCCGCACGCGGAGGACCACCCGAGGAAGACCAGCTCGGAACCCAGCTCCCAAGGGGGATCGGTCCCCTGGTGCGGTTCGAGCGTGACGCCGATCAAGGCGGCCTGGTTCGTTTCGGTCAGGAGGTCGTCGTCGGTCGGTCCGGGCTCGCACACGGCGCCGTCGATCCGCATGCGGAGCAGGGTGATCTGCCGCCCAGCGACCTCGAACGACTGGCCCGGGTACACCCAGCCGACACCCTGGCCGGTCCCCTCGATGCGCGTGCCGGTGCGGGTCAGGAGATCGACGACGTAGAGCCCGCGCGGGTCAAGGTGAAGGTAGGCGTGCCGTTCGGAGACCGACGGATCGCTCAGGCAGATGTCGCTATCCGGCGACTGGCCCACCAGCGCGAAAGGGCGGCCGATCTTGACGATCCGGTCCGTGTCGCGGCCCTGGCCACGCACGCGAAGCATCATGTCTCCATCCGTCCAGATTTGGAGCATCATGTCTCCGTCCGTCCCGCTTCAAGGGGACCACCGCGGCGAAGGTCGTGGAAGGTTCTCACTCCTCAATGATATCGGTACCCCAAACCTCAGGGTATTGAGGTTTTGGGTTGAGCTCGAATCGGCCGATTCCGTTCGCGGGGCGGTCACAGCGCCAAGAGCTTGACCCACTCTTCCCGCTCCCCTGGTTGGAGCTGCTCGGGGAGCAGGCCGGCCGCGCGGGCCCGGTCGCGGGCCTTCCGGAAGTCGTCGGTCCGCCCTTGCTTCTGATAGGCGCGGGCGAGGTGAAAAAAGATCGGGCCGGTGGGCACCGCGCGGGCCGCCGTTTCCAGGTCCTTGATCGCTTCGTCGAACCGGCCGAGCCGCGTCAGGATGACGCCCCGGGTGTCGAGGATGTGCGGCTGTGGCCCGAGCTTTTCCGTCGCCTCGTTGATCCGGTCCAGGCCCGCCTGCGGCTCGTTCATGTCTTCCGAGAGCGTCCAGGCCATGTTGTTCAGGAACTGGTGGTCGCCTGGCTTGCGCGCGATGATCTCTTTGTAGACCGCGATCTCCTCCGGGTACTTGCCCTGGAGGTGGCGTACGAAGGCCTGCTTCTGGAGCAGGTCGATCGCGTCGGGCGCCTCCTTCAGCGCGGCGGCCAGGTAGGTATCGGCGAGGGGGAGCCAGCGCGGGTCGGCCGCGGGCGTGTTCGCCAGGTTCATGGCGGACGTGCCGGCTTCGGGGGCGCCGCCGGCCTTGACGACCGCCTCCAGGATGGAGGCCGCTTCGTCGTCGCCCCGGCCGTCGGGGCCGTGCAGGGCGAGGTACTCGGCCAGCACGCACTGGCCGCGCAGGCCGAGCTTGCCCACCTTGCGGGCGACCCGTTCCGCGGCCTCGAGCTGCTTCAGGCGAACCAACAGGCCGATCATCTTCTCGCCGACGGGGATGTCCTGCAGGGCGTTGAGCCGGTCGGCGCATGCCTGCTCCAGGACGCTCGCGGCCTCCTGCCCCTGGCCCCTGGCCACGAGCAGGCGCGCGCGGATCTCGGCGACGGGGAGGCTGTTGGGTTCGGCCTCGAGCAGCCGGGCGAGCTGGCGCTCGGCCTCGTCGAGGTCCCCCGCGGTGAGCAGGATGCCGGCGTAGAGGCGGACGGCATCGGCCGAGCCGTTCTCGCCGGCGGCGACCGCGGCGTGAGCCCGGGCGTCGGCGATCTGGCCCATCGCGAGGTACAGGCGGGCCATGGCGTCGTGCACCGCCGGCGACTGCGGGAGCTCGGCGGCGAGCCGCTGGAGGATTTCCAGCGACCGCTCGCGCTGGCCCGGCTCGGTCCCCTCGGCGTAGACCCGAGCGCGGGCGAGGCGGTCGTCCGGCGTGTCGTCCGGGCGCGTCTCGGGACCGATGACGCGGAGCGCCTCGGCCCAGGCGACCTGGTCCCCCCTGTGCCCGGCCAGCGACAGCGCCAGCTTGCGGCGTGCCCAGCCGAGCCCCGGGTCGGTCTCCAGGAGCTTGCGAAGCATGCCCTCCGCCTCGCCGCGCCGGCCGGTTTGCTCGCAGTAGCCGACGACCGCGGTCCGCACGCTCACCTCGTTCGGCCACTTGCGGAGGGCTTCCTTGTAGAACTTCTCGGCCTCGGCGAATTTCTCCGAGGCGCGGTAGCACTGGGCCCAGAACAGCTCGGGCCGCTCGGTCTTGACGCTCGCCTTGATCTTGTCGGCCGTCCGTCCCGCCTCGTCCATGTGTCGCTGCGCGACCTGGAGCATCAGCAGTTGGAGCCACGGGCCCGGCTCGCTCGGCCGCTCGGCGGTGAGCGCACGCAAGGTCTCCTCGGCCTTGTCGGGCTTGCCCAGGGCCTTGAGCACTTCGGCCTGCCAGAGCCGGACGTCGAGCGCTTCGGGGCTCCCCTGGACGACCTGCGCGGCGAGCTGCTCCGCGCGCGTCTTGTCCCCCGTCCGCAGCGCCTGCAGGGCCGCGAGCTGTTCGACCTGGGCCTGCGGGATGCCGGTCTTCTTGCGGATCCGCTCCAGCTCGCTGTCGCGGTGCGTGCGCACCAGCAGGGCGACCAAGGGGCCGAGCGCGGGCTGGCCCCCCAGGTCGAGGGCGCGTTCGTACGCTTTGGCCGCTCCGTCCACGTCCCCTTGTTTCTCTTTCACGCGCCCTGCGAGGAGCGGTCCCTGCGGCGAGCCTGGGTCGTTCTGCTCGATCTCGCGGACGAGCCGTTCCGCCTCTTGCATACGCTCCCCTTTGTCCGCCGCCTTGGCCGTGCCCTTGGCGGGCTCGAGGAGAAGTTCTTGCACGCGTGCCGCGCGCCAGAGGGAGCTCTTCGGTCCCCCTTGGGCCTTGAGGGCCTCGATCGCGGTGTGCGCCGCGCTCTCGTCCCCCGCGGTCAAGGCCAGGTTCAAGAGCAGCATCTGGGGCTCGGGGCTTTCCGGCATGAGCTCGGCGTATTTCTGGTAGGCGAGCCGCGCATCGGCCGGCGCCCCTCGGCCGGCGTGGTAATCCCCCAGGGCCTTCCACAGCGCGGGCTGCTGGTCAACCGCGGCGCGCTTCAGGCCGTCCTCCAGCACCCCCCGGGCTTCGACCTCGTGCCCCTGCGCGAGCAGGAGCGCTGCCTTGCTCTCGAAGAACGCGGCCTGCGGACCGGCCGCCGCCAGCGCTTCGTCGAGCACCTTCAAGGCCGGCGCGATCTGCCCCCGGCGGCTCAGGGCTGCCGCGCGCGCCTGCCAGAGCCGGGTTACCCTTGGATTCGCCGCCGTCGCCCGGCGCAGCAAGTCGTCGAGCGCTTCCGTCTGCCCACGGCTCGCCAGGTAGTCCGCCTGTGCCAGGGCCACGTCGAGCGCGTTCGGCGACGCCTTCTGCGCCCGCTCGAGCACCCGTTCGAGCTCGGTCCACGAGCGCTGGTTCGCCGGGCGCTGCATCTGCTGTTCACGGAGCAGCTCGATTTCCGCGGCGAGCAGCCGCAGGTCGCCCGGCAGCGCCTTCAGCCCCAACTGCAAGGTCTCGATCGCGTCCTCGACCCGCACGGCCTTCTTCAGCCGCGCGATCGCCAGCCAGGGCTCGGACATGTCGCGGGCGAGCTCGGTCGTCTTCTGGTAGGCGCCGAGTGCCTTGGCCGTGTCGTGCATGCCCTCGTAGCACTGGCCGAGCAGCAGGTAGAGCATCGGCTCCAGCGCCTTTTCGACCTTGTACTGGACGGCCTCGACCTCTTTGAGCGCCTCCTCGGCGCGGTTGCTCCGCAGCAATGAGAGCGCGTGGAGGTAGTGGTACCAGGAGTTGGGGGCCTCCCCGCCGATCAGGCGGCGGTACTGGGCGATCAAGGGCTCGGCCTCGCGCACCCGCCCCATTTCCAGCAAGAGACTGGCGAGCCGCCAGGTCAGCTCGGCGTCGTTCCCGCCGGTCAGCAGCAGCCCCGCGCGCCAGTCTTCCACCGTGCTGTTCGGGCGGCGCTCTTGCAGGTCGATCAGGCCTTGCACGACCTTGGCCTGCTGGCTCTCCTGCTCGGCCTTGGGGATCGCCTCGAGGTGCGCGTGCGCTGCGGCGAGGTCGCCGCTCCGGCAGGCCAGTTCGGCGGCCAGGAGCCGGGCGCTCACGTCGGCCGGGTCGGCTTTCACCGCCCGGTCGACCTCCGTCTGGGCGCGTTCGCGCTCGCCGCTGCTCAGGAAGTAGCGTGCGCGGGCCATGTAGGCCGACGCCAGCGCTTCGGGGGGGGACTTCTCGTTGGACGCGACGAGCCGGTCGAGAACGGCCAGGGCTTTCTCGGGGCTGTGCAGGCGGTCGCGGTAGAGCCGGGCCAGGCGTTCGCCCCCTTCGGCGTCGCCGGGCTGTTTCTGCGCGGCCAGCTCGTATTCGTGGGTGGCCTCTTCCAGGGCCTTGGAGTCCCCCTCCTCACCGACGGCCTCGAGCGCACGGGCGAGCAGGCGGTGCGCTTCGGCGTCGTCCTCCCCGCGTTTGATGTATTCGCGGGCGAGTGTCTCGGCCGGCTTGCCCCGCCCCGGAACCTTGAGGTTGAGGATCAACAGCCGCCGCCGCGTCTTCTGCCGCTGGGGGTCGATGCCGAGGATCTGGTTGTGGATGGGCATCGCCGTGAGCGCCTGGGCCGAGTCCTGGGCCGTGTCGGCCAGGATCTCCGCCTTCAGGTCGAGCGCTTCGATGTCCGACGGATTCAGCTCGAGGTAGCGGTTCAGGTATCCCAGGGCGAGCGACGCCTGCTTCTGCTCCCAGAGCGTTTTCGCCTCGCGCAGCAGGGTGGGCGTGCCGTGGCGCGCCCGGTAGGCGCTGAGGCCGAAGAAGCCGGCCGTGACGACCAGGCCCAGAACCCCCACGATCAGCAGGCCCCGGAGGTTCAGGCGGCGGCTCCGGGTCGTCGTGCTCCGCTCGCTCATGGCACAGCCTCCTTCAACGGACGGAATGAACGGGTGTCGGCCGCCTTGCCGACCGGCCTGGCGTCTGGCTTCACTATACTAGGGTGCGGTTCCGCCCTCCCGCAATGCGACCAGGGCGCCTCGCGGCGTTGCCGCAACGCATCGGTCGCCGTACCCCGACAACACGAGACGCGCGGCCGGGCAGATTCAAGCCGCGCTCAGCCCGGCTGCGGCACGAACTGCCTGGCCCACTCGGCGTCGTCCGCGGCAAGTGCGGGCTCGGGTGAGCCGGCATAGATGAAGTGCTCGTAACCAGGCCCGTCGTAGGCCCGGTGGAGCACGTCTTGGAAATCGATCCGGCAAGGCTCAGCCGGCGCCCGCAGTGGAATCGGGATCACGGGCAACGGGTCGCGCAAACGAATCGGCGAGAAGCTTGCGGGCGAGCGGCTCTCTGCGCAGCTGGCGAGCACCGAGTAAGCGCATTCGGGTCGATCCTCCGCCGGCATGGGGGCCCACCCCCGGAGCAGATCGATCTCGACCAAATGCGCCGGGCTTCGCAGCAGCTCGCGGCGCTTGGCCAGGTATTGCTCGCGATCGTCTCCTGCACGCTTATTGGAGGGGCTCAGAAGCTCGATGACCGCCACGAGCTCACGCCCGCGGCGGTCTCGGATCTCCAAGAAGGGAACGTGTTCGACATCCTGGACCGGCAGGTGGACCGACGCGGGCGCCTCGAGCACACCGATCGCCGTCTGGCCGGTCGGCCCAGCCTCCCTCTGTGTCACGGACAGGTCCGCGCGGCCGAGAGAGCGACGTGGCTCCGGTGGCAGATCGTGAATGTAAACGTGCTCTTCGAGCTGAACGATGTAGTCGGGCGCGATCCTGGGGGCCAACTGCCGGCGCAACGCCGAGAGGAACTCCATGTGGAAATCGTGCCAGTGAGCGGCCTGCTCGAAGTACGGGTTCATGCCCGGGAAGGGTGACGGCATCGCGCTGGCCTCCGGCCCTTTGTCGTTCCGCACCATCCTACCAGGGGGAGCGATCCACACTCCATCCACGGCCCTTTGCCGTAGGATTCCCGTCGGCGCGTCGCGGCGTCGCCACGCCCGTCAATTCCGGCTTGCAATGTCGCTGGGGCCGCGCCATGATACCTACTTGGATAATTGGTGGACGGTTTTGCGCCATCGGCATAATCCGCCCCTTTAGCCCTATCCCCATCCGCTCGGCGCGTCTCCAGGAACTTCGATCGCGGGCCGTGCAACCGCGATCTTGGGGAGTTCTCATCATGAGGCGGCAGTCCCCCTGACGAGAAATGGGTTATGAGCGTCACGGACCTTACAACCGAACCAGGCGTTGCCGCCACGTCGACGGCCGTCCGCGCGCGGGGGGTGTCGGCCGGGACCTGGGTCCGCGTCCTTCTCGTCTGCGCCTTGCTGGCGGCCTCGGGCGTGATCCGGTGGAAGCAGACCCAGCGGTTTCAGGCCCTGTCGGAGGCCTGGAAGGACTCCCCTTTCCCGCTGGATGAATTACCGCTGACGATCGGTCCCTGGCGGGGCGAGGCGGCGAAGCTGGAGGACCAGATCGCCCGGGCGACCGGCGCGACCGACCACATCCTGCGGCGGTACGTCAACCAGGCGACGGGCGTCAAGGTCGACCTCATCGTCCTCTACGGGCCGGCGACCTCCGTCTTTATCCACCGGCCCGAGACCTGCTACCCGGCCGCGGGCTTCGAGCTGGCGGAGGCCCAGAACGACCACACTGTGCAAGCCGGCGACCTCCGTGCACCGTTCCGCGCCCTAGTCTATGTGCGGGGCGAAGGAGGCCAGACCGAGCGCCAGGAGGTGTATTACTCCTGGCGCTATAACGGCCACTGGTCGCCCGACGTCGGCACCTTCAAGCAACTGGAACGTATTCCCGGCATGTACAAAGTTCACTTGGCCCGGCGCATCACGGAGCACGAGAAGCGCGACGTCGGCAACCCGTGCGAGGCCTTCCTGCAAGCGCTTCTCCCTACGCTGGAACAGCGCGTGCGGCAGGCCCAGCAGACGCCGTCGTCATCGTCGTCTCCTTGACCCCCGAACCCCCGAAAGCCCTCTTTCATGGATACCCCGGAACGGATTGACGGACACATGCCTGCGCGGGCGTCGCACGTCCCCCCCGCCAAGTCCGTGAGCCACGGCGACTACGACGACGAGTACGCCTACGCCGAGCAAGGACCCCCCCGGAAGAAGTTCTCCGCCCACATGGCCTGGCGCGCCTTCCGCCGCTACTGGTGGCAGGCCCTTTGCCTCTGGGTCGTCGGCTCGGCCGGGCTTGTAACCCTGGCCTATTACCGGGTCAAGCCCGTCTACGAGGCCGTCGCGCAGTTCCGGGTCGAGCCCACCGAAGACATCTTCAACACCAAGAACTTCAACCAGGCCACCTTCGCCGAGTACCGCACCAGCCAGGTGACCCTCGTCACCAGCCCCAACGTCCTGAGCGACGCCCTCTACAAGCACCCGGAATTATTTCATTATCCCTTGCTGCAAGACGCGGAGAACGCCCAGGACGCCGAAGGCGTGATCCGCCGCTCGCTCCAGGTTGCACCGGTGCGCGAGACGAACCAGATCCAGGTCTCCATGACCTCCACGTCCTCCGAAGAAGCGGCCGGCTTCGTCAACGCCGTGGTCAAGGCCTACATCGACGACGCCAAGAACATCCGCGATCGCGACGCCAAGCTCCGCCGCCAGAGCCTCGAACGCGTCGAGCTCGAGGCCAAGACCGAGGTCGACCACAAGCGCGACGCCTTGCAGCAACTGCGCGACAAGCTGGGCAACGAGACCCTCCTGGAGGCCAAGGACCGCAACCAGATCTCGGCCGAGGCCTACGGCCACCTGAACCAGGAGCTCGTCAAGGTGCGCATCGAACGCATCGGCGTGCAGGGTCAGCTCGAGACCCTCCGGGGCGAAAAGCCGAACGCCGCGCGTGCGGCCGACCCGCGCGAGCTCGACGAGGCGATCAAAGCGGCCTTTTACGCCGACCCGTTCGTCCACCAGGTCGTGGAGAAACGGGCCGCTTACCAGAACAAGATGAGCCAGGTGCAAAAGACGGCGCGCAACCCCTCGGGCGACTCGGCGTACCGGCACTTTCAGACGCTCGTCGCCGAGCAAGACGCGTCACTCGACCGCCTCTGGAAAACCATGGAGCCGAGACTCCGCCGGCAGTTTGCCAGCGGTACGGGAGACGCGGACGTCGACCGCATCATCAGCGCGACCGAGCGGCAGTTGGCGTCCCTGGTCGCACAGGAGCAGGCCCTCAACGACCAGCTCGAAGCGATGACGCTCAAGAACGACCGGGCGGGCAACGACGCCTTGAAGGTGGGATTCGCCCAGAGCGACTTGCTGCGGGCCGAGGCGGTGCTCAGCCAGGTACAGACGCACCTCCGGCAGCTCGACTTCGAATCGCGGAACGCGCTTGCCCGCATCCAGCTCGACTTCGAGGCCCGGCCGATGCTGCGGCCGAGCTCGAACCACCGCCTGCACGCGATGCTGGCCGCGCCGGTGGTGGTCTGGTTCGCGGTGCTGGGCCTCCTCAGCCTGGTCGAGCTGAAGTCCGGGCGCGTGGCCGATCCCGACGAGCTGTTGAGCCGCTCGCGGCTCCACGTGCTCGGCGTGGTGCCCCCCTTGCCTCGCATCCGCCCCTCCGGCGGCGGACAGTTGGCGCTGGGCCACGACGACCGCGCGCAGCGCCAGCTCGACGAGTTCGTGCAGAGCCTCGACCACCTGCGCGTCGCCCTCTGCGCCCGCCCCGACCCCTGGGGGCGCAACCGCCACTGCGTCTTGATCACCAGCGCCTGCGGCAGCGAGGGGAAGACGACGCTCGCCGCGCAACTGGCCGAGCGCTGCGTCAACGCGGGCCTCTCGACGCTCTTGATCGACGCCGACCTGCGCAACCCGACCTTGAGCCGCATGCTCGACGCGGAGCAGGAGCAAGGCCTGATCAACGTCCTCCGCGGTGAGCGGTCGCCCGAGGACGCGATCATCGTCGTCGAGGACGCCGGCGGCTTCCACTTCCTGCCCGCCGGCACCCCGCGCGTCGATCCGAGCCGCTTGCTCCAAGGGGACCGGCTCGGCAACCTGCTGGCCCAGGCGCGCGAGAGCTTCGACATGATCATCGTCGACGCCCCCCCCGTGCTTCCCGTGCCCGACGCCCTGACGATCGGCCGCTGGACCGACGGCGCCGTCCTCGCCGTCCGCTACGACGCCAGCCGCTTCCCGCTCGTCGACCGGGCCAACCGCCGCTTGGCCCAGGTCGGCGTCCCGGTGCTCGGTGCGGTCGTCAATGGAATGCGGTCGCCCGACGGCGCCTATGGGGGCTCTTACGCCTACGGTGGCCACTCGTCGGCCGAGCCGGCTGTTTAGAGCATCGAATACATGCGTTGCGCACGTCCTTCACGGAGCGATCAAAGAGGATCGCCTGTGCGCAACCCGAGCGTTAACCGCCTCTCGCAGAAACTCGCCTCGCGGCGGATTGTTGCGGGAATCCAACAGCGTTTCGCCAGGCCGCCGACACAGGCGGCGCAGATTGTCGGGGTCGTGCGGCAAGGCTTATGATGGCGGGTCCTGAGCGCGTCTCGGGACGAGGCCTGCGCCCAGCTCGGGGACGTTCGGACGGAGGAGGAGCGAGCAAACGATGGCGACGCTACCGGTCAAATCGCCCGCGCCGTGGGCCCAGTGGGCCTCCTCGGCTTTGGTCGTGGTGCCTGTCGCCGCCGCCTTGGCCGTGTCGTTCGCGCCTTGCTTCGTCAACCTCGTCGGCCTGTGGAACGCCGACCCGAACAACAGTTACGGCTATCTCGTCATCCCGATGGCCGCGTACATCCTCTGGGACCGCCGGCACCTGCTGAACCCCGCGCGGCTGGCCCCGTGCTGGTGGGGGTTCCTGCCGCTCGTGGCCCTGCTGGTGCTGCGGGTCTTCCTCTACGAGCGGAACGAGCAGTACATCGAAGCGTCGCTCATTCCCTGGGTCGTGGGTTCGCTCGTGTTGACCCTGGGGGGGTGGCACCTGTTGCGCGTCGCGCTGCCGGCGGTCGTCTTCCTCGGCTTCATGATGCCGGTGCCGCCGAGCTTCAACGGACTGCTCGCGACCCCGCTCCAGACCCTGGCGACGCGCGGCACGTTGATCTTGATGCAGGTCACCAACCTCCCCGTGATCGCGCAGGGGAACGTGATCTTCGTGGGGGCCAACCCGCTGGAGGTCGCCCGCGCCTGCAACGGCCTGTCGATGCTCGTGAGCTTCGTCGCGCTCAACGCGCTCGTGGTGCTGGTCAGCCGCCGCCCGATCTGGGAACGGATCCTCATCATGGCGAGCGCGATCCCGATCGCCCTGGTGAGCAACATCATCCGCATCACGGCCACCGGCTGGAGCTACTATTTGTGGGGGCGCGCGTTCGGCGACAAGGTCGCGCACGACGCCGCCGGCTTCGCCATGCTCGGCATCGCGCTCGTGCTGCTGCAAGTGGAGCTCTGGGTGTTGTCGTGGCTCTTCTACGAGGTCGAAGAAGTTCGCCCGGTCGCCCCCCGCCGCCGCGCTGCGGTCAAAGACCGCGCGGAGAAAGCCTGATA
Organism: Isosphaeraceae bacterium; assembly: GCA_031291845.1. GTDB lineage: Bacteria > Planctomycetota > Planctomycetia > Isosphaerales > Isosphaeraceae > DAIDJG01. Next base: position 8,130 of record JARLIH010000467.1, on the reverse strand, counting down.
TTTTTTGGATGAAGAGCTTGCTCCATCAAAAAGCCTGTGCGGGAGTCGCTGACACCTCCCGGCTTCTCCTCCGTGAGGCCGGCGGGCCGGCATTTTCTGCGCTGATGCAAGCCACATCCACGGTGATGGCAACGCGCACCTCTCCCCCCGGGAGAGGTCGGACGCAACCGCGGCCGGGTGAGGGCGAGCCACCACACGCGTCCGCTGTGCGCCCTCACCCGGACGCTCCGCGTCCGACCTCTCCCGGGGGGAGAGGTGCGTCAGACGCGCCCACTCATACGCGAGAAAAAGTGTCGGTCCACCAGCTTCGTGAGGGGAGGATTGAAGGGGCGCCGAACCGCCCTGGAGCTCGCTATCGGGCATCCGACTGGGGATCCGACAGAGCATGAAGATCCTCTTTTTCAACCCCACCGGCATCCTCGGCGGCGCGGAGCGGAACCTGCTCGACGTGCTGACGTCGCTCCGTACCGCGCGCCCCGACTGGCGGCTCCGCCTGCTGCTCGGCGACGAAGGACCGCTCCGCAATGCGGTCGAGGCCCTCGGCATCCCGTGCGACACCCTCCCGCTGCCACACACCGTGGCCCGGCTCGGCGACGCCGGCCTGTCCGGTCTCTCGGGACGCGTCCGCCTGGCCGCGCGCACGCCGGCGGCGGCCGTCGCGACCGCCGGCTACGTAAAGCGGCTGCGCACGCGGCTACGGGCCGAAGCGCCCGACCGTGTTGTGACCAACGGCATGAAGGCCCACGTCCTCGGCGCCTGGACCGCCCCCCGCGGGGTCCCGGTCCTCTGGAACCTCCAGGACTTCGTCCGCTCTCGCCCCATCATGGCTCACCTGCTCCGCGCTTCGAGCGGCCGGAACATCACGGTCGTGGCCCTCTCATTGGCCGTCGCCGCCGACGTCGCCCAGACGCTGGGCCACGACGCCGAGATCACCACGATCCACAGCGCGATCGACCTCGACCAGTTCGCCCCCGGACCGGGGCAGGGGAGCGCCCTCGACCAGGCCTCGGGCCTCCCCCCCGCGCCTCCGGGAACCGTTCGCGTCGGCCTCGTCTCCACATTCGCGCGCTGGAAGGGCCACGACGTCTTTCTCGAAGCCGCCGCGCAAATACCGCCCGACCGCCCTTGCCGCTTCTACGTCGTGGGCGGACCGATCTACCGGTCGGCCGGCTCGCAATACAGCGTCGAGGAGCTGAGGGACAAGGCCGAGGCCCTCGGCCTGAGCGGCCGTATCGGCTTCACGGGGCACCAGGCCGACCCCGTCGCCGCGCTCCGGGCGCTCGACGTCGTGGTCCACGCCAGCACGCGGCCCGAGCCGTTCGGCCGGGTGATCGTCGAAGGCATGGCCTGCGGCCGGGCCGTCGTGGCGATGCGCGACGGCGGCGCCGCGGAGCTCTTCCAGGACGACGTCACCGCGCTCGGCTGCCGCCCCGGCCGCCCCGACGAGCTGGCCCAGGCCATCACCCGGCTGGTCGACGATCCCACCTTGCGCAGCCGCCTGGGCGCAGCGGGCCGCGAGGCCGCCCTGGCTCGCTTCAACCGGACGCGCCTGGCCGGCGAGTGGCTGCCGCTGCTCGAGGCCGGTCCCCCGACCGTGGGGGCCACCGATGCCTAGCGCCGAGCCATCCCCCGCGCAGCACGGCCGCGTCGTCGCGCTCGACGGCCTCCGCGGCCTCGCGATCCTCTCGGTGATGCTCTTCCATCAGAACGCGATGATCCCCGCCACCGCGTTCGATCGCGAGTTGAACCGCCTGGCCGTGGTCCTGGGAAGCGGCGTGGACCTCTTCTTCGTCCTCTCGGGGTTCCTGATCACGGGCATCCTGTACGACGCCAAGGGGGCGGCCCACTACTACCGCAACTTCTACGTGCGCCGGCTGCTCCGGATCGTGCCGCTCTACTACGCCGTCCTGTTCGCCGCGCTCGTCGTCCTGCCCTGCTTCCCGCACCCGAAGCTGGAGAAGTGGAACTTCCTCCACGGCTTCGACCAGGTTTGGTACTGGCTCTTCCTGTCGAACTGGTCGATGGCGCTCAAGACCGGCGGCTTCCGGCACGGCGTCATCGACCTGTCGTGGTCCCTCTCGATCGAGGAGCAGTTTTACCTCCTCTGGCCCTTGGTCGTCGGCTGGCTCGACCGCCGCAGCCTGGTACGGGTCTGCATGGCCCTGGTCGTGGTGGGGCTCGGTACGCGGCTCGCCGTCGTGCTCGCCGGCGCTCCGCTCGTCTGGGCCACGCTGCTGACGCCGGCCCGCGTCGACACGCTCGCCATCGGCGCCTGGATCGCCCTCGCCGCGCGGGGAGGATCGGGGATCGCCCCCCTCGTGCCGGCGGCCCGGCGGGTGGCCGTCCTGGCGGCCGCCTGCGTGCTCGGGCTCTACGCCGGCCCCGGCGATGCCAAGCTGCTGGCGTTCCTCAAACCGACGGTGGGACCCTCCGTGCTCGCCGTCCTGTACGGAGCGCTCCTCGTCCTGGCAGCCGGCAACCAATCGCGGGGCCTGGTCGCCCGCATGCTGTCCCACCGCGGGCTCGTCCTGTTCGGCGTGTACAGCTACGCCCTCTATTTATTCCACAATCCGATACAAGCGGTCATTCGGGATACACTTTTCCGTCCCGCCCAGTTTCCCACGCTGTTCGGCTCCCCCCTCCCCGGACAGTTGCTTTTCTGCATCGTGGCGACCCTCCCGGCCCTGGGCTGCGCCTGGCTGAGCTGGCGGTTGTTCGAAGGGCCGATCCTGAGCCTCAAACGCTATTTTCCAGCCCGAGCGGCCCCGGCGCCCTACGATGGACAGGGTCGAGAGCGCGTGCGCTCCGTGCCCCCCCTCGCGCTCGAAGCGGCGGAACCGGGCAAGTTTTCGCAGGCGATTGACCGATGAAAGCCGGCAAAGGGGGAATTCTCGGTGCCCTTGGCAATGCCACGAGTGGCGGGTCCCAGAGAGGGGATCGGAACGTGAAGTCATCCGCGGTCCGCGTGTGTCACCTCGGCAAGTACTATCCCCCCGCGCCCGGGGGCATCGAGTCGCACGTCCACACCCTCGCCCACGCGCAGGCGGACCTGGGCGCGGCCGTGACCGTCGCGTGCATCAACCACGAGCCGGGGCCGACCGTCGTCGAGCAGGACGGCCCGGTCGAAGTGCTCCGCCTGGGCCGCGTCGGCACGCTCGCCAAGTTCGACCTCTGCCCCGACCTGGGCCGGCACCTTGCCCGGATCGACGCCGACGTCCTGCACGTCCACGTCCCCAACCCCACGATGCTGCTCGCCTTGATCCAGGCGCGCCCGAGGAAGCCGGTGGTGGTCACGTACCACAGCGACGTGATCCGCCAGCGCGTGCTCGGAGCGCTCTTCCGCCCGATCGAGCGGCTGGCGTACCGCCAGGCCCGCGCCGTCATGACGACGAGCCCGCTCTACCCCGGCGGCTCGCAGTTCCTGCAGCCCTACGGTCCCATGCTCCACGTCCTGCCGCACGGCATCGACCTGGACGCGTACCTCAACCCCTCCCCCCAGGCCCGCGCCGAGGCCGAGCGGATCCGGGCCGAGCACGGCCAGGGTGAGCCGATCTGGGTCGGCGCCGGCCGGCACGTCTACTACAAGGGGTTCCTCCACGCGATCCGCGCCTTGACCCGCGTGCGAGGCCGGCTCATCCTGATCGGCGACGGCCCCGACCAAGCCGCGCTCCGGGCCGAGGCCGAGCGCCTGGGTGTGGCCGATCGCGTCCTTTTCCCGGGCGTCCTGCGCCACTACCTGGACCTCGTTCCCTACTACCTCGCGGCCGACGCGTTCTGGTTCCCGTCGAACGCCCGTAGCGAAGCGTTCGGCCTCGTCCAGGTCGAGGCGATGGCCTGCGGCTGCCCCGTGATCAACACCGCCATCCCGCACAGCGGCGTCCCCTGGGTCAGCCTGCACGAGCAGACCGGCCTGACCGTGCCCGTCAACGACCCCGTCGCCCTGGCCGCCGCCGCCCAGCGCCTGCTCGACGAACCGGGTCTGCGCGACCGCCTCGCCGAGGGCGCGCGGCAGCGCGCGGTCGACGAGTTCGACCACCGCGTGATGGCCCAGCGCAGCCTGGAAATCTACGATCGCGTCCTGCAAGCCGCCGCGGTCCCCGGCCCGGCGCCGCCGGCCCGTCTCCTGCCGAGCCATTGGCTTTGAGCCGAGAACCAATTTCGATGCCTGGCAGGCGTGATCAATTGCGGTATGAACCCCCCTCAATCCCCCCTTCGTAAGGGGGGAAGTGATAACCTCGCCGATCGCCTGAAGCTGGGCCACTACCTCGCCCTCAATCCCCCCTTCGTAAGGGGGGGAAGTGATAACTCCTCCCCCCCTTAAGAAGGGGGGGCTGGGGGGGGTCGTCGACCCGCAGAGAGTCTCAACACCGCATGCCCGTTCCCTTTTTGCCAAGCCCAGGCGCTATGAGCACCCACCCCACGCTCCGCGTGCTGCACTGCTCCGCCGGGAACCTGCACGGCGGCGTCGAGACCGTCCTGAACACCCTGGCCCGGCAGCGGGCCCTGAACCCCCGCCTCGCGCCCGAGTTCGCGCTCGGCTTCGAGGGCCGCTCGAGCGCCGAGCTGCGCGCCGCCGGCGCGACGGTCCACGTGCTGGGCCCCGCGCGCGTTAGCCGGCCCTGGACCTTCTGGAGCACTCGCCGCCGCCTGCGTCAACTCCTGGCCGCGCGGCCGATCGACGTCGTCGTCAGTCACGGCTGCTGGCCGCACATGCTGTTCGGCCCCGCGGCTCGCCAATACGGCCGCCCGCTCGTCTACTGGATGCACGACCTGGCGCAAGGGACCCACTGGATCGACCGCCGCGCCGCGCGGACGTCCCCCGACCTCGCCCTCGCCAACAGCCAATGCACGGCCGAGGCGCTCCCTCGCCTCTTCCCCCGCGCCCCCCGCGCGGTCTTCTACTGCCCCGTCTCCCCCCCCACCGTCGATCCCGCCGAAGCCCGCGCGCCGATCCGCGACGAGCTCGCCACCCCCCCGAGCGTAACCGTCATCCTCCAGTCGAGCCGCCTCGAGCGATGGAAGGGCCACGCCCTTCTGCTCGCCGCCCTGGGCCAACTGCGCGACCGCCCCAACTGGGTCGCGTGGATCGCCGGCGGCGCCCAGCGCCCGAGCGAGCAGGCCTACCGCGATGAGCTGATCGCCACCGCCAACGAGGCCGGTATCGCCGACCGCGTCCGGTTCCTGGGCCAGCGGTCCGACGTCCCCCGCCTCCTCGCGGCGGCCGACATCCACTGCCAGCCCAACACCGGCCCGGAGCCGTTCGGCATCGCCTTCATCGAAGCCCTCTACGCCGGCCGGCCCGTCGTGAGCACTCGCCTCGGCGGCGCTGCCGAGATCGTCGACGACACCTGCGGCATCCTCGTCCCCCCCGGCGACGCCAATACGCTGGCCGAGGCCCTCACCCGCCTGATCGACGATCCCGACGCCCGCGCTCGCCTCGGCGCCGGCGGGCCCGCGCGGGCGCGCCAGCTTTGCGACCCGGCGGAGGCGTTGACGCGCCTGGAATCGTTGCTCCGTTCCGCCTGCGCGAAGGGAGCACGATGACCGCGCCGATCTGGCACCTCCTGACCGGCGAGTATCCGCCCCAGCCCGGCGGCGTCAGCGACTACACGGCCCAGCTCGCCGCCGCCCTCGCCGCAGGGGGAGCCGAGGTCCACGTCTGGACCACCGGCGAAGACGTGATCGCCGGCCCGGGCGTCGCCGTCCACCGTTCGGCCGGCCGCTGGTCGACGCTGGACCTGGCCCGGCTCAGCACCGCGCTCGACGCCTTCCCGTCCCCTCGGCGGCTCCTCGCCCAGCACGTCCCTCCGCTCTGGGGATATCGCGGCCTGAACCTCGGCTTCGGCCGCTGGCTCCTCCAGCGCCGCGTCCAAGGGGACGACGTCCGGGTGATGTTCCACGAGGTGCGCTACCACACCCGCCTCTTCGACAAGCCCACGCGCTGGCTCCTCGCCGCCGTCCAGTGGCGGCTCGTCCGGGACATGCTGGCGGCGAGCACCCAGGTTTACGTCTCGACACCCTCCTGGGAACCCTTGCTGCGCCGCCACGGGGCGCCGGGCCGGCGCGCGCCCGTGACCTGGCTCCCGGTGCCGAGCAACATCCCGGTGATCGCCGACCCGACCGGCGTCGCCGCGCTGCGTCGCCGGTTTGCGCCCGAGGGCGAGGTCGTCGTCGGCACCTTCGGCACGTTCTCCGGCGCCGTCGCCGCGCTGCTCGCGCAGAGCCTGCCGTGCCTGCTCCTCGAACACCCGTCCCGTCGGGCGTTACTGCTCGGCCGAGGCGGCGACCGCTTTGCCGAACAAACGATCGCGGCCCACCCCTCCCTTGCGGGGCAGCTTGATGCCCCCGGTCCCTTGCCCGCGGCGGACGTCTCGCGGTACTTGCAGGCGTGCGACGTCATCGTGCAACCCTACCCCGACGGCGTGACCAGCCGCCGCACCAGCACGATGGCCGCCCTCGCCCACGGACGCGCCGTGGTGACGAACGCCGGGGCCCTGGCCGAGCCGTTCTGGGCCGACAGCCGCGCCGTCGCCCTCGCCCCCTCGCCCGACTCGGCCGGGCTCGTCCGCGCGGCCGAGGCCTTACTCGCAGACCCCGCGGCCCGCTCCCGGCTGGGCGCTGAGGGAAGGCAGTTCTACGAACGCTCCTTCGCGATCGAGCGAACCGTGGAGACGCTGTTACGCCCGGTTTGCGAAAGGGGAGGGTGCCCCGAATGAAACCCGTCCTGATCGTCAGCGGCGACTTCGTGAAGACCGGCGGCATGGACCGCGCGAACTACGCGCTCGCCTCGTACCTGGCGGAGCAGGGGCGCGAGGTCCACCTCGCCGCATACCGCGCCGGCGACGACCTGCTCGCGCGCCCGAACGTCACCCTGCACCGCGCCCCGAAGCCCCTCGGCTCCTACTTCGTCGCCCAGCCCTTCCTCGACCACACCGGCCGCCGCGAGGCCCGCAAGATCGCCGCGCGGGGGGGCGACGTGGTCGTCAACGGCGGCAACTGCCAGTGGGGCGACGTCAACTGGCTCCATCACTTGAACGTCCTGGACCGGCCCGCCCGCGTCGGCAGCCCCTTGCGCCGGCTCAAGCGCACGCTCAACTACCGCCTCGCCGTCACGACCGACCGCACCGCCCTGCGCCGGGCCCGGCTCACGATCACGACCTGCGAACGCAACAAGCGCGACCTGGTCGAGTGGCTCGCACTCCCGCCCGGGCGCATCGCGGTCGTCTACCTCGGCACCGACCCCACCTTGTTTTACCCCGCCTCGCCCGACGAGCGCACTGCCACCCGTACTGCGCTCGACTTACCCCTCGACCGCCCCGTCCTCGCCTTCGTGGGCGCCCTGGGCGAGGACCGCCGCAAGGGTTTCGACACGCTGTTCGAAGCCTGGAAGCAGCTCTGCCGCGACACGAGCTGGGACGCCGACCTCGTCGTCGTCGGCCGCGGCGGCGAAGAGCCCGCCTGGCAGGCCCGCGCGGCCGAGTCTGGGCTCGCCTCGCGGATCCGCTTCCTCGGCTTCCGCCGCGACCTCCCTGCATTATTCCGCGCGTGCGACGCCCACGTGCTCCCCTCGCGCTACGAGGGCTACTCCCTGTCGACGCAGGAGGCCCTCTGCTGCGGCCTCCCCGCGTTCGTGACCGACACCGCCGGCATCGCCGAGCGCTACCCTTCCGCGCTCCACCCCTTGCTGATCCCCGACCCCAACGACGCCCCCGACCTCGCCGCCCGCCTCCTCGCCTGGCGTGCCGACACCCCCCGGTTCGCCCCCGCCGTCGCCACCCTCTCCGCCCAGCTCCGCGCCCATACCTGGGATCGCATGGCCGAGGAGTTCGCCAGCCTTATGGCCGATACACCCCTCTCCCCGTAGGGCGCATGATATGCACCGGTGCATTTCATGCACCCTACAAATTCATGACAAACCCCGTGAGCGGTAGAACAAGCTGCCCGGGCTGACTGCCGAACGATACGAAGCCGTTGTGACGGCAGAACGCTTCCGCCTGCTCGTCCTTGGCATCGACCACCAAGGCGAAGACCGCGATGTTTTCGACACTCCTCGCTGATCTCCACCGGTTATCCCTCAGGCGAAGCGGGGCGTCTGGGTGCCATGCCCACGTCTTCGTGGGCATGCGTCGT
>JARLIH010000466.1 GCA_031291845.1 Isosphaeraceae bacterium | reverse complement strand
GAACACCCAGCGCCTCTGCGAACTCGCGGTTGTGATGTGGCATACGGTGGGTACCGATAAACGTCCGTGCGATGGTCGGTTCCAATCACCTTCACATGAGGCCGACGGGGAGGTCCTTGGGCTTCGAAGGTGCGGAAGCACGACATACCCATTTAAGACCGCGGGCCCGCTCGAAGCAAGCCCGAGCCGGCGGCGACGGCGTCGAACGCCGCACCGCTCCGTTGTGGCCGGATCGCTCTGTCAGCGCCGCGAGTAGAGATAATGGGGGACCGGTTCGTGAGCCGTCTGGCGGACGGACTCGACGAACTCCTCGGACGGAAAGACCCGGAGGAGGTCGACGCCCTCGCGGCGGATCACGAACCGGGGATGGCCATGTCGTTCGAGCCACCAGTGCCTGGGATAATACAACGACTCCCGGCGCTGCAGGACGTAGTCGGGTCGCGTGGGCGTGACCGCGTCGCGGTCGAGCACGTTCAGGTCGAGGATCTTCACTGCGGGCGGGATGTCGCCCCACTCGCGCAGGAGTTTGTGGTTCACGGCATCCATCGTGAAACAGAGCTCCACCGGCCCGCGCCGGGCTTGAGCGCGGACCCAGTCGAGGAACTCGGGCCCGGTCGTTTCCCAATAATAGGTCAGCTCGAAGCCGAGGCGCTCGGCCCCCGGCAGGCCGCCGATCGCCGCGTTGTAATACGAGTCGGTGTAGGGATAGGTCCGGGCCATGCCGACGAGGCACTCGCCCGCCGCCGCAGCCGGCAGCAGCAACGCGACGACCGTGGCCCAGGGCCTCGGGAACCGTTCGGCGAGCCAGCAAGCGCCCAGTCCCGCCAGGACGGCGAGGCTCGCGACGCTCGGCAAGAACAGGCGAATGCCGTCGTGACCAGGCGCGTTCGGCAGGGCGCGGACGATCATCAACGTCGCCCAGCTCAACGGCCAGATCAACGCCCAGCGGTCCTCCCGCCGGCGCGTCATGCAGACGGCGAGCCCGATCGTTCCGAGCGCCAGGATGACCAGGGGCGTGGTGACCGCCGTGAGCACAAGCGTATTGTGCCAAGGGAGCGCGAACTCGTAGACCTTACCGAGGTACAGTGTCGGCACTGGCTGTGTCTTCGCTCGCGTCAAGTTCGACACGAGAAACCGGTGGAGCCCCGAGACAGGCGCCTGCCACCACGCCGGTTGGATCGCGTAGAGCGTCAGCGCTGCGATCGGCAATCCGATGGCCAGCGCCTTCAGCCCCGGCCAGCCCGCGCGGTCGTTTCCCCGCGCCTTCGCACCGCGGCGGATGACGAAGGGGAGGAGCTCGTAGCATGTGACCCAGGCGATCGGCGGTGCCGCGGCGAACAGGCCGGTAAACTTGGTCCCGGCGCTCAGGCCCAGGGCGACACCGCACGCGACGGCCCACCAGCGCGATTGGAGGCTGGCCACGAACGCACACTGCGCGATCAGCCAGAGGCAGGTCATCGGCATGTCGTAATGGGCATAGTGGGCGTGCGCGAACACCCTGGGCATGAGCAGGAAGAACGCGGCACCCAGGAAGCCCGCCAGGCGCCCTCGGCGGCGGGCCAGATGCAGGTAAAGCACCCCGACCGTCAACCCGGTCAGCACCATCGGTCCGAGCCGGTACGCTTCGAGCGGCGGGAGCCAGCGACGGCTGGCTCGCCAGCCCGCCAGGCCCAACAACGCGTAGAACGGCGGGTGTCCATCCGGCTCTTCCCGGCTGAACGGCCAGTTGTGGTCGAGCCTCGATTTCTCGAACGCGGCCCACCCCCCGCCCCGCTGCAACGGGGTGGCGACCAGGCGGAACCAGTCGTCGAGCAGCCGCTCACGACGAACCGTGTACCCCTCGTCCCAGACCATGCCGAAATCCGGCCCGGTCGCGAGCAATAGCGTCGTCGCCGCCGTCGCCAGAACCAGAGCGATCGTTCCGTCACGCCAGGACGCCCCCGCGCGGTCGCTTGCGGGAGCGGTGGACGCGTCGAGCCCGGCCAAACCAAGCCTCTCTTCGCTCAATTCACAGGGGGTCGAGTGAACAATTGTGACGCCAGCGATGTTCGCCACCCTTTCCGAGCGAAGGAACGTTCGCCCTGACGGACGGGGCGCCCGAGGCGCCGACGAAGACCGCGACGTCGGCGTCCGGCTCGGTCGTATCGATCAAATAGCGAGGACGGTGGTCGGAGCGTGTGCGGATCCTATTCGAAAGCGCATGGCTTGTCCAACGAGATCTTTCGTTGATCGTAGGGCTGAACGCCCCGAGCACTGCGCGGCCGGGGTTGGCCGATGGACCGGTTCACGTCCGCTCGCGGCACTACCGGGCCGGCTTCTTCGCGGCCTTGGCCGCGCCGGGGCGAGAGGGCTTGGCCGCGAGGGCCTCCGCCAGGTCGAGGGGTTCCACCTGGACGGACAGGGTGTACGTGGTCCGGGTCCCGTCGAACGAGCCCGCGCCTTTGACCCACCAGGAGATGTCGGGGAGCCAGTCGAGCGTCTTGCGGCCGAAGTACGTGTCGATGATGAGGTGGGTGTCGGTGTGTGCGGTGAGGAAGTCGGCCCGGTCGTTCCCGAAGAAGTCGAGGCCCTCGTCCGGGCTGTTACTGCGGACGGCCCCAGCGAGGTCGGCGGAGACCCACCCCACCCCTTGCGCGTAGAACTCGGCCTTGGCGTGCGGCCAGTAGTTCTTGTTCGGCTGCCCCTCGAAGATGACCGGAAAACCGCAGAGCGCCCGCGCTGGGATGCCGTTGGCGCGAAGGACGGCGACGTAGGCCGCCGTCAGGCCCGCGTAGTCGGACTTGCCCGCCGCGCAGACCTTCGACGCCTCGTGCGCGGCGTCGGCCCCCTCGTAGTGGCTCAAGCTTTTCCGCAAGACGGCGAAGGCCCGGCGAGCGAAATCGACGTCATCCTCGTCTGACCCGCGGCGAAGCTTCTGCTCGTCGAGCCAGGTCTGGAACGGCTCCGCGTCGTGGTCGAACTGATAGGCGGCCGCCAACTCGCTCCGGCGCGTTTTGGCGTCGAGCGGGGCGATTCGGGGCACATCCGGGGCGCCCGGCCCTCTCTTCTGGAGCCGGCGCGTCAATAACGTCACCTCGTATTCGAGGCGCGCCGAGAGGTTCTGGCGCGACTGCGCGCTCGCGGCCGGCAGACGCTCGTAGAGCATGGGCCTCCCTTCGTTACTCAGCTCGCGCGCGACCTTGCCGCGAGGCGGAAGACTCATGCGGACGTCGGTCTGCCCCGGCAGGTTCGGGGCCTGGGCGGCGTACACGGTCCACTCATCGGCCCGGACCTTGGGCGCCTTGACGTCCACGATAAGGGTCGCCTTGACCCGCTTCGCGGCGGTCGTTTCCATGACATAGGCGGGGGCAGGAGGATCGGCCCGCGCCAGGCCGTGAACGCTGGCCAAGGCGCAGGCGGCGGTGAACAATACGGTTCTGAGTGGGCGGCCGGTCATCGTGGTCGGGCCAATGAGGGTTCAATCCGGGGGCGCGTCAGACCCTTTATGGTTTCAGACGAGCCGGGCAGGGGCAAACGATTTCTGGTGTCTGTGAAATCAAGCGTACGGCAAAACCTCCCGGCGTACTCAACAACACCCCCGGTCGTGCCAGCCGAGACATTTTGGGAGGCGACGCGAAACGCATGGCAGACCACGAACGGGTCCGGATCGGCAACCAGACGTCCTACAAGGCGATTCCGCCGGAGCGGCCTTTCGATTACGCGTTGGCTCGGCAGTTCGATGCGTTCGAGTGGTTCCCCGACCGCCGGCCGTCCGGCCAGGGTTGGCTCACCGCGGACCTCGATGACGACCGGCGCAGGGAGATCCGGCGGCGGGCCGTTGATGCCGGCGTCGCGCTCTCCGTGCACGCGACGCTGCCGGCCGATCCGCTTTGTGCCGAAAGTCACGAGGAAATCAACCGTGACTTGCGGCTGGCCGAAGACCTGGGCGCGACGCTGCTGAACATCCACATGTCGCAGGCCGGTCCGCCGGGGCGTTACGCCGAGGGCGTGGCCCCGCTGGTTCGTCGCTGCGCGGGGGCAAGAATTCGCCTGGCAATCGAGAACACGCCCGCCGATGCGCCGGGCGACTTCAACGCGCTGTTCGCGAGGCTCGAGGAAATCGCCGATTGGCCCACCGGCGCAGTGGGGATGTGCCTGGACATCGGTCACGCAAACCTTTGTGCCGAGACGAGGAACGACTACCTCGGCTATCTCGACCGTCTGGGTCCGCACGTCCCGATCGTGCACCTTCATGCGCACGAGAACCGTGGCGACCGGGACAGCCATCTGCCGATGTTCTCCGGACCGGCCGGCGAGGACCCCTCGGGGGTCGAAGGGCTCGTGATCCGGCTCAAACGGCGCGGGTTCTGCGGGTGCATCGTCCTTGAGCAGTGGCCGGACCCGCCGGCGCTCCTCGATCGGGCTCGCGACGGTCTTCTCCGGCTGTTCCGTGCGGACTGAATCGCCCGCGCGGGGGGTGTCTCGGGATCGGATGTTGGGCTACCATGCCCGGTCGGCAGCGGGCCGATCGACAACGAACCTTAGGGTAGATTCCATGGCGTCGGAAGTCACGAAGGGGGCGAAGGCTGTGTCCCGGCCCGCCCCGTCGCGGGTGATCATCGAAGGGGTCGAGCCGGAGATCGACGGCGGGCGCTTCCCGATCAAGCGGACCGTGGGGGAGGAGGTGGCCGTTTCGGCCGACATCTTCACCGACGGGCACGACAGCCTCGCCGCGGTCGTCAAGTACCGCCCGCTCGGCGCCCCGGAATGGTTCGAGGCACCGCTGACCCCGCTGGTCAACGATCGCTGGACCGGCGCATTTACCGTCGATCGGATGGGACGCTTCCAGTACACGGTGGAGGCCTGGGTCGACTGGTTCGCCACGTGGTTCAAGGAGATCGGCAAGAAATCGGCGGCCGGGCAGGATGTGGCGAGCGAGTTGCTAGAAGGTAGCGTGCTCGTCCGGGGCGCGGCCGTGCGGGCCGCGGCGAGCGACGCCGACTGGCTGCGCCAGCGCGCGGAGGTCCTGGGGGGTAGTGAGGATCAAGCGTTGCGAGTGGCGGCGGCGCTCGACCCGGAGCTCGCCGCGATCATGACGCGCTACCCCGACCGGAGCCGGGCGCAGGTCTATGACCGGAACCTGGAGATCATGGTCGAGCGGGAGCGGGCGCGGTTCGGGGCCTGGTACGAGATGTTCCCTCGCTCGGCCGCTCAGGAGCCGGGCCGGCACGGCACGTTCCGGGACACCGAGAGCCGGCTGTCGTACGTCGCGGGAATGGGCTTCAACGTGCTCTACCTGCCGCCGATCCACCCGATCGGCCGGGCGTTTCGTAAGGGCCCGAACAACAGCTTGACCCCGGCGCCGGCGGACCCTGGCAGCCCCTGGGCGATCGGCGGGCCGGAGGGGGGACACACGGCAGTCCACCCGGAGCTCGGCACGCTCGAAGACTTCGACCGCCTGGTGGCTGCGGCCAAACGGCACGGGTTGGAAATCGCACTCGATATCGCGTTCCAGTGCTCGCCCGACCACCCCTATGTGCGCGAGCACCCGCAGTGGTTCCGGCACCGGCCCGACGGGACGATCAAGTATGCCGAGAACCCGCCCAAGAAATACCAGGACATTTACCCGATCGACTTCGAGAACGACGACTGGGAGGCCCTCCGGGCCGAGCTGCGCGACGTGTTCCTGTTCTGGGTTGAGCGCGGGGTGTCGATCTTCCGGGTGGACAACCCGCACACGAAGCCGTTCCGCTTCTGGGACTGGGTCATCCGCGAGGTGTGGGACCGACACCCCGACGCGATCTTCCTGGCCGAGGCGTTCACGCGGCCCAAGGTCATGCACCGGCTGGCCAAGGGGGGCTATTCGCAATCATATAGTTACTTCACCTGGCGAAACACGAAGGGGTCGCTCACCGAGTACTTCACCGAGCTGACGCAGACCGAAACGGTCGACTACATGCGGCCGAACCTGTTCGCGAACACGCCCGACATCCTGCACGAGTTCCTCCAGGTCGGCGGCCGGCCAGCGTTCCAGATTCGCCTGGTGCTCGCCGCCACGCTCGGGGCGACGTACGGCATCTACGGCCCTCCGTTCGAGCAGTGCGTCGGGACGCCGTGGAAGCCGGGCTCGGAGGAGTACCTCGATTCCGAGAAGTACCAGGTCCGCCACTGGGACGTCGACCGCCACGACAGCTTGCGTACCTTCGTCGCGCGCATCAACGCCATCCGCCGCGAGAACCCCGCGCTCCACTTCGACCGGAACCTGCGGTTCCACCACGTCGACAACGAGCAGATGATCGTCTACGGCAAGGCGACGGCCGACCTGTCGAACATCATCGTCGTCGTTGTGAACCTCGACCCGTTCCACGTGCAGTCGGGCTGGGTGCGGCTGCCGATCCACGAGCTGGGGCTCGGCTCGGGCCCCGAGGTGTCGTACCAGGTGCACGACCTCATCAGCGAGGCCCGCTACCTGTGGTACGGCGAGACGAACTTCGTCATGCTCGACCCCCAGGCGTGCCCGGCCCACATCTTTCGGATCCGGCGGTGGGTCAAGACCGAGCGTGATTTCGACTATTTTATGTGATTGAGGAAGGAAGGTCGCAGCGCGATGACCGTGAGTCGAGCCGCGGATCCGTGGAGCGGGCACATGGACGCGGAAGGACGGGCCCGCGTGGAGCGGGAGCTCGCGCCTTTCCTGCAAAGACAGCGCTGGTTTGCCGGCAAGGCGCGCGACGTGGCGACGGTGCGCCTGGTCGACGCGACGGCGCCGGACGCGCTTCCCGGCTCGACGCGGCTGGCGTTCGCCAACGTCACGTACCGTGAGGGGGAGCCCGAGCTGTACTTCCTGCCGCTCGGGCTCGCTACCGGGGCGGAGGCGGAGCGGCTGTCGCGCGAGGGACCCGCGCGGATCATCGTGCGCGTTGCGGGGCGGGCCGGCGAGGAGGTCGTGTTCGACGCCCTGGCCGTGCCGAACGCGTGCGAGGCGATCCTGGACATGATCGGCGGCAGCCGCACGATCCGGACCGGAATGGGCACGATCCGGGGAGCGCCGACGCGGTTCTTCGCGGACCTCCGAGGGCCCGCCGATGCGCCGTTACCGGTCGCACGGGGGACGGCCGAGCAGAGCAATTCGGCCGTCTTGTATGGCGATCGCCTGATCATGAAGCTGTTCCGCCGCCTCGAGCCGGGCATCAATCCGGACCTGGAGATCGGCCGGTTCCTGGCGGAGCGGAGCCGGTTTGACCGGTTGCCGAAGCCCGCGGGCTCGCTCAAGTACCACCGGTCGGGGGGCGAGCCGATCGTGCTGGCCATCTTGCAGGAGCTGGTCCGCAACGAAGGGACCGGCTGGGACCACGCCTTGCACGAGCTGAAAGGCTACTACGAACGGGTCGACCTCCGCCCCGGGGCGAAGCCGCCGGAGCCGGTCGAGGGGCGGTCGCTGCTCGACCTGGCGGCGGCCGAGGTCCCCGCCGACGTGCCGAAGTTCGTCGGCAGCTACCTCCAGGCCGCGGCGAAGCTCGGCCAGCGCACGGCTGAGCTGCACGTCGCGCTGGCGAGCGACGAGGACGATCCCGCATTCGCTCCGAAGCCGCTCTCGGCCGCCGACCTGCGGGACTTGGCCCAGGAGGTCCGCGACCAGGCCTCCCACACCCTCGACGTCCTGAGGGCGACCATCGACCGCCTCCCGGAGCCGGTTTCCGCCCGCGCCCGGCAGGCACTCGACGGGACGCCCGAACTACTCAAGACGCTCGACCGGCTCCCCAAGTCGGCGGTTTCGGCATCCAAGACCCGGGTCCACGGCGACTACCACCTCGGCCAGGTCTTGCGGACCGGAGACGACTTCGTACTCCTCGACTTCGAGGGGGAGCCGGCGAAGCCCTTGGCCAGCCGCCTGGAGAAGCAGTCGCCGGTCAAGGACGTAGTCGGGATGCTGCGGTCATTCGACTACGCCGCGTTCGCCGCGCTCTTCAAGTTCAGCAGCGATCGCCCCGGGGATTTCGAACGGTTGACCCCGTGGGCGAGGGCCTGGCAGACGTGGACCTCGGCGACCTTCCTGAAGACATACCTGGCGGCCGCCTCGGGTGCGTCGTTCCTGCCGGCCGACCGGGCCGACCTGTCGCTCTTGCTGGAATCGTTCACGCTCGACAAGGCCCTGTACGAGCTGCTCTACGAGCTGAACAACCGGCCCGACTGGGTCGGCATCCCGCTCCAGGGGGTGCTCTCGCTCATCGAGCAGCAGCGCAACGAGCACTTGCCGGCCGAGCCGAGTCGGACCGCGGAGCCCGAGCCCGCGACGCGCCACGTGATCTCGTCGCTGATCACCGACTTTGACCTGCATCTCCTGACCGAGGGAACGCATTACCGCTCGTACGAGAAGCTGGGCGCCCACAGCGCCGAGCACGACGGGGCGACGGGCACCGCCTTCGCGGTCTGGGCGCCGAACGCGTCGGCCCTGTCGATCGTCGGCGACTTCAACGGCTGGGACCCGCAGGCCCACCCGATGACACCGCGCGGGCGTGCGGGGCTCTGGGAGCGATTCGTACCCGGAGTCGGCCAGGGGGCGTCGTATCGCTATTCCGTCGTCGGGCGCGGCGGGGCGAGGATCGAGAAAGCCGACCCCTACGGCTTCGCCGCACAGATCCGGCCCGATACCGCCTCGAAAGTCTGGAATGTGTCCGATTTCGCCTGGACCGACAGCGCGTGGATGGCGAACCGCCGGGGATCGAACAGCCTGGGGGCGCCGATCGCGATTTACGAGGTTCACCTCGGCTCTTGGATGCGCGTGCCCGAGGAGGGGGGGCGCTGGCTGACCTATCGCGAGGTCGCGCCGAAGCTGGCCGACTACGCAGCCGAGATGGGCTTCACGCACGTCGAGCTGATGCCGATCGCCGAACACCCGTTCGACGGCTCTTGGGGCTACCAGCCGACCGGCTTCTACGCCCCCACGAGCCGGTTCGGCACGCCCGACGACTTCGCAGCGCTGGTCGACACGCTCCATCAGCGCGGGATCGGCGTGATCCTCGACTGGGTCCCGGCCCATTTCCCGAGCGACCCCCACGGACTGGCCAACTTCGACGGGACCCACCTCTACGAGCCCGGCGATCCTCTTCGAATGGTCCACCCGGACTGGAACACCTACACGTTCGACCACGGACGCCCCGAGGTGGCCAACTTCCTGATCAGCAACGCTCTTTTCTGGCTGGACAAGTACCACGTCGACGGCCTGCGCGTCGACGCAGTGGCGTCGATGCTCTATCTCGACTATTCCCGTAAGCCCGGCCAGTGGACGCCCAACGAGTTCGGCGGGCGTGAGAACCTGGAGGCCGTACAGTTCCTCCGGCGCTTCAACGAGCGGGTCCACGCGGAATTCCCCGGCGTCTTGACCGTGGCCGAGGAATCGACGGCCTGGCCCATGGTCTCTCGGCCGTCAAACGTCGGCGGGCTGGGCTTCGACCTCAAGTGGGACATGGGCTGGATGCACGATATGCTGGAATACATGTCCAAGGATCCCATCTATCGCAAATACCACCAGAACGCGCTGACGTTCCGCGGGCTCTATGCGTTCTCGGAGAACTTCGTGCTGCCGCTGTCGCACGACGAGGTCGTCCACGGCAAGGGCTCGCTGCTGGCCAAGATGCCGGGGGACGACTGGCGCAAGTTCGCCAACCTGAGGCTGCTGTTCGGCACGCAGTACGCACAACCCGGCAAGAAGCTGCTGTTCATGGGGGACGAGTTCGGCCAGTGGCGCGAGTGGAACCACGACTCGAGCCTGGACTGGCACCTGCGGGATCAGCCGCTCCACCGCGGGCTGCGCCGGTGGGTACGCGACCTGAACACGGTGTATCGCGCGGAGCCCGCGCTGCACGAGCTGGACTGCCAGCCGTCGGGGTTCGCCTGGGTCGATTGCGGCGACGCCGCGCAGAGCGTGGTCAGCCTGATCCGCAAGGGGCGCTCGACCGACACCCTGATCCTCATCGTCGCCAATTACACGCCGGTCCCGCGGACCAACTATCGGATCGGCGTGCCCCGGGGCGGCCATTGGGAGGAGATCCTGAACGGTGACTCGACGCTGTACGGCGGCAGCGGCCAGGGGAACATCGGCGGCGCCTGGGCCGCGCCGGTCTACTTCCACGGGCAGCCGCAGTCGCTCAACCTGACGCTGCCCCCCCTGGCGATGATCGCGCTCCGCTGGCGCGACTCGGGACAGGCTCAATGAGCGCATCCGACGGGGCGTGGTGTGCGTCGCTCGGAGCGGTCGTCGACGGAGACGGGGTCCGCTTCCGTGTCTGGGCCCCGGCGGGGTCGGCGGTGGAGGTTGTCGTTGAGGGCCGGCGGTCACCCATCGCGCTGGAGAAGTCGGCGGACGGCATGTTCGCCGGCCATTCACCGGATGTCCGCGTGGGGGACCGCTACCGTTACCTCGTGGACGGGCGCGGGCCGTTTCCGGACCCCGCGTCAAGGTTCCAGCCGCTCGGCGTGCACGGGCCGTCCGAGGTGATCGACCCGAGCGTGTTCGCCTGGACCGACGCCGGCTGGCGCGGCGTTCGTCCGGAGTCGCTCGTGATTTACGAGCTGCACGTCGGCACGTTCACGCCGGAGGGGACCTATGCCGCGGCCGCGGCACGGCTACGCCATATCGCGGACCTCGGCGCCACGGCCGTCGAGCTGATGCCGGTGGCCGACTTCCCCGGCCGCCGCGGGTGGGGCTACGACGGGGTCGACCTGTTCGCCCCGGCGCGTTGCTACGGCCGCCCCGACGACCTCCGGCGCCTGGTGGACGAGGCACACCGGCTCGGCCTCGCGGTCCTGCTCGACGTCGTGTACAACCACTTTGGTCCCGACGGCAACTACCTCGGCCAGTACAGCCCGTTCTATTTCTCGGCAACTCACGCGAGTCCCTGGGGCCCTGCCGTCAACCTCGACGGCCCGTACAGCGCGATGGTGCGTGCGTTCTTCGTCGAAAATGCGCTGTGCTGGATCCACGAGTATCACATGGACGGCCTGCGCCTGGACGCCACCCACCACCTGATCGACACCAGCCCGCGGCATCTGCTCGCCGAGCTCTCGAGCCAGGTGCGCGCCACAGCGCCCGCCCGTTTGTTGCATCTGATCGCCGAAGACCCCCGCAATCTCGCGTGGATGCTGCATCCGCCGGAGGAGCAGGGTTGCGGTCTCGACGGCGTGTGGTCGGACGACTTCCACCACGAGCTCCGCCGTTTCCTGGTCGGGGACCACGAAGGGGTGTTCCGCGACTTCCGGGGCAGCCTCGCGAACCTGGCGACGACGTTGAGCCAGGGCTGGCTCTTCTGCGGCGCGTACTCGATCCACCGGGGATACCAGCGCGGCACCGACCCGGCGGGAATTCCCCCGCGACGGTTCATCTTCAACATCCAGAACCACGACCGGATCGGCAACCGCGCTCTGGGCGAGCGCCTGAACCACCAAGTGGACCTCGCCGTCTTCCGGGCCGCTACGGCGCTCTTGCTCGGCTCGGCGGCAACGCCTTTGTTGTTCATGGGTCAGGAGTGGGCCGCAGGCACGCCCTTCCGCTTTTTCACCGACCATGAGGACGCGCTGGGCCACCAGGTGCGCGAGGGACGCCGGCGCGAGTTCCGCCACTATGCCGCGTTCGCCGACCGGCAAATCCCCGATCCCCAGGCCGAGGCGACGTTCCTGGCGTGCAAGCTCGACTGGTCCGAATGCGACCGCGAGCCGCACGCCTCGACCCTGCGCCTTTACCGCGCGCTCCTGGCGCTCCGGCACGTCGAGCCGGTGTTGCGCTCCAACCAATGCGGATCGTGCCGGGCCGTGGCGATCGGCGAGGATTCCCTGCTGCTGAAACACGAGGGGGACGTAGGCCGTCCCCTGGCCTGGGTCGTTCGGCTGCGAGGGACGGGGCTCGTCCGCCTCGCGGGGCTGCTTGGCGAGAGGGATCAAGGGTGGGAGGTCGTCATGACCACGGAAGATCCGGCGTTCGCCCCCGACCCAATGCCCCCGCGCGTGCTGAGGGCCGGGCGGGAGCTCGCGATCGAGTTCGCGCGACCGTCGGCCGTCTTGCTCGGGGCCATGGGTTAGGCGAAGATCGGCCACGATGAAGCAACGAGGCCCCGGCGGGGCGGCGATCCACGAACTGAGAGCTCGGCGATGCGCATTGCGATCCTGACCAACGAATACCCGCCCCACATTTACGGAGGGGCCGGGGTTCACGTCGAGTACCTCACCCGCGAGCTCGCCCGCGTGGACGACGGCCGGAACGCGATCGAGGTGGTCTGCTTCGGCCAGCAGGACATTCGGGACGGCAACGTGACCGTCCGGGGGGTCGATCCCCAGCTTCCGATGCCGGCCGGCGACCCGCGCCACGGGAAGTTCCTGAACACGATGCTGCGCGACCTGGTGATGGCGGGCATGCTGGCTGACGTCGACATCGTTCATTGCCACACCTGGTACTCGCACCTGGCCGGGTGCCTGGTCAAGCAGCTCACCGGGGCGCGCCTGGTGCTCACCACGCACTCGCTCGAACCGCACCGCCCATGGAAAGTCGAGCAGCTCGGCACCGCCTACCGCGCGAGCTCCTGGGTCGAACGGACGGCCTACGAGAACGCCGACGGAGTCGTCGCGGTCTCCGAGGCCATGCGCGAAGACGTGCACTCACTCTATGGCGTCCCCTACAAGAACATCCGCGTGATTCACAACGGGATCGACCTCGACCAGTACCGGCCGACGCACGACCCCGCCGTGCTGGCCCGCCACGGGATCGACCCCGACCATCCGTTTATCCTGTTCGTCGGCCGGATCACGCGTCAGAAGGGGATCATTCACCTGGTCAATGCGATCAAACATATCCGTCCCGGTGTCCAGGTCGTGCTGTGCGCAGGGGCCCCGGACACGGAGGAAATCGGGCGCGAGATGGCGGAGTGCGTGGAGGGGGCGCGGCTCGAGACGGCGAACCCGATCATCTGGATCGCCAAGATCCTCTCCAAGGAAGAGATCATCGTGCTGAACACGCACGCGACGCTCTTCGTCTGCCCGTCGGTCTACGAGCCGTTCGGGATCATCAACCTCGAGGCGATGGCGTGCGGGACCCCCGTGGTCGCCTCGGCGGTCGGGGGAATCAAGGAGGTGGTGATCCCTGGGGAGACGGGGCTCCTCGTCCCCTTCGTGCCCAGGGGGCCGAACGATCAGGAGCCGAGCGATCCCGAGCAGTTCTCGCGCGACCTCGCCGCGGGGATCAACGAATTGCTGGATGATCCCGAGACCCTGAGGCGCATGGGCATACGGTCCCGTCAACGGGTCGAGCAGTTCTTCAGTTGGACGAGCATTGCCCGGTGGACGATCGACTTCTATCGGGACCTGATCGGCGGCTGATCGGCGGTCTCATGGGGGGATGGGCATTGCCCACCGCCCCCGCGGGGCGGCACGCCCGGAGTCCTTCCGCGCATGCCACCCCGGTCTCGACCCGCCGTTGAAGCGTCGGGCCGCAACGACTCGCATCTGCGACGTGTCGATTACGAGGTTGTAAAGGTCCCGTGGACGTCCGGGTCCGTCTGGGCGCTGTTGTTCAAGATCACAGTGTCGGGCGACTTGGTGGCCGTCCCCGCCACGGCGATGTAGACGCCGCCGCCGGTGCTCGTTCCTTCGGTGCCGGGTTGCCCCTCGCCGCCCGTGCCGATGCCGGGTCGGCCCCCCATACCGGCCACGGCGAAGTTGGTGTTGATCGTGCTCTGGAAGAGCTGGAGTGTACCGCCGAACTGGACGTAGAGTCCGCCGCCGAAACTGTCCGCGCCATTGCCGGCGTCGCCGCCGAGGCCGTCGGTGCCCACCCCCCCGTCGCCCCCCGTGCCGGCGTTCGCCTGGTTGTTGCCCACCGTGACCGAGGCGAGGGTAATCGTTTCCGTGCCGAACGGCGGCTGGCCGCCGGAGATCAGGATCCCGCCGCCGAAGCTTGCTCCGCTCTTACCGCCGACGCCGCCAATGGCTCCGACCGCCCCGTGGCCCCCTGCGCCGCCGTTCGCCTGGTTGTCGCCGACGCTGGTGAAGGTGATGTTGACCACAGCGCGCGCTTCATTCGACCCGATGAGGGCGATCCCACCCGCGCCGCCGAAGCCGCCGATACCCCCTTGGCCGCCGGCGTCCGGGGCAGCGCCGCCGACTCCCCCCGCGCCGCCGTTCGCCTGGTTGGACGTGACGA
Organism: Isosphaeraceae bacterium; assembly: GCA_031291845.1. Taxonomy (GTDB): domain Bacteria; phylum Planctomycetota; class Planctomycetia; order Isosphaerales; family Isosphaeraceae; genus DAIDJG01. Next base: position 12,811 of record JARLIH010000466.1, on the reverse strand, counting down.
CGTCGCTGGCGATTGTGAAGACGGCCGACGCGGAGTTGCCCGCATCTTCGTCGAGGGCACCCCCCTGGGCACCGCCGCCGAGGCCGCCTTGTCCTCCCGGTCCAAAGAACCCCTCGGGCTTACCGCCACCGGTACCGCCGACGCCGCCCTGGGCGATGTTGGAGGTGAAGACGCTCGTCTGCACGATGAAGGAGGGGCTGCTTGCTTGTCTGGCCGTCGCTTCGATCGCCCCTCCGAAGGCAGATCCAGCCGCGCCTCCGAACACGCCGATGCCGCTGGTGTGACCAGGCCCTCCTTGCGCGGAGTTGGCGTTGAAGGTATCCGCCGACACGAAGAACGTGGGCACGGCGGCCAGGTCCGCGTCCTGCCAAACGGCCCCCCCCTCGGCCGTTCCGCCGCCGCCACCGACGGCCGAGCCCACGCCGCCGAGGCCGCCGATCGCCTGGTTGCCTCCAAACGTGTCGGACACGAGCGCGAAGGACGTCGCGGATGAGGTCGCGGCTTCTTGCCAGATCGCGCCCCCCTGCGCAGTCCCGCCGTAGCCCGCCGACAGTGCGGGACCGCCGAGTCCGCCGGTCGCGAGGTTGCCCGAGAACGCCGTGGTGTTGATGGCGAATCGAGCGCTGATCGACGACCCGGCGTTGATGGAGATAGCGCCGCCGGCAGCCAGGCCGCCGCTGCCGGTGCCCCCTTCCAGCGTGTTGACCCCGCCGCCGCCGGCCCCGCTCGTGGCGGTATTGGACAGGAACTGGTCGCCCGAGAGGCTGACGTTCAGCAGCTTGGTCGCATCGGCGCTCACCTCGAGTGCGCCCCCCTGGGCCGCGCCGCCGTCTTGTCCGAAGCCGCCCACACCGCCGAGGGCAACATTGCCGCGGAACGTGGAGCCGGTGATGGTGACGGCTCCGAGCGCTCCCACGGGGCTCGGGTCAATGGAGATGGCTCCCCCCTCGCCGATGCCCCCAGCGCCCCCCGTAATCAGGGAAGTGCCAATCTCTCCCACTCCGCCCTGCACCACGTTAGAGAGGAACTGGCTCTGGCCGACGCTGAGGGTCCCGCCGGTCAGGGCGATCGCCCCTCCTGAGGCGCTGCCGCCGGGAACCTGGAGTTTGATCGGCGTGGTTCCCGTTCCGATAACCGGCGGGACGGTGATCTTGGCCGCGTCGGTTCCCTGGACGCGATTGCCCTCGAAGACCGAGTTCGTGATCGTGAGGGCGCCCCCGGTCGCGTCGATCGCGCCCCCTCCGACCGACGGCTGACCGCCGCCGCCTGCGACATTCCCCTCGAACACAACGCCGTTGATCGTCAGCACGCTCGCCTCGTCGAGGATGCCGCCTCCCCCGTTCGGGGCGTTCCCGTCCTCGATCGTCAACCCGCTCAGGTTGACACTGCCGCCCGTGATGACGAAAACCTGGCTCCGGCCGCCGCCGCTGATCGCCGGCCCGTTCGTGGCTGGCCCCACGATCGACAGGCTCTTCGCGATGTCGATCGGGCCGGTGGTCAGCGTGATGGTCGCGCCGTCGAGCCGGCGGGCGAAGCGGATCGTGCTGCCGTCCTTGGCCCGGCCGACCACCGCGCGGAGCGATCCCCGCCCGTGGTCGGCCGTCGAAGTGACCGTCAGCACGCTGAGCAAGGCCCGATCCTCCAACGCTTCGAGCTGAGGAACGGAATTCCGCAATCCGGCTCGATTACGCTGAGAGCGGTTTCCAAACAGGGACACGCGGTGCTGTACGCTCCAAACAGGGGGAGTCATCAGGATCGCTCCGTGTGCACTCCCTTGCTGGTGATGTGTTGCCAAGGATGACACAACAGGTTACCTATTTTGACTATCGTGTTTCTCCGGCACAAGAGCCCCGGGGCGCAAGCCCGCTTATTTAGGAAGCGAGTCGAGAGGGGCGCGGGGCGGCTGATCGGAATCGCTTGGGCGACGTCCAAGACAAAGGTTTGTAGGACCGGTCATTGCCGGCCCTACGGAGACGAGGCCAGGAGCGGATATCTGCGGATAACCCTTTTAAGACAACGACGCTCGCGCCATTGTCCTAGCGATTCGCATCCGGCGCGCGGGGCTCGTCCGTTCCGGCGGCCGCTTTTCCGGTGGCTCGGCGCGATGACTTGCTTGCCGCCTTGCCGCGCGGGGCGGGGGCGGACGAGTCGTCGGGAGTGTCGACCTTGGTCAGGATCAGCTTGCCCGCGTCAGGTTTGACGTGATACACGAAATGCTTGAGGAAGCTCCCGCCCAGGAGAAGCGGCGAGTCCTGACGATCGGCCGGCGCGACGGAGCACTGGACGTTCTGGATGGTGAACTTGCCGACGCGGATCGAGGGGATCGTCATCAGCTTCGCCTCAACCACGGAGCCGTCGGCGATCTGGACCTTGATCGTCGGGGTCTCCTTGGTCGGCTTCAGCCCGATCTGCTGGGCGAGCTCAGAGGTGATGCTCACGATCGAAGCGCCGGTGTCGAGAATCATCTCCTTGGTGACCTTGCCGTTGAAGGTCACGTCGACGAGGAACACCCCGCCGCCGTCACGGAGCGTCACGTCTTCAGACAGGACCGACGCCTCCACCTTCTCGAGCACCTTGATGTTCGCGAGGAAGGTCTTCGTCGGGCCGAGCGTGAGCTTCGCCTTGGTCTTCTGGTTGAGCGCTGCGAGGGCGTCGCGGACCTCGGCATCCTCGGCCAGCTTGGCGTAGGCGGCGGTCGCCTCGTCGGCGACCTGGCGGGCGTCGAGGACGCTCTGCATGAAGGCCTCGCGCTGTTCGGCGACCTGCGCGGCGACTTTCTTCCTGGCCTCGGGATCGTTGGCTTCTTGGTTGAGCAGGCTGAGCTGGTCGGTCACCTCGTTCAGCATCGCGACGACGCGGTTGTGGTCCTCGGTCGTGTTCGTCAGCGCAAGCTGGCGGTTGAGCAGCATCCGCTGCTGCGTGAGCTCGCGCATCATCGCCTTGCTGTCGATGGCGCCTTGTTCGAACATCTTCTGCTGCCGTTGCGCGAACGTGAGTTTCTTGAAGCCGTCCTTGGCCGCGTCCAGCCGTTTCTGGAGCTGGGCCTCGAGCGCGATGATGTAGGTCGTTCCCGAGCGGCGGAGCCCCCTTTCCTTCAGCAAGGCCTCCGCCGTCTTGTCATCGGCCGCGGAGGCCATGTGCGTCAGCGCCAGCACGGTCAGGCCGAACAGCGCCACGATCGATCGCCGTGTCATCGTTGATGCCCCTTCGACGTCGCTCGCCGCGCGCTCGCAATCGGCTGGAGCGTTCTCAAACCAAGTCCCTTAGTCGGGACCAGCAGTTCCGATGGCGGAACCTCATTTCCGCGTTACGGCGGCTCCATTCCTCGGAGCACACACGAGACTACCATGGGAATGCACAACGGGGCAATCGAGCGCGTGGGGGCGCCGGCCAACGCACGGTTACCCGGACGGCGCCCTTGACTCGCTCATTCCGACCGGGGCGCGGCCTCGATCACGCGCATGCTCTTCCACTTCCCCGAGCGGAAACGCCAGCCGAAGCAGACGGCCATGGCCAGAATGTAGAACGTCGCGAACCCCCACGCCCAGGTGATGCTGCCGCCCACCCGCACCAGCAGGTAGGTTGGAACGACCATCGTCGGCCAGGCCAGGGCGAAGGTCAGCAGCGAGACGAAGCGCGTGTCCCCGGCCCCCCGGAGCGCAAACGAGAAGGTGACGTTGACCGAGTCGGCCAGCGAATAGAGCGCTGCGCACGCCAGGAGGCTCGGGACCATCGCGGCGACCGCCGCAAACCCCGCGGGGTCGCGGTCCCCCTCGAAGACCGAGACGAGCACGCCGGGGATGAGCACGTAGCACGCGGCCACCAGGCTCATATAGCCAAACACCCAGCGTAGGCCGGTATACGCCGAGCGCTCGGCCAGGTCGGGCCGGTCGCCGCCGAGGCGCTGGCCGACCAGGATCGCGACGGCCTGGGCCATGCCGAGCATGGGCATGAAGGCCACCATGTTCAAACGCACGGTCAAGGCGGTCGCGCCGGCCTGGGCCTCGCCGAGGCGGCCGACGAACTGGACGAACAGGTTGAAGACCAGCACGTCGAAGAAGACCTGTGACCCGGCCGGCACGCCGAACTTCAGCAACCGGACAAACAGCTCGCGCTCCGGCCGCCAGCCGCGCAGGGTGTTGAACTCGGCGGCGTACTTCGGACGCAGCAGCAGCCCGACCGCCAGTAGGGCCGAGACGACCGACCCGGCCACGGTCGCCCAGCCCGCCCCCACGATCCCGAGTTCCGGAGCGCCGGCCCGTCCGAAGATCAGGACCAAGGCCAGGGCGACGTTCACGGCCGTCCCCGCGGCCTCGATCGCCAGCACCGTCCAGGTCTGGCCGCGCCCCGAGAAAAAGCCGTTCACGGCGGCCATCACCAGCATCGGCAGCGCCGCAAAGCCGAGGCACCGCAGGTACGCGACCTCCAGCACCTGAAGCGCCGGCGTGTGCCCGCCGAGGGCGATCAGGTAAGGGGCGGCCGGGACAATCACCAGGAACAACAGTCCCGCGATGATCGCGAAATGAATCCCCTGCCAGACGGCCGGCCCGACCCGTTGCAGGCGGCCGGCCCCGGTGTACTGGGCGACGAACGTCGAGACGTACCCCGCGGCCACTTGAAGCAGCCCGAACGGGAGCCAGAACCACATCACCGCCGGGAACGACGCGGCCATCTCCCGCGGGTCGTGCCACGCGAGCAGGACGGCGTCGACGAAGACCTGGACCGTCATGAAGCTCTGGCTGACCACGAGCGGCAGCGCGAGCGTCAAAAGCTCCCGGCTCCCTCCCGGGACCGGCCGCGCCGAGGTACGCGCTGCCGGGGAGAATTCGGCAGGGATGAGGACGTCGGCGGCGTCTTCATCCATGATCCGACGGTGGCTCATGACGTGTCCTTAGCCGAAGATTCAGGTTTCGAGATTGTCCGGCCTTCCCATAAGAGCGGACAGGATGCCGGGAGGTTCGGACTTCGGACGATTTTACGCCTTGCGCGCAGGGCGAGGAAGTCGTCGGGGCGAGCACGCGGTGAGTCTCGCCAGGACGATTGCAAGATCGACTGTATGTATACGCGGGGGCATGCCTGGAGCCCGCAACGGGCGTGCCACCCAAAGTTCCTGACGGCCTTGCCTATGCGACTTTGCAATCGTCTTGCGGGATTCGTCGGCCTCTCGCCTGAACGTAAATCCGGCTCTCGTTAGTCGTAGGGTGCATGAAATGCACCATCTTCGCTCCCGTCGACACGATGGTGCATTTCATACACCCTATGATTCAATACGCAAGGATGCCCTGGACACGCTCCCGGCTGGCCCGCGCGTCGTCGATCTTCTTCCGGAGGGCGGCAAGCGCGTCGTTCTTGGTCTTGCCGATCGTGACGCCCAGGAAACCGCGCTGAACGTCCTGGAGCTCCTTGAGCGTGAGCCCGCTCAGGCCCTCCACCGCGCGTTCGATTTCGGCCGAATCGACACTCTGGGGACGCTCCTGCAGATCGCGGAGCTTGGCGACTGCGTCGGCCGGCGAGAGCTTCGGGGCCTTGGTGGCTTTCACGGCCTTGGGAGTGGCTTTGCCGTTGGACACCCAAGCCGGCAGCACGCCGGTCCGGCGGTATTCCTCGGCGGCGCGGAGCAACTCGGTGAGCTCGTCGGTGCTCATGCCCGCAAACGGCTCGAGTGCCGCGGCGAGCGCCTCGAGGCTGCTCGTGACGTTCTTGCCGGCCGACGCGTTAATGCCCGAGGCCGTCAGCGGAGGCACCAGCAAGCGGATGAACTGCTGCAGGTTGGAGACGAGCATGCGGAATCTCCCGGCGGATCTCGGTGACCAGCTTGACATAACGCGACTGGTACTTCGGGTCGAGCGCGGCGAACCGCCCGTCCACGGAGGAATGCTCGCGAATCACTTCTGCGAACAGGTGAACGTGATCGCCCCAGGCCTGTTGGGACTCCTCGCGCAGCCTGTTCCACACCAGTTGCTCGCGAGCGATCAGTTTTTCGCGCGGAAAGGCTTTGTTGCCGACCACGCCGAGCACGTTGAGTTCCGCGCACGAGGTCGATTGGAACTTCCGGAGCCAACCAAGGATCCGCGGGACCGACTCGGCCGAGGTGTCTTGCAGGAGCACGGGAACCAGCACGTAGTCGCTGGCGGCGAGCGCGTTGATGCTGCCGGTCGTCAGCCGCGGCGGACAGTCGATGATCACGACGTCAAAGTGCTCGCGGAGTCGGGGTGAGTGGAGGGCCCGGCGCAGACGGAAACGGGCGTCTTCGGGCGCCAGGCCCGAGTGCCAACGCGTCATGAGCTGGTTCTCGACGTCGGTGAACTCCTCGCGCACCGGCGCGAGGTAGAGCTGCCCGGCGCCGGTCTGTGACTGGAGCCGAATGACGCACTTGTTGAGGGCGGCGAGGTCCCCGCCATGGAGAAAGACGTCGTCGATGTAGTGCTGGCTCCGCTGCAGTTCCTTGCGTTCGTCCGCCAGCAAGCAGAGGTTCGTGAGCGAACCCTGGTGGTCCAGGTCGATCAGGAGCACTCGCAACCCGTCCCGGGCGAGGACCGCTCCCAGGTTCGCGGCGATCGTCGTCTTGCCAACGCCCCCCTTCAGGTTCGCGAGCGCGATCACCGCCGTTCGCCTCACCGACAACGGGAGGAACGGCACCGCGTGCGCGTCGACCGGCTTCGTCCAGATCTTGCCGTCGGAGTTGGAGATGATGTCAATCTGTTTCGAGTACTCTTCGACCAGCGCCCGCGCTTTGCGGTACGCCTTCCGCGCGCGCTTGAGCTTGTGCGTCGTGTCGAACAGGTCCGCCGACCGCCGCTCGCACTCCACGGTGATCTCCGACGTCTGGTGCAGGAGACCCTCGATGCGCCCGTCCTGCGCCTTGACCCGATCACCCAGAAGGTCGCGCTCGCGGCCGAGTCCGTCCACTTGCTCGCGAAGCCCAGCGCCTTCTTCCCGCAGCCCCCTGTTGTCGGCCGACAGGCGCGCGACATGGTCCCGCAGCTCCTTGATCAACCCCGCGGGGCGCTTGTGGTGAAGGACCTTAACGATGATCACAACGAGCGTCGCGCCAACGAACACGCCGCGGGCGAAGGGGACGACGTGGCCCTGCCGGAGCATGTTCTCGAGCAACGCCGCATACTCTCCGATATTCATAGGTTAACCGCCTTGTCGGAGACTTTGAAGCGACCTCGAAACGACTCCCGGAGACTGCATACGTCTTGCAAGAAACCGTCACGACGTCACGTTCGTCATTTACTTAAGAGAATCTTGATGCTAATTTCGCGTGCAGCATATGGACGATATGTTCGCATGGCAGTGGTCGACAAGCAACCTCGTGCTGCCCCAAAAAAAACGGTCGCGAACACGTTGCGACGGACTTCGGTCTCCACTCAAGGCGCCCTCGGCGCATCCGCGCTCATCATCGTTCGGTCACGACGATCTTGCGTCAACGCGCACATGGGGACTTGTGAACGGATTCGTTCGGTGTGATGATGAAGCGCGGCCGAGCGACTTGGCCGGCCAGGCGTTTGGCCCTTCGCAGCTCGGCGACCACTTCGCCTGCGTCACTGCCTCGGCTCGAATTGTCCGTGGAAGGAGAGTGTTCCATGGCGGATTCTCGACCAATCTTGAGCCACGGTAGGGCCCTTGCATGGCTCTACGGCCTCGCAGTCCTTGCCTGCACGGCAACCGGCGGCGGCCGGGCAACGGCCGACGAGCCGGAAAAGGGAGCGGCCAACGAACCGACGGCGGAATCGGTGCTGCGACGGGCCACCGACTTCTTCAAGAAGGCCGAGTCGATTGCCGTCACGGTGGAAAAGGCACAGAAGATCGGACCGATCGCCAACCGCTCCACGATGACGATCGCGGTTCAGCGGCCGAACCGACTTGCAGCGCGCAGCACGGGAGGCATGGCGGGCATGACGCTGGTTTGCGACGGGAAAACGCTGTCCATCGCGGTCGACCCGCTCCGGAAGTACACCCAGGCCCCTGCGCCGGGCTCGCTGGCGGAGCTCCTCGCCGATCCGATCGTTCAGGGAGCCGTGTTCCAGACGTCCGTCATCGGTCAGTTCTTGGGCGCCGATCCGTACACGCAGTTGATGGACGGAGTCACCTCCGCCAGGTACGCCGGGCTCGAGATGCTCGACGGAGCCAAGGCGCACCACCTGAAGTTCGCCCAGGAGCAGGTCGACTGGGAGCTGTGGGTGTCTGCCGAAGGGGACCCGACGGTTCGCAAAGCCGTGACCGATCTTTCCAAAGCGTTCGCGAACGTGCCCGGCGGCGAGCAGTTCAAGAACCAGAAGATGGAGGCTGTCGAGGAATTCAAGGACTGGCGGATCGACCAGAAGCTCGACGGCGACGCGTTCACCTTCCAGCCGCCGAGGGGCATGCAGAAAGTGGACAGTTTGTTCGAGCGAGCAGGCGACGAGGAAGCCCCGTCGCCGCTCGTGGGAGAGGCGGCGCCCGATGTGAGCTTGAAACTGCTCGACAAGGGGGAGTTTCGGCTCGAGGACCATCGCGGCGAACACGTCGTCATGCTCGACTTCTGGGCCACCTGGTGCGGGCCCTGCGTGCAGGAGCTGCCGATCCTGGCTGGCGTGGCGCGGGACTACAAGGAAAAGGGCGTGGTCTTCTGCGCCATCAATGAGCGTGAGGAGCCGGCGGACATCCGAAAGTTTCTCAAGGAGAAGAAGCTCGATTTCACGGTCGCGCTCGACGCGAAGGGGGAAATCGGTCAGGCTTACGGCGCGCAGGCGATCCCGCTGCTGGTCCTGATCGACAAGAAGGGGATCGTGCGATCGGTCCACGTGGGCTACAGCCCATCGATCAAGGCGACGCTTCGGAAGGAGCTCGACGCGTTGCTCGCAGGGAAGGAGCTCGCGAAGGCGTCCCCTCACGACGCGCCTGCGACCGTCATCCAGGCGGAAGGCCTGGAGCACGTTTGGACCGTGAAGGGCCCTTATACGGGCGTGGCGGCCGACGCAAAGGGTCAGGTGCTTTACGCGCTCCAAGCGGCGGGACGTTGCGACCTGATCGACCCCGCGGGCACGAAGGGGGAGTCGATTCATCTTCAGGCCGGAGGCGGACCGGGCGAGCGCCCGATGACGACGGCCCGCTTCGCGCGCTGGGGTCGTACGTCGGAGGGGCTCGTCACGTTCGGCCCTTGGGGTCAGTCGGTGCTGGCCTCGCGCAGCGACGGGACGAAACTCTGGGAGGAGACCGGGGGCCAAGGCATCGACGACGTCTGGGCCGCGGACCTCGACGGCGATGGGACCGACGAGGTGATCGTCGGCTATAACGGCTCGACCGGCCTCCACGTTTTCTCGGCCTCGGGCAAGCGGCTCTGGAAGCGCGAGGACCTCGGCAACGTGTGGCATGTGTGTGCAGGCGACCTTGACGGCGATGGCCAGGTCGAGGTGGTGACGACCTCGGCCGAGGGGAAGGTCCATGTCTTCGCGCCCGGCGACGGGCACCCTTTGAAGACGATCGACGCGGGGTTGTACGCCAACATGGTGCGCGTCGCCCCTGGGCGGTCGTCGAAGCAAGCCGTGTTGCTCATCGCCGGCGCAGTGAAGGCGGAGGGAGCCCTGGTCGCCCTGGGCGGGGACGGCAAAGACCTCTGGACGCTCGACTTCCCGGACGGAGCCCGGCATTGTGACTCGCTGACCGTCTCGCCCGACGGCGCCTGGGCAGCGCTCGGTTTGCGAGGTGGGACCGTCTCCGTGGTCGACCTGGCGAGCGGACGCGTCATCGCGCAGCTCTCGGGCCAGGGGACGACGCCGGCCACCGCATGGACCCGTGCCGCAGTGGGCGCTACGCCGCTGCTCGTCACGGCCAGTGGCCGCGCGCTGAGCGCGTTTCGGATCAAGAAGGCTGAGAGTCGCTGAGCGCCAGGGCGGCCCTGGGCGGTTGTCTGAGAGGCTAACGTTCTCAGTGCGGTACCCAAGCGAAGATGAGCCGTGCCGGCCGCGAGGGCCGGCGGTCGGGCGGCTCGTCGGTTCGCCGGAGTCGGCGCGCGGCCGCCGGGCGGATCGCGAAGATCGGCCCGGGGCACGACGCGCCAAGGCTCGCCTCCACCACGGCCGTCACCGGGCTCGGCGAGCCGAGTGGTCCGGCGCGCGCGACGGGACGATCGCCGAATCACTTGTGGACTGATCGGAGTGGCACGCTCCGCACCTTTGCAATCGTCCTGGCGCGCGGGACGTGTGCCTTGATCTTCGAGGAGTCGGAACCGTGCCGCGACACGGCGCATGACTGCTCGCCGCACGCGTGGAGGTTTCGGTGCGCGAAAACGAAGTGTGATTTCGGCTCGATATCTGGAGGACGCCACCGCCGGATTTTGTGTACAGACCGACATCTCACGGATCATCACAATATGGGTATCGACCTCAAGACCTGCTTGGACAACGAATGGAGTTTGGTATATGATCCGCGCACACGTTTTACCATAGCCGTCGCTTCCGCCCGATGGATGATGGCGGAAGCAGCGCGACGTTCTTTTCGGAACGGGGGCTGAGCCGATGCACGCGTTGGGGTTCCGGCGAGGTGCGTTCACACTGATCGAGCTGCTGGTCGTGATCGCGATCATTGCGGTCCTGATCGCCCTCCTGCTGCCGGCGGTACAAGCGGCCCGGGAGGCGGCACGACGGGCCCAGTGCGTCAACAACTTGAAGCAGATCGGGATCGCTCTGCACAATTACCACAGTACGGTGAACTCGCTCCCGTGGGGGGACCTCACGTACGACTGGAACGACTGGTCGTCGAACGCCCTGATGCTCGGCTATCTGGAGCAACAGCCACTCTACAACGCGATCAACTTCGCCGACGGCATCTCGGGAACGTTCCCCGGCACGGCGATCAATACGACCGTGCAGAATGCCAAGCTCAACGTCTTTCTCTGCCCCTCGGATATCGACCGTCTGAGCAACGCCCAGGGGCACGGCAACTATGCCCCCAACAACGGGGCCGACCAGAACTTTTACGTCACCGGCGCAACCAACGGGCCCTTCGGGGTGGCGTCCACCACCGGGAAAGGCACGAACTACCGCCTGGTGTCGACCTTCGCCAGCATCACGGACGGATTGAGCCAGACCGCCGCTTACTCCGAGAAGGTCAAGGGGATCGGCACGGCGAACACCTATGACAGCCAGCGCCCCTCGGCCGCGTACTACGCCGCGGCGAACGCGGCCACCGCGCAGGCCTACTACACGGCTTGCAGCGCGGTAAACATCTCGAGCGCGGCGAGCATTGCGGCGCCGAACCAGGACATGCCCAGCGGCTGCATGTGGTACAGCGGCCATCCGCTTTCTACGTTTTACAGTCACATCATGCCCCCGAACACCTGGAGCTGCGAGTTCGACACGAACGGCTGGCAGCCCAACGGAGCGCTCACGGCCAGCAGCCGGCATTCCGGCCTGGTCAATGTCCTCTTGGCGGACGGATCGGTCCGGGCGATCAAACAGTCGGTCGGCGTCGCCGTCTGGTGGGCGCTTGGCACGATGGCCGGGGGTGAGGCAATCTCGGCGGATACGTATTGATGCGCGGCATCGGCCCCGATTACGGAGAGATCAACGCGATGCACGGTTCCATCCGAGCCCGTCCCATCGTTTCCCCGATCGGCACGCTCGTCGTTCTTCTCGCCCTCGGCTGCGGCGACGGCGCGCCCGCGGTCTCGTCGTCTCAGGAAGAGGCCACCGTCCACGGCAAGGTCACGTACCAAGGAAAGCCGCTCTCGGGCGGGGAGATCCGCTTCAACCCCGCGAACGCCCGGCGCCCCGATGCCGTGATGCGAACGGCAACGCTCGATAAGGACGGCTCGTACACGATCAAAACGCTCGTGGGCCAGAACACGGTGTCGCTCAGCGTGCCCAGCCTCAGCAAGAAGGACCCGCGGTTGTCCTACACGATGATTCCCTACGACGTTCAAAGCGGTGACAACACGTTCCCGGTGGAACTACCGCGCAAGGAAAAGTAAGCTTCGTCGAGCGCTCTTGGCGATGGGCGCATGCGCCGGGCTTGCCCCGCGAGGCGGCATGCCCGGCGCGTGACCGGCGTCAGATCGATGATGCCGAGAACCGCGGGAGGGAACTCCCCTGGTTCTGGTTCGGCAGCACCCGCGACGGCTTGGGAGCCAAAGCCAGCACGCTGGTCCCCGTCGCGGTCTTGACGGCCGGGGGCGTCAATCCCGTCTGCGGTAGCGAGCCCGTCAGCGCAGCGGGGATCGAGGGCAGGCTCGCGAGCGAGGACGAAGACTGCGGAGCGATTGCCACGGCGATCGAGAGGGCGGACGCGCTGCCCGGCGAAAGATCACTCAGCTTCACGCCGATGACATACGCGCCCGGCCTCGCATACGTGTGGCTCCCGCTGACCTGGAACGTGCCATTACCGCCGGACACCGTGCCGGTGCTGAACGACCCGTCCCCCCAACGGATCGTGGCGCGGAAGAAGCTCGCGGGGGCCAACGTGTCGGAGTCGTGGAACGTCCCGACGACGCCGTTGACGGTGAGGCCGGAGGTCGGGCGCACGACCGAAATCGACCCGGTCAACAGGTTGCCGTCGCCGACCGTTGCCGCGTTGGGGACCTGGGGACCTGGCGAGACGCTGCCGAAGAGCCCGTCGACCTCGCCGTTGATCCCGGCCGTGAAGTACAAGGTCGACGCGGCCCCCGCCCCCGCACCGTTGCCAAACGCAAGGGCCCAGAGGCGTGGCACGGTCAGCGGCGCTGAGGATCCGGCGGCCGTCAGCGCACCCAGCGACGCGCCGGTCTGGAGGTTAAAGACGTCGATCTGCCCGCTGCCGAAGTTGCCGACGAGCAAGTCTCCCCCCAGCT
>JARLIH010000465.1 GCA_031291845.1 Isosphaeraceae bacterium | reverse complement strand
GATGCCGTCGTCGCGCGCGACGGCGTACCACATGCGCGACATCGACGTGATCGACGCCAGGCCGCACAGCCACATCGCCCCCCCAATCGCGACGGCGATCAGGTCTGCCAGCCGCGGGTGACCGCGCAGGTTCTCGGAGACGATGTGGAGCACCGGATACGGGTGCTTGGCTGTGCTGGCGACGTCGCCACCCGGGATCGAGAGTGTCAGCACGAGCAAGAGCACGTAACCGACGACCGCCGAGACGGCCACCGATTGGAAAATGCCAAGCGCGGAACTCCTTCCGGCGTCCACCGTTTCTTCGGCAAGGTGCGCGGCGGCGTCGTAGGACGTGTAGGTCCACTGCGCCTGCAACAGCGCGAGCAGAAACACCAGCACGAACGGGGACGCGCCGTAGAGCGAGCGCAGGCCGGGAACCAGCCCAAACAGCGGCGACGGGTATGCGAACTCGCCCACCACGAGCGCGGCATCCGTCGTCCCTCGGCCCAGGTCGGCCGACGAGGCCTCCAGCGGCGTCACGGGAGTTGCGGTCGAGACCAGGAAACTCCAGCCGTTCCGGTGCGTCCCGAGCGACAGCAGGAGCACCACGATGAGCAGCACCCCGCAGACGTGCCAGAAGACGCTCAGGTCGTTCAAGGCCCGCACCAGGCGAACGCTGCAAACGTTGATGATCACCTGAGGAATCGTGATCGCCGTCATGACCAGGACCTGGAAGTACCAGTTCGTCGGCGCGCAGCCCAGGATCGGGACGGTGCTCAGACCGAATCCGCGGGTCACGGCACCGATCAAGTACATGGCCGCGGCGAAGTTGACGGCCGCGGTCATCGTGACCTGGCCGACCATGTTGAGCCAGCCGGTGAACCAGGCCCACCGCGCGTCGCCGAGGCGGTGCGCCCAGTAGTACAGCCCCCCGGCCGTCGGATACGCCGAGGCGATCTCGGCCATCGAGGCCGCGACGCACAGCGTCAACACGCTCGCCAGCGGCCAGCCGACGGTGTTGACGACCGGCCCCGCGAACTTGAGGCCGTAACCGTAGAGAAGAACAGTCCCCGTCAGGACGGAGATCGTGGAGAACGAGATCGCGAAGTTCGAGAACCGGCGGAAGACCCGCTTCAACGGGTTCGTTGGGATGCCGAGCTCTGTGGCAAGCTTCACGTCGTCGTCGCTGCTTGGCGCAGGCGTCGCCATGTTGAGTGTTGCTCCCGACCGCAGTCGGGATCGACCCCGCGGCCATTCCGATCATAAGCGGCCCACGTGCCAAGTGCTCGATTTCGTTGGGTTGTCCCCCGCGAATCCCCGGAGCAGTCCTGTCGCAGTGCGCCCGTTGCGATATCATCGGGATACCGGCGTGTTCGAAAATAGGGTTGTATTCCTCCCCCGGTCGCCCCGGCATCCGACGAGTGGCCCCACCGTGCCTCATACGTTGGCAAACCCCTCTCCAGGCCCTCACGAAGTCGATGCCCAACGCCCCCACGATGGGTCGGTCGCGTTCGGCGACTACCGGCTCGTCAGCCAGCTCGGCGCCGGACCGGACGGCGTCCGATATCGTGCCGTCGAAGACCGCACCGGGAAGACGGTCGAGCTCGTGACGCTGTCCGACTCTCGCCCCTCGGGCCGCGCCGAGCGGTTCAAACGCCTCCACACGGCGGCTCTGCTCAGGCATCCCTCAGCGCGGCAGATCCTCGACCTTCGGCTGGAAGGAACTCGGCCGTTCCTGGTTCTGGAAGTGGTTGAAACCTATCCCGGTCACGCTTCCCGTCGCCAGGCCCTCGCGGCCGCGTACCATCTGGCGACGGGCCTCGCCGAGGCACACCGGCTCGGGCTTGCACACGAGCACCTGTGCCCCGCCGCCCTCTACGCCGGGCGCGAGGGTCCCAAGATCGACTGGACGGGACTCGGTCTCGACGCCGGACGCGACCGACCCCCCGACCCCGTTTTCCTGGCCCCCGAGCGCCGATGCGGCGGCGGCCCCGGCCCTGCGGCGGACGTCTACGCACTTGGGGCGTTGTTGTCTGGCTGGACCGACGGCAGCCCGGACGACCTGATCGAACGGCTCGTCCTCCCGTTTTGCGCCGACGAGCCGCTCGATCGCCCATCGGCGGTCCAGGCCGCGCACAGGCTCGCCGGCCTCCTGGTCGATCGGACCCTGGGCGATGGCGCCGGTGTCACGAGCGCGGACATCAGCGCCACGATCGCGAGCGGCGAGTCGCTCCAGGAAGCCTCGCGCATTGCGGACGGCGCGCCTCGCGCGCTCGGCGACCGCCTCGGCCGATTTCAGCTTCGCGAGAAACTGGGTGAAGGGGGAATGGGAGCGGTCTACCGCGCCGAGGACGTCACTGACGGCTCGATCGTCGCGCTCAAGGTGCTGCGCGACTCGTGGTCCCAGCGGCCCGAAGCGCTCGTGCGGCTCCTCAAGGAGGCCCGCCTGCTGGCCGAGGCCAACAACCCGTTCGTCGCGAACCTCATCGAGGTGAACGAGGACAACGGCATCTATTACCTGGCGCTCGAGTACGTCGCCGGGCCGAGCCTGGCGTACTGGCTTGGCGGGCGCAACGCGTTGAGCGAGGCGGTGGCCCTGTCGATCGTCGCGGACGTCGCCCGGGGCCTGGCCGTGGCGCACGAGCGGGGCATCATCCATCGCGATATCAAGCCCGAGAACATCTTGCTCGTCGACAGCGCTGAGGCACCGGAGGAAGCGCCCCGGGTCAAGCTTTCGGACTTCGGGCTGGCCCGGCACGTCGACGAGAGCGAGTCGCTCAACGTCACCCGGGCGGGGGCCGTGCTCGGCACCCCCTTGTATATGGCTCCCGAGCAAAGCGCGGGGACCGAAGCGCTCGGGCCCCCTGCCGACGTCTACGCCCTGGGCGCCGTCCTCTTTCGCCTGCTCGCCGGCCGTCCCCCGTTCGAGGCGTCCACGGTGCTCGGCGTTATCACCAAGCACCAGTCTGAGCCCCCTCCTGCGCTCCGGACGCTCAATCCCGCGGTGAGCGACGGCGTGGACCAGGTGGTCGCCAAGGCGCTGGCGAAGCGGCCCGGGGAGCGCTACGCCGACGCCGCGGCACTGCTCCTCGATGTGGAGCGCCTGCTGCGCGGGGAGCCGACGGGAATCGGCGTACACCCGAAGCTCCCGCAGTGTGAGCCCCGCGACCTGCTCCGCTTTGATTTCCAGTGGGAGCTGGAGGCGAGCCCGCGGCAGCTCTGGCCGTACGTTTCCAACACCGAGCGGCTGAACCGCGCTCTGGGCCTCCCCGCCGTCCGGTTCACGACCGAGTTCGACGCCTCCGAAGGCGTGCAGCGGTTCGGCCAGTTCCGCACGAGCGGGATTCCCGTCGGCTGGCGCGAGCACCCGTACGAGTGGGTCGAGGGCCGCCGCATGGGCGTCCTGCGCGAGTTTCACCAGGGGCCGTTCTTGTGGTTCGTCAGCCAGGTCGAGCTCACGCCTCGCACTGACGGGGGCACGACGCTGTCGCACGGCATCCGGGTCGCCGCCCGGGGCCTGCTCGGCCGCACGTTGGCCCACGTCAAGCTCGGCAAGCAGGCGAGGCGGTCGATGGACCAGGTCTATCGCCGGATCGATGCGGCCTTGACCGGCAAGCTCGGCGACACGGCCCTCGCCGACCCTTTCGAGGCCCCCCCTGCCCTCTCTGACCGCCGCCGCCAGCGCCTCGAGCAGTGGCTCGCCGCGCTCGGGCGCCATGGGATCGAGCCGTCGGCCGTCGAACGCCTCGGCGACTTCCTCGCACTCGCGCCGGCCCAGGAGGTCGCGCGCATCCGGCCGATCGCGCTGGCGCGCCGGCTGGGTCTCGAACCCGACCAGGTCGCCGCCGCCTGCCTCCTGGGCGCGAAGGACGGCGCGCTCCTGATGCTGTGGGACCTCCTCTGCCCGGTCTGCCGCATCCCGTCGCAGGTCGTCGATACGTTGCGGGCCCTCCGCGAGCACGGTCACTGTGAGGCGTGCCGCCTCGACTACGAGCTCGACTTCGCCCACTCGGTCGAGCTGATTTTCCGGGCCCATCCCGACGTGCGCGAGACCGAGCTCGGGACATACTGCATCGGCGGCCCCGCGCACTCCCCGCACGTCGTGGCCCAGGTCCGCGTCGGACCGGGCGAACGGGTCGCGCTCGACCTCGCGCTCGGCGAAGGCTCCTACCGAGTCCGCGGTCCCCAGCTCGCCTTCTCGTGGGACTTCCGCGCCGAGCCCGGCGCCCCGCTTAAGCAGTGGGAAATCGTACTCGGACGCGGACCGGGGACGGACCCGCTCCGTGCCCTCCGGTCGGACGAGCAGCACCTCGAGCTCGCGAACGACACCGACCGCGAGCTCGTCGTCCGGGTCGAGCGTACGGCCGCCCGCGACGACGCCTTCACGGCCGCCCGCGCCTCGGCCCTGGCGCTTTTCCGCGAACTCTTCCCCGGCGAGGTCCTCGCGCCGGGCCAGGTGGTGAACCTGGCCACCGTCACCCTGCTCGTCACCGAGCCCGCCCGGGCCGGCGACATCTACGAAGAGCTCGGCGACGCCAAGGCGTTCGCGCTCGTCCACGAGCACTTTCGCCGGCTCGACGACTGCGTGAAGCGCCACGGCGGTACGCTGATCAAGACCATCCAGGAGGGGAGCGTCTCCGCGTTCAACGACCCCCTCGCCGCCGTACGAGCCGCGCTCGAGCTCACGGACCACCGCGCTGGAGACGAGGCGGCAGAGGCCTTTCCGATCCGCGTCGGCGTCCATCATGGACCGGCGATGGTCGCCACGCTGAACGACCACCTCGACTACTTCGGCGCAGTCGTCAGCACGGCCCTCCGCCTCCCCGCCCTTGCTCCGCCGGGAGGCCTGGTCCTGACCCAACCCGTGGCCGCCGATGCCGGCGTTGCTGCGATACTCCGCAATCTCGGGCTCGTGCCCGCGGTCATCCCGGCGTCGTTTCCGGGATTGGACGAGGATTTCGTGCTCCGCCTCGGGGCGTGATTGGTAGCACAACGCAGCGAAACCCGTGCAGGGGCAGGTTTCAAACCCGCCCAGCAACACTCATCAAAGACTTCCCTCCGCCGACACGGCGAAAGTTTTCGAGCGAATTTCAGGAAGAGATAGAGACTTCTCGCTGATCTCCACCGCGACTCGCGGTTTCGGCTCAAACGGCTGAGCAGGGACGGTGTCGGGTGCCATGCCCACGTCTTCGTGGGCAT
>JARLIH010000464.1 GCA_031291845.1 Isosphaeraceae bacterium | reverse complement strand
TGGGCGGGAGCGACTGGCAGTTGGCGACGGCGGCCCGGTTGGGTCTCGAATCGACCCTCCGTCCACGAGGACGCCCGAAGAAAGAACGAGGTAACGGTTCCTGACACACCGTTTCGGTTCCTGACACCTTTTCCTGGTCTGCCGGAATGCGAACGCACAAAACGAGTTAGCTTATCCTCGTGCCATTCACGTCTGATGCCTTTTGCCGCATAGCTTTTCAACCCCGAGCCGTTCCGATCGCAACTCTTGACAATCGCCGCCAATGGCGTGATCCCACCTTGCCTCAGCCAGTTTTTTAAGTAAAGTAATCACACTTCTGGACACCAGCCTGCTCCCACTCCCTACCACCGAACGCCTGAGATTCCTATGCCACTCTCCTGGAATGAAATTCGCCATAACGCCCACGCCTTCGCCAAAGAATGGGCCGGCGAAACAAGCGAGGATTCCGAGGCCCAGAGCTTCTGGAACGAATTCTTCAGCGTATTCGGCGTTAAGCGTCGGACAGTGGCCAGCTTCGAAGAGCCCGTCAAGAATCTCGCCGGCAACTGGGCCTTTATCGATCTATTTTGGCCCGGCACACTCCTCGTAGAGCATAAGAGCCGTGGCAAGTCCCTGGACAAAGCAAACAGTCAGGCTATGGAATACATCCGGGGTCTAAAGGACGCTGGTCGCGACGACGAAATACCCCGTTATATTGTCGTGTCCGACTTCGCAAGTTTTGCACTGCACGATCTCGAAGCCGATGACACGGTCGCGTTTTCAATCGCCAACCTTTATAAACACGTCGACGCCTTCGCATTCATTCCCGGCTACAAGCAACATTCACTGGAGCCGGAAGACCCGATCAACATCCGTGCGGTTGAGCTGCTTGGTGATTTACACGATGCTCTCGAAGACGGTGGCTATGCCGGGCATGAGCTGGAACGCTTCTTGGTGCGAATCCTCTTTTGCCTTTTTGCAGACAAGACCGGCATTTTTGAACGCGATGCATTCTCCTTATATCTACAAAACCACACACGCGTCGATGGCTCCGACCTTGGCATTCATCTAGAACGCTTCTTCCACGTGCTCGATTCCGAGGAGAACAAGCGGCAGAAAAACCTGGTCGAGGACTTGGCCGACCTACCGCACGTGAACGGCGAGCTGTTTCGAGAGCGACTGCCCTTCGCCGAGTTCAACCGCACGATGCGGGACCAGTTGATACGCTGCACCCACTTCGACTGGTCAGAGATTTCCCCTGCTGTTTTCGGATCGCTATTTCAGAGCGTCATGCAGCCGAAGGAACGTCGGCAAGTTGGTGCTCACTACACTAGCGAGCGTGACATTCTTAAGGTTGTGCGATCGCTTTTCCTGAACGAACTGAGGGAAGACTTCGAGAAAGCAAAAGGCAACAAAAACCGGCTTAAGGCTTTTCACGACAAGCTTGGCGGCCTGCGTTTTCTTGATCCCGCGTGTGGGTGCGGCAATTTCCTTGTCGTGACTTACCGCGAACTTCGCCTCTTAGAACTTGACGTTCTCAAGGCTCTCCACGGCGGTCAACAGGTGATCGATATACACAATTTGTCGTGTGTCGATGTCGACGCCATGTTTGGCATCGAAATCAACGAGTTCCCGGCACGGATCGCCGAGGTTGCGATGTGGTTGGTTGACCACCAGATGAACCAAAGACTGTCAGCGGCATTCGGGCAATATTTTGTCCGGCTGCCCTTGCGAAAGAGTGCGACGATCAGGCACGCCAACGCACTTCGCATCAACTGGGAAGAAGTGCTGCCGGCGGATGACTGCTCCTATGTCTTAGGAAACCCGCCGTTTGTTGGAAAGAAGGCCCGCAATCGCGAGCAACAGGCTGACATGGAGCATGTCTTTGGGCAACGCTCCGGTGAGCTGGATTACGTTTGCTGCTGGTACACACGGGCAGCCACCTATATTAACGGCTCTCAGATCCGCGTGGCTTTCGTCTCAACGAATTCGATAACGCAGGGCGAACAGCCCGGTTTACTCTGGCCGTCGCTTTGGGCCGCGAATATCCACATCCATTTCGCTCATCGTACGTTTAATTGGCAGAGCGAAGCCCGCGGTGCAGCTCATGTACATGTCGTGATTATAGGGTTCGGGCAATACGACCGGCCGGGCAAGCTGATCTGGGATTATGAGCAAAACGCTGACAATCCTGTCATTGTCCAGGCCCGGCATATCAATCCCTACTTAATCGAGGGCACTAATACCGTCCTCCAAAGCCGCCGTCAGCCCTTGTGTAATGTCCCTGCGATACGTTTCGGCAATATGCCGAACGATGATGGCAATTACCTCTTTACCGATGAGGATAAAACGGCGTTCCTCGCTGCCAATCCGAAGGCCGCAGAGCTGATGCGTCCTTTTTTGAGCACCCGAGAGTATATCCATGGCATCCGACGTTGGTGCCTATGGCTGAAGGACGTACCACCCGACGTGATTCGCTCGCTTCCCGACGTTCGCGAACGGGTACGTCGTGTGCGAGAATTCCGGGAGGCGAGCACACGGCCAACGACGCGGCAACTCGCATTGACACCGGCGATGTTTGGCGAGATCCGCCAGCCAAGCACACGTTTTATACTCGTACCAAGGCACACAGGCGAAGCGCGTCGGTATATTCCGATGGCGTACTATGAGCCAACCAACATTATAGGCGATAGTTGTTTATTTATTGAAAATGCCACGCTTTACCATTTCGGGGTGTTGCACTCCGCCATACATATGGCTTGGGTGAAGATAGTGTGTGGGCGAATCAAATCTGACTACAGATACTCAAACGAATTGGTCTATAACAACTTTCCGTGGCCGCCATCACCGACAGATAAGCAGAAAGCGGCGGTGGAAGTGAAAGCACAGGCAGTGCTCGATGTCCGCGACAGTTACGCAGGATCGTCGCCTGCCGCTCTGTACGACCCACTTACCATGCCGGCAAGCCTTTCGAGGGCGCACGCGGCACTGGACCGCGTCGTTGATGCCTGCTATCGCTCTAACCCATTCGGGAGCGATCGGGTACGCGGAGAATATCTGTTTGAGATGTACGAGGCTCTAATGGCTCCGCTGACCGCGAATCTGGAGAAGAAACCTAAGCCTAAGAGACAGAAGAAGACGAAGGAAAACGAGTCCTGACTGAGTGCTCGGCGATGAATGGGATTTTCTCGACACTTATACCAATGCATCGGCCTGGCTATTTCGAAATCCGCTCGACGATATTCCGCATCACCTTTTTCTGCCGCCGGTCGTAAAGCCCGGTCGTTCTCGGTTCCGCGTGTCCGGCAAGGTACTGGACATCTTCCAGCGGCACGCCCTGCGTGAGCAAGTCGGTGATCGCCGTCACCCGGAAACAGGGAATGAATGGACACGCAACGCGCCTTGGCAGGCCCCACTTTGACTCGACCACTCTCCTCAAGGATTCCGAGGCGCACCGCGGCACCAGTCTCGGGCCGGTAACGACGCACGAACCAACGGGCGCTCTACGGACAGTTTGCCACTTCCTCGCCGGGCGGTTGCGCGCAACCCAGAGTCAATTCGCGTGACCCCTCTTGACGGGTAGTGTACAATTGTACTGTACCGGGGACGATGTGCATCGCGCGGGCGCGGCGCCTGCGGGACGGAACGAGCGTCTCGGTGGCCGTGGAGGTTTCATCGATCAGAATGACTGGGTGCCAGCGAGTGTGTTTCCGTCCGACGGAGGGATCATCGAGCGTCGAAGGCAGAAGACCTGATATCCAGGCTTCGTCGTAATCCAACGACAAGTGCCCGAGAATTCTTCGGGGAGATAGTGGCCAGGCACAAAACTTAAGCGAACAGCGTAGTCCGGGCAGCAGCTTTGAGTTGCGGACCTCGTCCCAAGCTTCGCAGTCTACTCACATTTAGTGCGTGGCCGAAATCTTCCCACACGTCACCGATTTTTCAGTCAAGACGGAAATCCGCGAAATCCGTATACCTGATTCCAAAGCGGCTCGGGAGGGCCACGCATCCGCCCGCCCCACCGGCGCGCCCGGACGACCGGCTCAAGCGTGATGGGCCGGCCTGCGGTGAGGGCAGGAGCGACTTGCGACGCCGATCGGCCGCACTGCTTGCCGCAGCGCACCAACTGACGAGCGCTTACCGAATTCCGTTGGACGCTTTCCCATACCGCTGTGGATTGCGGCTGTTGTCCAACCAGCCCCGGAGAATTCCAAAATCCGACCGAACATTCGTCACCCCTCGTGCGTCCTATGGTGGTCGTCTGTATACTTGTATGCGGCGCGCGGAATCCTCTTGCGGGAAAGCTGGGGTCGAGATGCTTCACCCAACACCAGCGAACGTGGCCGAAGAGAGTTGCACGATCAGCCGAGCGGACTGCGCGTCGTGCTGCGCGCTCAGCGCGGCGGAGTGGGCGCGACATCCCGAGAAGGGGTCAGAGGCCGCCAGCGACAGCAGAGGCACGAGCGTGGTTCAAAACGTCGACGCCCCGGGTTTCCGCCGCCGGCGCGACCGGGCATTAGCCTCCCGGCTTCAGGCGGAAGGGTGGTGCCGCGGTTCGAGAAGCCATTCACGCCCGAGAATCAAAAAAATCGGGACTTGTGGTACGGTACAAGGACTTACAGCAATACAAGAAATTACGAGAAATGACAAGAAAAGCATGTACGGTGTCGGGGTGCTCGGGCACGGGTTACACCCGCGCTGAAGCGTCCGGCGCGTGGTGGCGACTGGTCGTGGGTTGGCCGATGCTCAGGGTGCAAAGGAATGGGCCGGGATTCCGTTTCCGAGTTTGCTTCGAGCGAGTTTCGTAGGGTGGGCCGGAGCGCCGGCGCCAGGCCCACCGCACCGCATTTGGCGCATTCGTTGCCAGGGCCGATCGTCGGCCTCCGACCGCAGGTGGGTACGACGCCATTCGGCGTCGTCATGGCTCTCGGGGAGGAAACGGCGGCGGTATTCGGGCATGTTGGGTGTCTAGAGCGCCTCACTGTTGCGTTGCGCATCGGCGGGAGCACGAGCGGTCTGAGCCCGGAGCGCGAGCGACGGGTGTGCGCGATGCGGATTCCCGTCGCTCGCGCTCCGGGCTCAGACGTGGCATGCGCAATCCGGCCGTTAGCCGCTCCAAATCGTCGCGGATCCCTCGCCAGAAACACCGAAAACACCAAAAACCTCCCGCACCGAGTCGACCAGCGCGCGGTATCGTTCGGCGGTGGACGCCTCGCGATGGCCCCGCAATCGCCTTTGACGCCCATGTCTTGTGGGGCGCGGTCCGTGCACCCCACGAGACGCTTTTTACTGTCGGTTCAGCCCCACGCCGACCGGCTCGGCCCCTTGGCCGGGGTAGAACTCGGCCGGCAATTGCTTGGGCCACTCGCCGCGGTAGACGACGTTGCGGACCCGCGCTTCGGTCTCGTCGGCGTAGTGGAAGAAGCCGAAGGTGCGCTGGTTGGTCGCTTCGAGGGAGCGCTCAAAAACCAACTCGCCGTTGAGGGTCAGCGTGAGTGTGTTCCCCTTGAGGGCGAGGCTCATGCGGTTCCAGGCGTTCGGCTTCAAGGGCAAGGGCGACGGGCCGCGGCGGCTCTTGGCTTCGACGGCGACGTTGGCCGGAGATAGCCCGGTGCGGTCGTACTTGCCATCGGTCAGCCAGTGGAGCTTGATGCCTTCGGGGTCCACCAAGAGCGCCAGGCGGTCGAGCGCGGGGTGGACGAGGGTCTTGCCGGGGACGTAGAAGAATTCATAATCCATGACGCCGTCTTCAACCATCGGCCGGTGATACTGGAGGAGGCTCTCTTGCTTGCTGCCGATGCGGGCGGCCTGATCGAGCTTGGAGGTGTCTTCGTTGCCCCAGCGGTCGTGCGTCGGGGGGTCGTCGGAGCCGAGGTTGAGGCCGACGATCTCCTCGCCCTGCTTGGTCCAGGAGGGGTTTTCCGCGCCCACGCGTTCCTCGTAATAGTCGGCCAGCCAGCCGGTGAGGTCTTGCCGGGTCGAGAGTGCGATGGAGGCGGGGACGGTCACCTTGCCCGTGAAGTGGAAGTTGCGCAGCGCGCTGCTTCCCTGGACCTGCTGGTGGATCGCCAGCCACGGGTCGGGGGTGCCGATCAAGGGCTCCTCGAAGACCTTGCGGCCCTGGACGTAAACGCTGTACGTGTTGTCCTTGACGGAGAGCCGCACGGGATACCACTCGCCCCACTTCGTATCGTTCAGCGGCGGCTCGATCGGCAGGCTGCGCTTGGGTTTGCCGAACTGGGTGATGTCGGTGGCCTTGCGGTCCCACCGGGTGAACGTCATCACAGCGCCGTAGGCGATCTGCATCTGGTTGGCGTCGAACACCTGGGTCTCATAGTCGACCGTGAAGTCGCCCTGGATCGGGACGTTCAGGTACAGGTAGTCTTCGCGGTGCCCCTGGCCGTGGTGGAGGGCGTTGTTCTCGAACCACCAGCGCGGGATGGGGCTGCCCATGGCGCGCGACTTGGCGGTGGCGTGCTCGGCGCGCGACCAGAGCGGCAGTTGGACGGCCGCTTCGCCCTCGTCGCGCTGGGCGGGGGGCGTTTCGAGCATCTGCCCGCGCCGGATCGAGTACATCACGAAGAAGCCCCACTGGTCGCGGTTCGTGACCCAGACACCGTGGCCGTTCATGTAGTTCCAGTGGTCGACCATGGCCTGCGTCAGGTCTTTCTGGACCTGGCGCAGCTTGGGCCGGCCGAGCGCGGCCCACTGCGCGAGCTGCTCGGGCCAACGGCGCCAGACCGGGGCGTCCTGCGGGAGGGCGCGGGCCATGACGGCCAGTTGGGCCAGGTCTTGCAGCGCGTCGTCGTCGCGCTTCTGGGCGATGTGGATCAGGCCGAGCAGCGCGAGCCGGCCGTGGCGGACGGACTCCCATTCACTGGTGTCGGCCTCGACCTGGGCGGCCAGCGCATCGAGCTTGCCGAGCTGTTTGGCCAGGGCCACGAGTTGAAGGGCCGGGGCGTCGATCACACCGCCGGTGTGCAGGCGCTCTTCGGCCAGGTTGTCCGGGGGCTCGACGCCCGGCGTGGCTACGGGGGGGGCGGCGTCGGTCGGGGTGTACACGCCGCCGAGCCGGTAGTCGGGCCGTCCGTCCTGGGGGAGCACCCACGCGGCGAGCCGCTCGTACCGCTGGGCCGGTGGCAACGCACGCGCGGCCTTCAGGATCGAGGCGGCGGAACGGGCGAACGTCTCCTCGCCGCCGAGCAGCTCGTGCCGGGCGACCCGGTCGCCACGCGAGGCGGTCGCCGCGTCGTCGCGAGCGGCCAGGTCGGCGGGCAGGGCTTTGGCCCACGAGCCCGTCAGCACGACGTTGCGGGCCTGGGCCGCCGTGCGGTCGCGGAAGTGGAAGAAGCCGAACTGGCGCGAGTTGCTCGGCTCCAGCGCGCGGCGGGCGACTTCGACGCCGTTGAGCGAGACGACCACCGATCCCTTCACGATCGCGACCTTCGCGGCGTTCCACGCGCGGGCTTTGAGCGGCAGCTTGTCGGTCCCTTGGCGGAGCGAGGCGTCTTCCACGCTGTTGCCCGGCTTCAGCCCGGTCCACTCGTTCTCGCCGTCGGTGATCCAGTGCAGCCGGACCCCTTCGGGCTCGAGCAGGAAGGTGAGGCGGTCAAGCGCGGGGTGGACCATCACAGCACCCGGCTCGTAGTAGAACTCATACGAGAGGCTGTCCCCTTCGCGCAAGGGGCGCACGTAGTAGAGCCGGCTCTCCACAGCTTGGTTGCCGGTGCCGGGCTCGGTGCGGCGGCACTGGATCACGCCGTCGCGCGACGACCAGTCGTACTGGTCGAGCACGGCCTCGGACGCCACGACCTCGCGCTTCGGGTCCCCCTCGGACAGCGATCGGCGCGGTGGTTGGGACTGGCCGAAGAAGGCGGCCGACCACCCTTCGAGGCGGTCGCCGTGGCTCAAGGCCACCTCGCGCGGGATTGTCGGGCTGCCCGTGACGGTCGGGTTGCGGAAGGTCGACTGGCGCTCCCGGCTGCAAAAGATCGTCAGCCAGGGGGCCGTGGGGCTCGGATCCGTGTCGCGGTAGAACAGGTGGCCGTTGACCAGGTAGCGGACCTCGCCCGGCTCGACCTGGACGGTCAGCCGGTTGAACTCGTCGCCGGCGATGAAGTGGCTCGGCAGGTTGACGCGCTCGCTCCGCCCGAACGGAAAGACGCCGCTGGAAACCCCTTGGTTGTTCGGCTCGAAGACGAGTCCGCCATAGCCGGCGTGCCCTTCGGCCCAGCCGCCGTTCCAGGCGTCGACGGAGAACTCGAACGTGCCGGTGAGCGGCAGGTCGAACAGGAGCGACTGGTCCCCCTGTCCCGTGATGTGCCGGATGTACCCTTCGCTCTCGGCCCACCACGCGGGGGGGAAGCCGCCGGCGTGCTGCTCGGCGCTGGCCATCGTGGCGGCGTGCCAGTGGGTCAGGCCCGGCTCGGAAGAGGCAAGCGTGGAGGAGCCGCCGGAGCGGACCACCTGGTTGAGCGACCAGCCGCGCCTGAGGAGCGCGAGGAAGGCCCAGTTCTGGTTGTTCTGGGCCTCCCGGACGAGCAAGCCCGTCAGCTCTTCGGCCGGGTGGTGCCACAAGGCGCGGTCGCGCAGGCAGGCGCGGAGCACGAGGACGTCGGACCAGCGGACGGGGCCCGCCTGGCGCTTGTCGAGCATTTCCTTGAGCTGGGCGACCCGGGCGTTGATGCGGGGCTTCATCGCGGGGCTGAGCTCGCGGGCGATCTGCGCGAGGATCAGGAGCGGCTCGGCGTTCTCGAGCCGGCGATCGGCCAAGGCTTGCGCCTCGCGGGCGAGCTCGTCGATCTTGTCCGCCTCGCGCGCCGCGGCGATGAGCATGCCGGCGGTGCTCACGACGCCGTCGTCAAAGGCCGAGGTCGGGAAGGAGCCGAACGGGGCAGGGGGGACGTCCAACGGGACGAGCGAGGCCAGCAGGCGGATCGACTGCCGGTTGGGGGCCGGCATCGTCCAGGCCTTGAGCCGCTCGTAGCGCTCGGCGGCGGGGGCCTTGCTCAGCTCTCGGGCGAGCATCGTCAGCACGTTGCCGATCGTCGGGTCGCCACCGCGGTAGGCCGGCGCGTCGACGAACTGGCCGAGCACGTCAAGTGCGTCGGCCCACTGCCCGAACCGTGCGAACTCGGCGGCGGCTTTCTGGAGGTTCTGCTTGCGGACGTACAGGCCGTAGTCGCCGCCGTAGTTGGGCATCGTCCGCATGAGGACGGCCTGATATTCCTGAACGTTCTTCCGTCCGGCGTTGGCCTGGCCCGCGTCGTAGTGGGCCTGGGCGAGCGCCAGTTGCAGGCCGGCCAGGGGTTCGGTGCCGGAGCGGCCGGAGAGGTTCGCGACGGCGCGTTCGATGACGGGCAAGGCCGCCGCGCCCGTCTTCGCGCCGCCGAGGGCGGGCAGACCCGCGAGGCAGGCGCGCTCGGCCGTCGTCTGGAGGGAGTCCTTCTTGAGGCGGGCGCCGAGCGCTTCGAGGGCCGGGACCGAGATCCCGGGGTCGCTCGCCGCGAGACCCAGCAAGGCGGTCAGGACGTCGGCCTCGAGCTCGGCCAGCGGCTGGCCGCGCCGGGCGTCGATGCGCTTCTTGAGGTCGGCGACGCGGTCCGCGCGGACGGCCCAGCGAGCAAGCTGCCCGGCGACGCTGCGCGGGTGGCTCACGCTCTGGTCGAGGGGGCGCGGGTAGAGGAAGATCTCGGCCGGGCGCGACTCGGGGAGCACGGCGTCGCGCAGGGTCTCGTACACGGCGGCCGGCGGGGCCTGGAGGCGTTCCCAGGTGATGTCGAGGTCGGCAAGCCGCTCCTCGACCGTGCGTGCGGTCGTGTCGGTCTGGTCGTTGTTGTTGTTGTTGCGCTGAATGACCATGCCGCCGCGGTTCTCGTTGATGGCGAGCGGCACGACGGGCGGCCCGCCTCGCAGGGCTTCGTGCACGGCGTGGAGCGACAGCGCGGACAGGCCTCGGCGGGCGGCGGCCTTGGCGACCTGCGCGGCCAGCTCGAAGCGGTCGAGGGTCATCGCGAGGGTTGCGGCCTTGGGGGTCCCCGTCTTCGACTTTTCGCCCGCCGGGGCGGGCGTGGTGCCGGTCGCGGGCACGGCGAGCGTCTGTTCGAGCATCTGGCCCCACAGCCGCTCCGACTCGGCGGTGTCGCCACGGTCGATCGCGACCTGACCCCACTCGCGGAGCATCGCGAGCGACCACACCGGGTCCGCCTGGCGGCGAGCCCCTTCGAGGGCGATGGCGGCAAGGCGGTCGCCCGTCTTGCGCGCCTCGGCGCGGGTCCAGCAGTCGCGGGCGACGAGCCAGAGGCCGAGCCGTGTGCCTGCCTCGGCCCGCTGCCTCGCGTTGGCGCGGGTTCCCTCCGCCAGGGTCTCCAGCGGCGTGGACTCGGCCTGCTTCAGCAGGCGTGCCGCCGCCTCGTCGAACGCGCCGGGCGAACCCTCGAAGGCCGAGGCGGCCAAGGCCTGCGCGATGAGCACCGACAGGTCGTCCGCTCGCTTCTTGGCGAGGTCCGCGAGCGTCGCCCTGACTTCGGCGACCAGCTCGGGCTTCTTGGCCGCCGTGTGCAAGGCCTCGGCGAACAGGCTCATCACGCGCGCCCGGTCGAGCTCCCGGGGGTAGACCAGGAGCACGAGGTCCACGGCCTGCCCCTCCCGGCCGGGGCCGGGCTTGAGCAGGCTCCGCAACGTCGGCGCGAGCGTCTTCTCGTCCAGCCCGCGCAGGCCACGGCTCATTCCCTCGCGCAACTGCTTGGTTATGTATTCCTGGTTGCCGTAGTTCGCGAGCAGGCGAAGCGTGTCGGGCTTCGACAGGACCTCGTTGTAGAGCGGCACGGCGTCGGCCGGGAAGCCGAGGTCGAGCAGCTCCTGGCCGATCGCGATGGTCGACTCGACCTTGCGGTAGGCCGCGTAGTTCGGGTCGCCCCAGTTCGTGTTGTCGGGCTTCTTCGCGAAGGTCAGCACGATGTCGCGTGCTTCGGCCGCGCGCCCCTTCTTGCGGTAAAGTGCGACCAGGCGCCGGACTGGATGGTACTCGTAATCGAGGCCGTTCTGGTCGTACTCCTGCTTGAACGCCTTCTCGTAGAGCGCGATCGCGATCGGCTCGAGCGGCGCGTGGTTCTCGATCTGCTGGCCAATCAGGATGCGGGAGTTGACCGGGATCGGTTCCTTCTTCGTGTCCTTGGCGAGGATCGCCTCGAGGTCCTTCTTTGCGTCATCGATCTTTCCCTTCCGCACCTTGATCAAGGCGAGCAGGGCCTCGCCCGCGGTCCACTCGGGAACGCGCTTGACGGCCGCGGTGATCTCAGCCGTGAGTGCGTCGAGCTTGTTCTGTTTCTCGGCGGCTCCCAGCAAATGCTCGGTCACGCCGTAGACCTGACCGCCGCCGCCCCACGCGTGGATCTGGTCGAGGCCCGCCCAGCGCGAGATCAACTTCTGGGTCGGCCCGGGGATGATCGCCTCGCGCACGTAGTCGTACATCTCGGGCTGGCGCCAGGCTTCGTCGCTGTAGAGGTTCGAGATCAACTGCGAGCGCTCGTTGGGGAACGCCTTCCACATCTTGCGGAAGAGCTTCATCGCGCGGTCGCGCGTCTTCTCTTCCTGGAAGAGGCGCTGGACCAGTTGCTGGACCGACCAGTAGTTGCCCAGCTTCTTGAGGTCGATGGTGTCGAAGATCGCGGCCAGGTCGTCACTCTTGCCGGCCTGCTGGAAGGCGTTCTCGATCTCCCAGTAGCGGTAGCCGAAGAGCGACGGCTCCTTGGTGATCGCGGCCTTCAGGTGTACGACCGCGGCCGCGGAGTCCCCCGCGCGGATGAGGTCCATGCCCATCTGGTAGCGGAGCTGGGCGTCGTCGGCCCGCAGCGCGGCGATCCGTTCGAGCGCGGCCTTGGCCTTCGCGGGCTCGTTGGCCGCCTTGTGGTAATCGGCCAGGGTCTGGAGCAGTTGGACCGAGTTGGGCGAGGTCTTCAGTTGCGCCTCGACGCGGTCGATCAGCTCCTGGAGCTTGCCCGAGCGCGCGAGCACCTGGATGGCCTCGCGGTGGGCCGTGTCGTTCTGGTCCTGGTACGGGTTGAACGCCCGCGCCGGCGCCCTGCGCAGGATCTGGTGGGCGACCTGCACGGCCACGTCCATCTTGTTCTGCCGCTGGTACTGCTGCATCAGGCCGACGAGCGTGTCGATGTTGCTCCCCGCCCGGCGCCGGGCGCGGGCGAGCACGGCCTCGGCCAGGTCGTGCATGCCGAGCTGGTGCATCTGCGCGGCGAGCTGCACCTGGAGGTTCGTATCCAGCCGCAGGTTGAACAGCCGCTCGGACGCCAGGCGGGCACGGGCGACGTTGCCGGCGAGCACGGCGAACCGCAGCGCCATGATCTCCCGGCGCTGCATGGTCTTCTGGTCGGTCGCGTCGATCGCGTCGACGGCCGCCAAGGCGTCCTCCGTCTCGCCCCGCTCGGCGCGGATCTCGGCCAGGCCGAGCCGCAGGTCGGGGTCCCCCTTGGTCAAGTCGGCCGCGCGGGTCAACGTGCGGATCGACTCGTCGCGGTCGTCGGCCCACCACTGGAGGTAGCTCTGGGCGAGCAGCTCGTAGAGCCGGTCTGCCTCGGGCGCCTTGTCGACGCGCTGGCGCGCATGCGCCTGGAGGTCGCTCAGCAGGTCGTCGCGCTTGAACACCTCGAAGGCTGCCCGGAGCATCTGGATCGCGTTCGTGTCGAAATAGGCGTTCGGCAGCGGGTAGGCGACGGTGACCCACTGATAGTTCTTGCCGAACTGCATGTTGAACTGGACCTGGTTCGTTTGCCCGGGCATGGCCGAGGACGCGTGCTGGGCGCGGAGGCGCCTGGCCGCCGCGTCGGGCTGGTCGTACCAGTCGAAATAGTGGTCGAGGATCATCAGGACGTCGGCATGCGCCTTGGCCTTGGAGCGCTGGGCCATGAGCTGGATGAAGGAGCTCGTGAACGCGTTCATCCCCTGGGCGTTCAGGGCGTTTCCCTCGCGCTGGACGTAGCGATCGGCAAGCGCGAGCATGGTCTTCACGTCGTGGCGCTGGGTGGCCAAGGCCATCCCGGCGCTGATCGACCCGAGGTCGTCGCGCGCGGCGATCGATTCCTCGTAGAGCCGTTGCGACTCGTCTTTGCGCTGGGCCCGGCGCAGCTCGATCGAGATGGCGCTGATGACCGAGATGTCGGCCAGGTCCGGTCGCCTGGCTTTGAGCGTGCGGTAGGTGGCCAGCGCGTGGTCGAGCTCGTCGGCCGGCAGCGGTGGAGTTTTATCCACGACCTCCGTTTCGTCCTCGTCGGAGGTCTCCTGCTGCTGCGGCTGGCCCGTTTGCACGGCCCGTGCGGGGAGGGACGTGAGGTAAACCCACAGGCTGATCGGGTCGCCGCTGTTGAGCCGGCTCAGCGCGAGCGCGGCGTCGTGGGTCTCGCCGTTCTCCTGGCGGAGCAGGCAGAGGTAGTACCAGTCCCAGAGCTTCCGCGCGTCGCGCGGGGCCTTGACCTTGGCGTCGCGGAAGTCCTGTACGAGCGCGTCGATCTTATCTTTCTTCTGCGCGAACTGGAGCAGCCACCCGAGCGCGGCGACGCGCGCCTGGCCGAAGTCGGCGGGGGTCCAGACCGGCTGCCGGTTCATCCCGCCGTTGTAGTAGTCGCGCGACTCGAGGCCCGTCGCCTGGCGGATCTGCCAGACCGACTGGATGCGCGTCTGGATGGGGGGGACCTGCACCTGCTGCGGTTGTGCGTAGCGGGACTGCCGGCGCATCGCCGTGCCCTTGTTCGTGCCGGCCGGGCGGCCGATCTTCGTCTTCTTCGCCGCCTTGACCTCCTCGCTCTCTTCGTCCTCGTCGACGCGCAGGTCCAGGAGCGCCCGGAACCGCTTCGCCGCCTCATCGGGTTTCTCGAGTTTCGCGAGCGTGACTCCTTCGAGGTACAGCCCGTCCCACAGGTCGGGGTGGTCGCGCAGCAAGCGCTCGGCGACCCCCTGGGCCGTCTGGGCCTTGTCGCTGCCGAGCAGGTTCTCGATCGTCTGGAGGATGCGGTGCGTCTCCTGCTTGCCGCTGGCCATGCGGGTCCAGATCGCCTCGGCCTCCGACGCCTCCCCCGCGCGGAGGTAAAGCTGTGCCAGCCTCGCGGAGCTCTCATCGCTCGGGGCGACGTCGTTGAGCTGCCGCTGGTACTTGGCCGCGTTGGCGAGGTCACCGTCCGTCTCGGCCAGGCTCGAGAGCTGCTGGAGCAGGGCCGTGTCGCGCGGGTTGGCCGCGAGCAGCCGCTCCATCTGGGCGCGCGCTGCGCCGTAGTCGCCCGAGGACTGATAGGCTTGCGCCAGGCAGATGGACATCTCGCGCGGCTGCTTCGCCTCGCGTTCTTCGCGCTCCAGCCGCGCGACCAGGCGGTCGAACTGGTTGCGCTGGAGGTACAGGTCGGTCAAGCGCGCGACGATCCCGAGCCGATTGTCGAGGTCGGGCGCCTTCTCAAAAGCACGCCAGTAGAGCTCGATCGCCTCCTCGGTGCGGAACTCGCGGGCCAGGGCCTCGCCCAGCGTCATGAGCGCCTTGTTGTCGTTCGGGTTCACCCGCACCGCCCGGCGCAGGGCATCCAGTCCCTCGTCGACTTCGCCGAGCTGCGTGCAGAGCTCGGAGAAGAACTGGTAAGACTCCGGGTTTCCCGGCGCCGCGGCGAGCACCTCGCGCCCGGCCTTGAGCGCGGCATCGCGCCGACCGAGCTTCGACTCGAGCTTCGCGACCTGCGTCAAGTATTCCGTGAGCGCCCGCCGGTCGAGCCCCGCGAGCTTCCGGTACGCCTCCACCGCGCCGCCGAAATCGCCCGAGGCCTCGTGGACCCGCGCGTAGGCCGTCCACGACGGGACCGACTTCGCGTCGAGCGCGACCGACTTGCCGATCGCCACCGTCGCCTCGGGAAGCCGCGATCCCGCCTCGTAATAGCGTGCGAGTCGCCGCCAGCGCTCGCCCGTCGCGTCGCGTCCGGCGTCGAGCTCGGCCTTCAAGGCGTCGATCCGCTTCTCGAGCTGCTCCGACGCCTCGAACGTCTTGATCTGGAGCGTGAGCACCGCTTCACTTTGTTCGACGTCGTCGGCCGCCTTCGCCGCCGCGTCGAGCTGCTTCAGCGTGTCGTCGTACTTCTCGGTTTGCAGCAACAATTCCGCATACTTGAGCTGGAGGTCGAACTCGTCCGGACCGAGCGTGCACGCCTCCGCGCTCGGCACGAGCGCTTCCTTGGTGTAGCCGAACCCCGACAGCACTTCGGCCAGGCGTCCCAGGTTCTTCGCCGTCCGGTTCTTTCCGTCGGCGATCTTGCCCCAGGTCTCCATCGCCTCCTTGGTTTTCTTCAGGTGATGATAATATTCACCCAGATATTCATAATATTGCGGCGCCTCGGGCGCCAGCGCGATGGCCTTCTGGTAGAGCGCGACGGCCTCGTCCGCCATCTCGGCCTGCCGGAACAGGTCGGCGACGAGCACGGCGGTCGGCGCGTCGTTCGGCTTGGCCTCGACGAGCTTGCGCCAGACGGCCGCCGCGGCCTGCTTCCGCTCGGCCTCGGGGCGTCCGGTGTCCTTGAGGAGCAGGCGCCCCCACTCGCGGATCAGGTCGGGGTTGCTCGGGTCGGTCTTGGCCATCGCCTCGTACTGCGCGGCGGCCTCGGTGAACTTCTTCTCCTGCACGAGCTGGTCGACCAGCGCCAGCCGCAGCTCCTTCCGCGACGGGGCGAGCTTGACCGCCTTGTCGAACCACCCCTGCGCTTCCTTGGCCCGTCCGAGCGCGGCGAGCGTGCGGCCGAGGCGGGCCATGGCCTCGACGTCCTCGGGCGCTTGCTTGAGGTACGTCTCGTAGTAGGTCGCGAGTCCCGCCTGGTCGTCGTTGCGGAGAAACACTTCCTCGATCCGCCGGCGGACCTCTCGGTAGAGCCAACTGTCGGGGTTGAGCTGGCCGAGCAACGACTCGAAGTCCGCCAGGGCTTCCTTTTGCTTGTTGAGCCGCACCTTGAGGTCGGCGGCATCCATGCGGAACTGGGTCTTGCGGTAGGGGTCGGTCGCCTTCTTGGCCAGGGCTTCGTAGCGAGGGAGGGCGCGGGCGGGGTCGTTCTCCTCGGCGAGCGTCGAGGCGATCTGCTCCTGCACGCGGGCGTCGTCGGGGAAGAGGGCTTCGAGCCGGTTCCAGACCTCCAGGGCCTTCTGCGTGTGGTAGGCCCGCTGGTGGACGCGGCCGAGCGCCTGGAAGATCGGCAAGAGGTCAGCGCGGCCCGGCTTGCGGTCGATCGCCCGCTCGAGCGCCTCGGCCGCCGCGTCGGGCTGGCCGATGAGCACGAGCGCCTGTCCCAGGTAAAAGGACGCCAGCGGATCGTCCGCGCGTGTTTCCTCCGCCTTCTTGAGGGCCGCGACGGCGGCCGCGTCGCGCCCGCGCTGGGCCTCGAGCAGGCCGAGGAGCAGCCAGGCGTTGCCGTCCTTCGGGTCCTTCGCCGCGCGTTCCTGGTAGGTCTTGAGGAACGTCTCGAGCGATCCGCGCTCAACGTGGTAGCCGTAGACGCGGTCGAGCGCAGTGCCGCGCCTGGGGTTCTTCTCCAGGATCGCCAGGAACCGCTCCATCGTCTGCCGCTCGCGTCCCTCGTCCGCATCGGCGGCATCCGCGGCGGCCTTTTGGGCCCTGGCTTCGGGCGTCCTGCCCGCGAGGGAGGCCGCAACCACAACGTACCCGCACAACCCGAGGAGAATCGGGGTCCGTGACATGTCCATCCCGCCCTTCCGAACCGAGGTGCTTTCGCCGAGTGGCGCCGGGGTTCCGCACAGCCCCGGCCGTCGGGCTTTGCCGCTCCTTCCGCCCTTTTCCGCACGCGAACCTGTGCAGGATAAGCCGGACGAATTCCTTAGTCAATCGGCTGCGGAGTCCGCTGAGGCGCGAAGGGAACGACGAATGAAGACACAGCGCCTCGGGAAGATTCTTTCCGACGGCTGCCGGAAATGCCCCCGGCATGTTGCGCGGAGCGACCGCCCCCACCTCATGTTGAGGAGATGCCGTGTCGACCAGGACGCATACAAAGGTCGATTGTGGAGTGATCCGGGCGTGCCACCCGGCGCACAAGGAAGAGACAAGTCCCGGAGGGGGACCGAACGTATCGCGAGGGCTCGCCTCCCCATTCGGGCCTCAGAAAGACCACCCATGACACCGCCAGAATCCGCGACGGTCAGCGAGTTCACAATCCTCGTGTCGAATCGACAAACGCTGTGGACTGGCCACGATCAACGGCTTATCATGATCGGTGAGGCGACGGATCTTCACAACGATTAGGGAAAGGGAGTTCCAATGACGGACCGCTCTGAGTCCCGCATCGCGTCTGCCGTTCTTGTGCGACTGAACGCAGCATCGCTCGTGATCATCGCCGTGTGGCTGGGGGCGGTTCCCGCCCGGGCCGAGCCCAAAGCGCCCATTGCCGGACGCGTGCCCGCGGAAGGGCTGGTCGTCTATCTCGAATACGACGGCATCGATTCGCACAGAAAGGCGTGGGAGGCCACGGCCGCCAGCGCGATCATCGATCGTACGCCGACGGGCGCGATGGCCGCCGAGGTATCGCGCCAGGTTCTCGACCAGGTGCTCAAGGCCGTTCCCGACGCGAAGGTTCACGCCGGCGATCTGACCTCTCTACTCCGGGACGCCGTCGGTGACGGCTTCGCGCTGGCGATTTACGGCCGGGGTGAGGATTCGTTTTGCGGCGTCCTGGTTTGCCGTGGCCTCGGCCGTGAAGACGCGCGCCGGCGCCTCGAGAAGGTGCGCCTTGGCCTGCTCTCGGCCGGTGAAGATCCGAAGCCGCTTCCCGCAGTGAAGATCCGGGGCCGCGACGTCTATCAGCCCGCAACGTCCCCCGCGCCCGACGCCGGCGCAGGGGATGGCGAGGGAAAGGCCGCGCCCGTCGCCGCCTCTGAGCCGAGTCAATCGTTCTGGTTCGAGGGGAACGACCTCTTCGTCGTCTTCAGCAATTCGTCCGCCGCGCCGGCCGAAGCCGCGGAGGGCGAGGTCGCGGCGCAGCGGGAACGAGCCCGTCCGACGCACAGGGGCGATCTCGACGCGGTCTTCGACGCGATCGACGGCAAAGCGAAGTCCGTCTCAACGCATGATGGCTACATCACAGCAATCGCTGAGGGGAAGGACGTGAACGGCTTCGAGGCCGATGGCCTCTGCTTCGTCGATCTCGGCGGCAAATCGGGGCTGCTCAAGGGCATGCTCGAGGGCGTCGGAGCCATGAGCCCGCTCGCCGATTCGACTCCAGCGTCGGGCCTCTCGCTGCCGTCCGGTCGATACCTGCGCGACGACGACCAGCTTATCCCGCCGGGACCTCCAGGCGAACGGAACGTCGTGCCCTCCGGTGCTGAGTTGAACGATGAGGCCGCCCAAGCCCCGGAGCGTCCGCTTCCGCCGCAACCCATCAGGCCGTGCGCGACGACGGACGGCAATGCCGATGACCCGCCAGGCCCCGAGCACCCGTTGAAGCCGGACGAGAAGGGAAAAGCCGGGCAGGCTCTCAAGGAAGAAGCACCGAAAGAAATCGATGCGATCGCAATGCTGGGTCTGCGCGGAATTAAACAACTGATCATACGCTGGGGATTTCAAGGGAAGGGCCTCGTGACCGTGGTGCGCCTCGAGATCCCGGCCCCACGCGAGGGGCTGATGGCCCTGATCGACCAGCCGAGCTTCCGCAAGGATCGACTGCCGCCGATTCCCAGGCGCGTGACGTCGTTCGCGATCGGCTCGTTCGACCCGGCGCGGGGGTACGCAGCGATCGTCGCTCAGGCGAAGAAGGCCCTCGGCGCGGAGGCCGACGCGCTTTTGGAGGCCGGTGAGAAGGCCGTGCAAGACGTAGCCGGGGTGCGCCTCCGCGAGGACTTGCTCGCCCACATCGGGCCGACCTGGTGTACGTACGACCTGGCCGAAGGGTCGAACGATCGTTCCCAGGGGCTCTCCCCCGGGCAGGTGGTCGTCGTCGGGCTGCGCGACGCGGAGGCATTCGCGAAGGTCCTCGATACCGTTGCCGCGCGAGTCAACCGCTCCCTGCGCGAGCTGGAAACCGGCGGGAAGGACGCCGGCGCGGGGGCGCAAGACCGCGATCCGCCTGCGCTGTTGCTGGAGCGCCTCCCCGCGCCGGACCGAGGCTATCAGCTCACGTC
Organism: Isosphaeraceae bacterium; assembly: GCA_031291845.1. Taxonomy (GTDB): domain Bacteria; phylum Planctomycetota; class Planctomycetia; order Isosphaerales; family Isosphaeraceae; genus DAIDJG01. Next base: position 30,776 of record JARLIH010000464.1, on the reverse strand, counting down.
GCCGGCCGGGCTCGTTCTTTGGCTCGACGAGGATCTCCGCCCGACGGTGCTGGTGGGCAAGTCCCACGTGGTCGTCGCCGCCAATGCGGAGCTGGCGCGTGCGGTGCTCGCGGCGGAGGCCGCCCCCGGTTCGAACTGGCGTGCTGAGGGGGAGGTGGCCCGCACGCTCGCCGACCTGCCCGCCGAGCTGACCTCGCTCTCCGTGGCCGACGCGGCGGACTCGGCCTTGCCGGAAATGATCGCGAAGCTCCCGGCGTACGTGCAACTGCTCGGCAATCTGCTCGACCAGGCGTCGATCGACTCTGAAGCCGGGCCGGTCTCGGCGATTCTGGGCCTGGCCGGCGTGCCTCGTCCGTCGGGATTTCGCGTGCGCCTCGATCCGTCGAAGCTTCCCAAAGCGTCTGCGGTGCGAGCGCACCTGTTTCCGAGCGTGTTGGCCACGACGGTTGACGACCGAGGACTCCGGTGGATCTCCCGCGAGGCATTTCCGTTCGCCGCGGTCGCCAGCGCAGTGCCTGTGAAGCCCAAGTTCAAGATCGACCTGACACAGCCCGTCGGGAGTCGGCTGAAGTTCGACATGGACGTGCTGGGAGTGAAGACGAAGTGACCCAGGCTCAGCGGGCTACCGTCTGGGCTCGGCGGCGGACGGGCGAGAGCGTTTCTCGAACGACCGGCGTCGTCCGGATGGCAGCCAGGGCATCATGTCGTGAATGCCCTCTCCCCTCGCGGGAGAGGGCGGCCGCCGACGCGGCGATCCGCTCCCACAAGGGGAGATGGTCGAAGATCGTCGGCGGCGCAACAGGATCGGCCTCCACCGACAAGGCTCGGGAGTCGCACCAAGCCCAGTGATTCATCTCGCGAGACTACGGCTGCAACTGGCGCTCGCGCATGGAGAGGCGGGGGCGCGTGAGGAGGGGTTCATCCGGCGTGAACTCGCGTTCGAGCTTCGCCAGGTCAAGGTCTGCGACCGACTCGACGATCTTGTCGGGCCGGTAGGCATAGTCGTGGAGGTCGTCGCGGCTGGTGCCGCCGCTCAAGACGAGGATCGTCTTGAAGCCGAGCTGGACGCCGCCGAGGATGTCGGTCTCCATCGTGTCGCCGATGACGACGGTCTGGTCGGTGTTGAGTCCCAGGTCCTTGCGGGCGCCGCGGAGCATGACGGGGCTGGGCTTGCCGACGCTAAACGCCTTGACGCCGCTGGCGGTCTCGAGCATGGCCACGGTCGAGCCGCAGCCCGGCCGCAGACCCGACTCGGTCGGACAGTTGGGGTCGAGGTTGGTGGCGACGAGCTTCGCGCCGGCCAGGACCATCTTGAGCGCGGCCTCGACCATCTCGAAGCTGATCGTCCGGCCTTCGCCCACGACCACGTAATCGGGATCTCGGTCGACGATGGCGTAACCGTTCTCGTGCAGGGCCGTGAGCAGGCCTCCTTCGCCGATCACGAAGGCGGTCCCGCCCGGTTTCTGGTGGGCCAGGAAACGGGCCGTCGCCATGGCACAGGTGTAGACGTGTTTCTCTTCAACGTCGATGCCAAGGCGCTGCAGCCTGGTAGCGACGTCGCGCCGGGTGCGCTGGCTGTTGTTCGTCAGGAACCGGAAAGGGGTCTCGGTCCTGAGCAGGCCGTTGATGAAACGGTCCGCGCCGGGGATCAGATGGCCGCCTCGATAGATGACGCCATCCATATCGATCAAGTAACCAAGCATGAAGTTGTCGAACTCCGAGAACTCATTTCGAAACGAGAACGCACCGCGCCGACTGGGGCATCCGGGCATTACCCGTGGAGAGGGCGGCCCAAGACGCACCGGGCGGAGCGGTGCGGTACGGCGGACAGAAAGCGAATCGTGTACCAGAGCGCAGCCCGGCGGGGTTCTTGGACCGCTTGTTCGACGCAGAAACGGTGTCGCCCCATCCGTTTACGTCCGACCCGAAGACTGCGCGCCGGCTTTTCAGCCCAGCGCGCACTGCTCGCCGGTTAGGCATGTCCTCACGACTCCCGCGCAGCACCCCGGCGCCTTCATGTGCGTGCGGTCGAGGAACGACGAAGATCCCAGGAAGGGATCCAGGTGTTTATCGGCGGCTGGGTCGAGCCGAGGGGATCCATGGAGAGACGCGAGGATGTCATTGGGAGCACCTTCGCGCTGCCCAAAATCGGCCGGCCGGTGGCCTCAACGGGCGGCGAATCTCGTCATCCAAGAGGACTCCGCGCGCGCTTTTTGCAGGAGAATCCGTTCTTATTCATGAGCCACGATGCTTGGAACCGAGGGTTCAGCCGAATGCAGCGCCGGGGGACCACCTCTCCCCGCCCCTTAGTGCCACCGCGCGACGTCCAGCCCACCGCGCGGCGAGTTCGCGAGGAATGACGCCTTGGGTCCACGGTGGCTCCGCGTCAGCGAGATGCCTCGACGGTTCGTCGACCGCGCTGCGCACCGGCGTATTTCTGGCGAAAGGCAACCATGACGACACTCACTTCAACCCCTTTGGTCACCACCCCCGTCCGCGTTCCCCGCAAAATCGGCCTGGAGTTTCTCGTGACGCAGGCCGCGCGCTCAGGCGTTGCCAACGGGATGAAGCTGGTGTACACCCCGCGGCTACGCCGGTCGAACGGCGCGCCGAAGGTGATGTGCCCATGTGACAACGGGCCCAATAGCTGTGTGACGGCTGTGCCTCTGAAGAACATCCGGTTCCGTATCGAGGGCTGGCTCCTCGCCGAGCTGGACGCCGGGCAGTGTCCGCACTGCCGGCGCGTTTACTGGGGGTAGAGTACAGCGCCGCGCACGCGGAGCTTCAAGAGTTACCACATCATCGCGTGAGTGAATGACTCTTGTCCGGGGGGTGCCTGTTTTCTTGCCCTGGGTCCAGGCATAATGAGGGGATCGGTCGTCGCGGAGGAGTCGCTGCTCCCTGTGCCTTGCCCGCGACGGTGACGCTCGAACCTCCGAAGCCAAACGGACGGTCCCATGCCCCGCGCGTTCCCCAGGCGGTCGTCCGTCGCGCTTGCTGCGGGCCTCTGGCTCGTGGGGGCGGGTGTTGCCCTGGCGGGCGACGCCCCGAACGCGCGCAAGACCTATTCTCCCGTCGAGCGCATGCAGCCGGGTCGGCTGAAAGCGGCCCACGAAGACGCCCAGCGCCTTCAACGCGCGCGTCGGGACGTGCCGCCTCTTCCCGGCCTGCACGACTACCGGGCCATCCTCCACGCCCACGCCGAGGACTCTGCGCACACCGGCGGCACCCGCGCCGAGATGCTGGCCGACGCCCAGCGCGCCGGCGTCGACGCGATCCTCTTGACCGACCACCACCGCCCACCGAAGGATTTCATCCGCGAAAGTTGGCGTGGCCTGCACGACGGGGTGCTCTTCATTCCAGGCTCCGAGGACCGCGGGTTCCTGCTCTACCCCACGCGCTCGATCATGGACCGGATGAAGGAGCCCACTCCGGCGTTCATCGCAGCCGTTCGCGCCGACGGGGGTCTGATCTTCCTCTCGCACATCGAGGAACGCCCCGACCACCCCATGACCGGCCTGACCGGTATGGAGGTCTACAACAGCCACGCCGAGTCGAAGAAGAACACCCCCGCGATGCTCGCCCTGATGCTCCGTCTGACCGACCCCGCCAGCCTCAAGGAGCTGGAGGAAAGCCTCCGCCTGTACCCGGACGCCCTCTTCGCCTCTCAGGCCGGCTACCCGGCCGACTACCTGGCCAAGTGGGACACCGAGACCAAGTCCCAGCGCCTGACCGGCGTCGCCGCCAACGACTGCCACCACAACCTGGTCCTGCTCGTGAAGATGGTGGACGCCGAGACCGTCAGGGTCGGGACGAACGTCGATGCGGATGATCGCATGCGCACCATGTCGGCCAAATTGCGCCCGGGGATCCGCGACATGACGAAGGGCCACCAGCCCGGCGACGTCCTGGCTCGCGTCGACCTCGATCCCTATCACCGCTCGTTCCTGAGCGTGAGCACGCACGTCCTCGCCCCCGAACTGACCGAGGCCGCCGTTCGGGATGCTCTGCGCTCGGGGCACGCCTACGTGAGCCACGATTGGATGTGCGACCCGACCGGCTTCCGGTTCGAGCTGATTTCGGCGACCGATGAGACAGGTCGTCGCGTTCTGACAGGAGACGAAGCGGCGTTCGCTCCCGGAGAGCGTCTGGCCGTCCGTTTCCCCGTCGCCTGCCGGGGTCGGCTCTTGAAGGACGGGCGGGTGATCGCCGAACGGGCGGGCGACGCGTGGGAGCAAGCGCTCACGGAGCCTGGGGTGTACCGCGTCGAAGCATGGCTCGAGTTGGGCGGCGAAGAACGCCCCTGGGTCTACTCGAACCCGATCTACGTGCGGTAACCAACCCCTCCGCCTCGCGTCTGCTGCCGATTTTGGAGCGGCGGCCGTTCGCTCCTTCGATAGAGGAGGGCGAACTCCTCGTTCCAAGGACGCGAGTCGTTTGGAGGAGCACGTTCCCCTCCGCCCTTGCAGCTCGTCTGACGGTCGATCAGGTCGTCTTATTCAATGAACTGCACCCGCGCCCTGTTCGGGGGAACGGATTACGGCGTACCTCCGCGCACCGGGAACCGTTCCGTTCCGCCCTTTCACGGAACTGTGGGTTTCTTAAATATTGATCGCAAAAACTTGCCCTCTCTTGTTACGATATCGCAACTCACACCCAGACGGCGTCGTGCGACCGTAATCAGGAGAATCAGGCAGAAAAGATAAGTAACACGGCGCAGATCCCTAAACGTCCTTCGCGCCCGGGAGAGCCGGAGCGACCCGTCGCCTTTGTATTTGTAAGGGAGGAGTGACGATGTCCCCCCCGTACGAAGGAGAGATCGGGGGGGGGCGAACAATCAAGCAGGCCCGCCTCAGCGCAATCCGAGCGTTCACTGCTCTGACGTGTAGCTCTCGTTCATCATCTGGCAAGTGTCGGCTTACCCTCGCTCGCAACAGGAAGGAAAGGTCATGGCAACCACGAAAGGCCAGGCGGCATCTCGGTCGAAACCTCCTGGTGCCGAAGTCCCGGTCAACCGGAAGCAATTGAAGGCGATCGCGGAGGAACTCCAGCGATTAATCGAAGATACCGAAGGAGATGAGTATCCCGAAACCGGTCCCGCGTCTCGAAAAGTTCCGTCCCGTGTTGCCGCGGAGGAGGGGGTCCAGATCCAGATTTGGGAGGACGACCCGTTTCTTCAGGCAGTCGCCGGCGCGAACCCCGTTCCTGCCCAACCGATCACGGTCGACGTGCCCGAAAACCATCAGCCGCTCCAGACCCAGATCCGAGAGCAGCAGCCGCCACCCGAGGTCTACCCCCTGTCCAGTCCGGAGTTCCTTTACTGGAACGCCGCCGCCGCGCTGGCGCGAGGCATCAACTTCTGGAACCCGCTGCTGCCCGCCGGTACGCAGTGGTCCAGCGACCAGCAGCCCCTCCAGGTTGAGCTGGACAAAGGGGTCGATTTCAACGCATTCTACGCTCGTGACAGCGGGCTCAACTTTTTCCATGGGCTGGTCGACCAGGTCGACCCCGCCGTGACGGTCTTTTCCGGGGAGAGCCCTGACGTAATCTGTCACGAGCTGGGGCACGGGATCCTCGACGCGGTCAAGCCGGAGTTGTTCGACGCGATGAGCACGGAAGTGAGTGCCTTCCACGAGGCGTTCGCCGACTGCAGTTCGATGCTCTCCGCGTTGCAGCTCCCATCGATCCGCCAGTTCGTTCTCTCCCAGACGGGTGGACAACTGAATCGGAACTCACGGCTGTCGCAGCAAGCCCGTCAGCTCGGTTGGGCCATCCGCGTCGAGATCAACCCGTCGTTGGTGGATAGCGACTCGCTGCGCAACGCGAGCAATCGGTTCTTCTACCAAGACCCGTCGACGCTCCCCCCGAGTGCTCCCGCGACCCAGTTGTCCTCCGAGGCCCACTCCTTCTCGCGCGTGTTCTCGGGCGCGTTCCTCGACGTGTTAGCGCGGATGTTCCAGGTTGGGCCCGCCAACCCCGCCCCGAGCGACTCCGCCAAGCTTCAGGCGGTTTCCCTCGACGCGGGCAAGCTTCTGATCGAGGGGGTACGCCTTGCCTCCGTCGGGGCGGGCTTCTACAGCCAGGTCGCCGCGGGCATGGTTCAGGCCGACCAGAGCCTCAATGGGGGGCACTACCGCGCTGCGCTGACCAGCAGTTTCGTTCAGCGAGGGATCCTGTCCCCCACCGCGGCGGTGTCGCTCGCCCGGGACCTGCAGACGCACGGTGGCCAGGTCTTCGGCGTGTCCGGCCTCGTCCCAGGCGCCCGCCAGCTTCTGTTCGAAGGGGACAACGAGGGCTACAAGAGGACGGCCAAGGATGCCCCGTCCCTTCCCGTCCGTCCGTTGACGACTCGCTTCGGCGTCACCTTCCACGTCCACATGCCGGCCGAGCCGAACCGCTTCGCCGTCACAGCCGCCGCGCTCACGGGCGGGTCCGAGCGAAATTTCAGCCCCGAAGAGGACGCCCGCTCCTACGTTGAGGACTTGGTCCAGCTCGACAGGATTTGCCACGAGGACGCTCCGGGCGTGCTCCCGGCCGAGCTGACCACTCCAGGCGAAACGAGGCCGAGCTGCAAGACCCATCGGCTCGTTCGCGAGGACGGCAAGACCGTGTTGAAGCGTCAGCACTTCATGTGCGGATTTGCCGGTTGCACGCATGGTCGCTGAGCGACCCGTCCTACGACCTCGCATCGACGCAGGATGACCCTCCTCTCGCACGCCGCTTTCCGCCCGGGAAGCGGCGTGCGTCTTGGCGCGATCGCGCGCCTTGGCGCAGGAACTTGACCCGGGCGCGGCGTGGCTATGCTATACGTAGAGATGGGCCCGGCTGCGAATTCGAGGATGTCCCGGCGTTGAGGAGGAGCACGAACGATGTCGACCAACCCTAACCCCGAACCCGCACGAGACGTGGAGGCGAGAAAGTTCGTGGAATCTCTCGAGCAAACCGGACAGCTTGCGGACATCGCGAAAGACGAAGACACCTCCAAGCTGCCCGCACACGTGACTCATGTTCGCTATCCGGACGGTACGGTCAAGCGCATCCGATTTACGGGCTCGGGATACCGCTGAGGGACTTCTGTTCGCAAAGGCTTGCGCTCGCCCCGACAGCCGCGCCGAGTCGAAAACGAATGCCTCCGCCGGGCTGGTCCTGGTGCTCTGGGCGATCGCCTCGGTCGCAAGGAGCACCGCAAGAAGGCTTCCGTCTCTACCCGGACCCTCCTCGTCTTTCACGGCCGGCTCACACGAGTTCCTTGATCGGTTCGCCGGACGGCAAGATCGGCAAGGGGCGGCCGCTGTGGTCGAGGAAGCTGGTGCCGAGCCAGTCGATGCCGAGGTGGCGGAACATCGTGGCCCAGAGGTCGGTGGGGGTGAGCGGCCGGTCCTTGGGATGCTCGCCCTTGCTGTTGGTCGAGCCGACAACCTGGCCGACCCGCAGGCCGCCGCCGGAAATCAGCACCGACATGGCGTGCGGCCAGTGGTCGCGGCCGGGCTGGGTCACGCCGGTCTGGGTCCCCTTCTGGTGTTCGACGCGCGGGGTGCGGCCGAATTCGCCGGTCACGATGAGCAACACTTTCTGGTCGAGGCCCCGGGCGTATAGGTCCTCGATCAGGGCCGACACACAACGGTCGTAGATCGGCAGGCGGAACTTCAGGTCGTTGTACAGGTGGCAGTTGACCGCGTGCGAGTCCCAGTTGTACGTGCCGTCCATGTGCATCGTGTGGCCGGACTGGTACGGGTTCTCCAGGACCATCGTCACAAAGCTCGCGCCGTGCTCGACGAGCCGGCGGGCCAGCAGGCAGCGCTGGCCCCAGGCGTGCATGCCGTAGCGCTCGCGCAGCTTCGGATCCTCGGCGGCGATGTCGAAGGCCTTGCGGCCGGTGCTGCTTTGCAGCAGGTCGAGGGCGCGCTCGCGTGAAACGTCCATGCCCGTCATCAGGTCGGCCAGGTCGCGGCCCAAGGGGGGATGGTCCACGGCGCTCAGCAGCCCGAGACGCTGGGGTAAGCGGTCGGCGACTTCCGGCAGCGGTGACAGGTTCGGCACCTGGAACTTCGGGTCGCTCGGGTCGCCGGCGAAGATGAACGGCAGCACGGCCGGGCCGAGGTAGGCGGAGCCGAAGCCGTACACGTCGATGCCCTGGCGGCCGGGGTCGGTGACCGCGATATAGTTCGGGATCCCCCGGCGCACGCCTTGGCGGCACTTGGCGACCATCGACCCGACCATCGGGTGGATCGTGACGAAGTCGTTCGGCGTGCCCGGCTCGCGGCCGGTGAGCAGGTGCTTCATCCCGTCCCCGTGGCCGGGGTACTGGTGGCTGATCGAGCGGATCAGGGCGAACTTGTCGGCCACCTGGGCGTGCAGAGGGAGCAGTTCGCAGACGTCGAGCCCTGGCACCTTCGTGGGGATCGGCTTGAACTCGCCGCGGTATTCCACGGGGGCGTCGGGCTTCAGGTCGTACGTCTCCATGTGCGGCGGGCCGCCCGGCAGCCACAGGAAGATGACCGAGGTGTCGGGCAAGGGTTGCCCGGCGGCCTTCGCGGCCGCGCGCTGGGCGAGCAGGCTCGCCAGGCTGCCGCCGCCCAGGGCCATGGAGCCGAACCGCAGAAAGTCGCGCCGCGAGAGCGGCCCCGGGCAGAAGACGTTCGGCCTGTTCATGGAACCCTCGGATTGCAGGACGACCGGTCCGATGTTTTCCAGATCGACACGTACGGGGCGACCGCATCGACACCAACACCCGAGATTACTCTCGCGAGGGAATGCATGCAATGACTTTTCCGTTTTAACGCCTTTCAGCGCGGTGCCGCGGGATGCTTTCGTAGGGACTGAGCGCTTCGGACAGCTCCGCCCGTTGTACGCTCGGGACCATGGCTGGCGCCAGAGACCATCTTGCGAGAGTCGCCGTCGCCGCGAGGCCTGCTCGCGCGGACTTTCAGGCCGCCATCGCCTTGGCGAAAAAACTCGTCCCGAGCAGGTACACGGCGGCTTGCAGCATCCCGCCGAAGGTCACGAGCATCATGTTCAGAAACGAGAAGAAGACGGCTTCACAGGTCTTTTTCCACCAGTCGCGCCGGGGTCCGCGGGGCATCTCGGACTTCACAATCCGGCGCGCCAGGAGGGGAAGGGTGACCGTAGCGGCGAACGTGCCCTGGAACCAGTAGCGAATCGCGCGGTCGTACTGGGACTCGCCGATCCAGATCAAGGCAAGGCACCCGACGCAGGTCAAGGCGATCTGGAGCATCGTCTGCACGGGCGTATGTTCTTTCCACGAGCCGAGCGCGACGGCGGTGAGCACGATCGCTGTGAGAAAGAGGCTCGGCACGTCGACCTGCCAGCCTGGCGAGGCGATTGGGCCGGTGTGGAAGCGCACCTTGACGAAGAGGGCCGAGGCGGCTGCCGCCGTCAGCACGAGCATCATGACCGTTGACAGATTGAACCGGACCTTGCCGAGCAATCGCATCCGACCGTCCTTTCGGCCAGCGAAGGCCTTGGCGGTGACTCGGGTCTCGACTGACAAAGGCCACGTCTTCGGGGCAGACCTGGGATGGGGGCGCAAATCTACCCCGACGGGAACCGCGGGTCCATCCCGATCGGTCAGGGCCTTGCTCCCTGGTCGAGCACCTTCTGCGCCTCGACCGCGATCAACGATGCGAGCAGTGCCTGGCCGAAGACCGTGGGATGGGCGCCGTCGAACGCGAGGCGGGTGGGTTTGGCACCACCCCGAAAGCCGTCTTGCAGGGGAGCAGTGTCGATCAGGTGTACCTGGACGTCGCCCGCTTTCCGGCGACCCCCGACCGCCGCGCGCACTTCCTCGCGGTGGACGCCGAGCGGAGGCACGACGCAAAAGACACGCGCGTCAGGGCAGGCCTTCCGCACCGCAGCCAGCCAGTTTGTGTAGTCGGCGGTGATGTCCTTCTCGTAGTCGTTCGTGCCCAGGGCACAGAAGACGTAGTCGGGCTCGGGCAGCAGACGTCCGCCCGTAAGGCGCGACGTCGACGCGTCGTAGTGGTCCCAGACCTGCGGGAGCGGGGGGAGGTTGAGGGCACGCACCATTCCGAGCCCGCCGGAGCCGAGCTGGCCGTACTCGCAATCGAGCGCGGCGCAGACGATCGGCAGCCACGTCGCGCGGGCATTGTTCACGGCGAGGGATTGCCAGGACGTGAAGAGGCCATCCCCGCCAACCCCCTCGGTGATCGAGTCGCCGAACCCGATCGCCCGTTTCCGGCACTTGGGCCAGGGCAATAACGTCCCGTCGGCGTCGAGCGCCAGGCCGGCGATCTGCAAATGGGTCCGCGACGATGTCCAGCGGTCCTGCGTCAAGTCCGCCGCGCGGAAGTAGACCTCGACGCGGTGCGGCTCCGCGGTCGTCAGCCGTTCGCCCAGAGGAAGCGTGTAGGTCCCGTCGGTCCGGGTGAGCGGGACGACCTGGTAGGGGCCGTTGTCGACCGAGAACTCGACGACCGGCATCGAGGTTGCGGGACAGCCGCGGTTCGTCGCGCCGTCGACGATCAGGCCGACGGTCGCACTGCCGCGAAAGGCGGCCTTCACGTACGCCCCCGGCATCGTCGCCTCGGCGGTCGGGCCTTTCTGCTTCCAGGCGTAAGGTGCGAGGTTCAAGGCGGGGTGATCGCAGCCGTGGGCGGCGGTCTCGGCTCCCTGAGCGAGTGGCGCAAGGGAGAGGGCGGCCGCGAGGGGCAGGAGAGCGGCTTTCATCCGTGGTTCCTCGAAAGTTGGCCAGGTACCTGTTGCCACGGAGCGTAACCGGCCGGGCGGTCGCTGTCACGCATTGGGATCGGTTCGCCGCGTTCGACGGTTACGGTCCGCTCTGTGTGGTGGTCGACGCTTCAGCGCCGAGCACGTCGAGGTTGCCGGCGAAGACGCGCTCGGTGCCATCGAACGTCGGCCACTCGTTGGTGTTGGCGCCGGGGGCGGATTTCTTGAGCACTTCGGTATGCGTGTCGTCGGATGGGCCGATGATGACAGGGGTGCGGACGGGTTTCCCGTCAACGTCGAAGTAGACGAAGTAGTTCTGCTGCCCCTGGAAGCCGATGGCGTTCGAGGGGAGGGTCCAGACCTGCTTGCGCTCGACGACGATCTGGACCGTGACGTACCAGCCGGGGTGGAGGTGGTTGTCGGCGTTGGCGATGTCGATCTCGGTCTGGAGGGTGCGGGTGGTCGGGTTCAGCGAGAAGCCCGAGCGGACGACTTTCCCTTCGCGGGTGGCGCCCGGGATCGCCTGGAAGCGGATGATGGCCGTGTCCCCCTCGTGAATGAAATACGACGCGAGCTCGGGCACGCCGACGAACACGCGCACGGGGTCGGTCTGCTCGAGCACGAACAGGGGATGGCTCTCGGGGGAGCTGCTACCGCCGGGCTGGAGGTAGTCGCCCGGGCTGACGTTGCGCTGGGTGATGACGCCGGCGTAGGGGGCCTTGATCTTGCCGTAGTCGACGTTGACCTTGGCCAGCCCCTCATCGGCATCGGCGACGGCCAGGTCGGCGCGGGCGGCCTCGACGTCGACGCGGGCGCGGTCGAGGTTGGCCGCCGCGCGGTCGCGTTCGGCGATGTCTTCCGACACGAGGGCCTCGGCCTGCTCGCGCGCGGCGACGGCCTCCTGGAACTGGCGGTAGGTCTCGTCGCGCACCTGCTCGTCGAGGACGCGCTGGGAAACCAGTTCCTGGAGCCGCTTGAACTCCGAGTCCCAGCGCGTGTAGCTGGCCTGGGCCCGCTTCACGCCCGCCCTGGCCGAGGAGATGCGGGCCTCGGTTGTCCGAAGCATCGACTCCGCCGCGCGCAGGGCGGCCTCGGCCACTTCGATCTGGACCTTGGCCTTGTGCACGGCGGCGGCCCTCTGCCGATGGGTCTCCACCAGGTCGGGGATCCACATGTCGAGCAGGACGTCGCCGGCTTTCACCCGGTCGCCGATGTTGCGCTGATATTTGTCGACGTAGCCCGAGATCCGGGCGTAAATCGGCGTGGCTTCGAAGGCCTGGATCGTACCCGGCTGGATGACCGTCATGCGGATGTCGCGCCGTTGGGGGTGGATGACGCGGATGCCGGCGGTCTTGTTCTCCTCGCGTCCGGGCCTGTCGGCCGAACCGGCGGGATGGCTGGAATGACCGCAGCCGGCAGCCAGGAGGAGAATCAGGGAGGCGGCCGTTCTCATGCGCTTCCCGATCGACTTCCACATGGCCGAGCGGTTCGGTGGCCCGACCCTCCCAAACCCCCCCTTCGTAAGGGGGGGCAAAACAAGGGTTCCCCCCCTTACGAAGGGGGGGCCAGGGGGGGTTATCGTCCTTGGTGTGGCTTCACGGGTTGGCGTCGGCATGGGGGCTGTCCTCCGGTCGTGGAAGGGCCTGTCGGCCGTTGCCGTCGGTCGGGGCGGGGTGGCCGTTGGGGTGAATTGGGGCGTAGTGGCTGCTCGCCGGGTCGTCGGGGTCGAGCGAGGGAGACTGGCTCGAGGCCCGATTGAGCAGCAGCGTGAAGACCGCGGGAAGGACGAGCAGCGTCGCGAACGTGGCGAAGGCCATACCGCCGATGACCGCCCGGCCGAGCGGGGCGTTCTGCTCGCTTCCCTCTTCGAGGCCGAGCGACATCGGGATCATGCCCGAGATCATGGCGCACGCGGTCATGATGATCGGCCGGAGGCGTCCCTTGGCGGCGGCGACGGCGGCCTGGTCGGCCGGCATCCCGTCCTCGTGGCGGTGGCGGTCGCCGAAGCTGACGAGCATGATGGCGTTCGAGACCGCCACGCCGACGGCCATGATCGCTCCCATGAACGACTCGATGTTGAGCGTCGTGCGCGTCACCCAGAGCGCGAGCACGACACCGGCAAGCACGGCCGGCACGGACGCCACGGCGGTCAGGGCTAGCCGGGGGGCCTGGAAGTAGGCGGTCAGCATGATCAGGATCACGAGCACGGCTACGCCCAGACCGATCTCCAGGCTCTGGAACATCTGCTTCATCGGCCGGACCTGTCCGCGGAGCTCGACCTCGACCCCTTTGGGGGGCTGGCCTGCGCGGGCGATCGCGGCGTCGAGGCGATCGATGACGCGGCCGAGGTCTTCCCCCTCGACGTTGGCCGTGAGGCTGAGGTAGCGCCTCATGTTGTAGCGGTCGACTTCGCCGGGCATCTCGCCCCGCATGACGCGGGCCACGTCGCGCACCAGGAGCGGCGGCACAGGGTTCGAGGGAGACTCCATCTTCTTCGCCGCCGCCCGGAAACTCGCGGTCGTCAGGGGAACGAGTCCGACGTCAGTCGCGTCGGTCATCTTCGGCGGCGGGACCTGCACCTGGACCTGGTACGAATTGCCGCTGACCTCATCGCGCCAGTAGTTGCGCGACGTGTAACGGCTCGAATAAGTGGCGGCGATGAGCGACTCACCCACGTCGCGCGCCGTGACGCCGCTGAGCCCCGCGCGCTCGCGGTCGAGCACCACTTGAACGGTCGGGTAGTGGAGCGACTGCTGGACCTGCACGTCGCGCAGCGACTTGATGCCGTCGAACTCGTCGCGCAGCTTGTCCATGAACGCGCTCGAGTCGGCCAGGCTGCGCCCGCTGACGACGACCTCAATAGGTGCCGGCGACCCGAGGCTCATCGTTTCCGAGATCAGGTCCCCCGGCTCGAACGCGAAGACCATGTCCGCGACCCGCCGCTCCGCCTGGGCCGGGGAGAGGCCGAGGCCGAGTAGCTTCTCGCGGTACCACGGGCCGACCTTTTTGGGCAGCGCGGCGCGGAGCGTCTCTTGCAGCTCGAAGACCCCGACCTTGCTCCCGTGGCGCAGGCCGATGCGGAGCATGCTGTCGTCGGGTCCTCGGCTCCAGAGGTAGGCCATGTTGATGGTGAACTGCGGGGGGTTCGCGCCGACGTAGCCCATCGTGATGTCGATATTCTCGGGCCCGGCCTCCTCGGCGATCACGTCGAGGGTCTTCTCCGCGACCTGGCGCGTCAGCTCGTAGTGGGTCCCTTGCGGCGGCCGGACGCGGAGTTGGAACTGGCCGGCGTCGACCCGGGGGAAGAGCTCGCGGCCCAGCCGGCTGCCGACAATCGCCACGACGGCGCCGGCGGCGATCAGGTACGAGCAGACGACCACGACGCGGTGCGCGATCGTCCAAGACACCACGCGCTCGAAGCGATTCTGGAACCGCACGAAGAAGCCCGGGCGGTCGCCCTCGCCCTTGGCGTGCGTGCCGTGGCGGTTCTCGAGCAGCCAGACGCTCAAGACGGGAACGAGCGTGCTGGAGAGCAGGTACGACGTGACCATCGACGCGCCCACCGCCAGCGAGAGCGGTACGAAGAGCGACCGCACCGGTCCTTGCATGATGAATGACGGGATGAACACCGAGAGGATGCACAGCAAGGCCAGTAGCCGCGGGACGGCCGTCTCCATGTTCCCTTGCCGCACCGCGCGCGACATCGAGGGGGTGTGCTCCATCTGCGTGTGGATGTTCTCGATCTCGACCGTCGCCTCGTCGACGAGGATGCCGATCGCCAGGGCCAGGCCGCCGAGCGTCATGATGTTGATCGTGTGCCCGGTCAGGTCCAGCACCACGACCGAGCCCAGGAGCGCGAGCGGGATGTTGAGCACGACGACGATCACCGCGCGGACGTCGCGGAGGAAGAGCAGGACCATCAGGCCGGTCAGGCCCGCGCCCAAGGCGCCCTCAACCCCCACGCTCTCGATGGCGCGGTAGACGATCGGCGACTCGTCGAACTGGTACGAGACCGTCACATCGTCGGGCAGGGCCGCCTGGAACCGGCCCATGTTCTGCTTGACCGCGTCGACCACCGTCAAGGTCGAGGCGGAGGCCTGCTTCACCACGGGCAGGTAGACGGACTTGCGGCCGTTGACCAGGGCGTAGCCGACGGGGATATCCGTCGCGTCCGCGATCGTGCCGACGTCGCGGATGTAGACGTTCTCTCCCAGCTTCAGCGGCACGTTGCGCAGCTCTTGCGGGTCGAGGACCATCGTGTTGGTGGGGACGACCGTCAATTGGTCCTTGATCGCAACGTTGCCGGACGGGCTGATGAAGTTGCCGCGGTCGATCGCGGCGACGACGTCCTGGGGCGAGAGGTTATAGGAGCGCAGGCGGTCGGGGTCGACGTTGACGACGATCGTGCGGATGTTGCCGCCGAAGGGAGGGGGCGACGAGATGCCCGCCAGACCGGAGAACATCGTCCTGACCCGGTACAGCGCCAGGTCCTGGAGCTGGCCGACGGAACGGGTCTTGCTCTCAAACACGAGGTAGCCGACCGGCAGGCTCCCCGCGTCGAGCCGGACCACGTAAGGGGGTAGCGAGCCGACGGGCATGATCGAGAGCGCGCGATTGCTGTATGCGACGGTCTGAGCGGTTGCCTCGGCCATGTCGGTGCCCGGCTGGAAGTACAGCTTGAGCATCACCATGCTCTGGATCGACCGCGACTCGACGTGCTCGACGCTGTTGACGTACTGGAAGAACAGCTCGTACTGGTTGGTGATCAGCCCCTCGATCTGCTTTGGGTCCATCCCGCCGTAGTTGTGGATGACGTACAGGACCGGCTGATTGAGCGCGGGGAAGATGTCCTTCTGCATCCTGACGAGGCTGTAGAGACCCCCGAGCGCGAGGGCGAGCACCAGCATCGCAACGGTGATCGGCCGGCGGAGTGCGAAGACGATGGGGTTCATGGTCACCTCACCCGATTCGGCTCATGCGCATCCACCCCAGCACGCCATGCGGCGATTGTACCGTGATCACGCAGCATCAGGATCTTACGGGTTGAGGGAAGAGGATGCACGTGGGCGGTTGAGGGGTCCGTGTCCTGCGGCCTGGCCCCCGCTCTGAGCCCCTCACCCTCTCCCCGAGTACGGGGCGAGGGGACCAGAAAAACACCTCTCCCCTTGCGGTTGAGGGGTGTGTGCGCTGCGACTCGCGCACGCAAGGGCTCTCCACCCGCTGTCCTAGCGCGGTGCCGGCCCCGGAACACCCGTTCCCGCGCGCGAGGTCACCCACTGGGCCGGCTGGCCGAGGGCGCGGTAGACCTCGAACTGGGCGACATTGTACGCGTTGACGGCATCCGCGTACTGCTCGTACGCGGTGTTCAGCGCGATGATGGCGGCGACCACTTCCTGGGGTCGCACGACCAGGCGGAGCAGCTCGCCGGCAGGCCGCGTGGTCTCGCGCAGGCCGAGGAAGTTCTTGTCGGCCGACTCGACCGCCTGGCGCACCCCTTCCTCGGTCTCCACCACCCGGACGCGTGCCGTTTGCAGCCGCGCGACGGCCTGCGAGACCTCCGACTTGACCCGGAAAACGGTCCGCGTGAATTCGATCGCGGCGACGTCCTGCTCGGCCCGGCGCTGACGGATCCGGCCGACGTTGCCGAGGCCCCCATTTTGCAACTGCCAGACCGCGGAGATCTCGATATCCATACGCGTGCCGGTCATGTTCAGCGACCCGTTCGGTCCGGACGACATGCTCCCCGCGGGGATCAGCCCCGTCGTAGTGGTCGGGCTGAGGACGAAGAGCGTCGGCAGGAACGGCCGCGACTGCTCCTGGCGCAAGAGCTGGTGTGCGACGGCGACCAGCTCGCGCCTGGACGCGATCTCGGGGCGGTTGTTGATCGCGACCGGCAGCAATTGCTCGGCCGACTGTTCGGCCGGCACGAACGTGACCTGGAGGAACGGCGGCTCGATCGGCTCGAGCAGCGTGGCCGGGTCGAGCAAGAGGACCTCCGCCATGCGTGCGCTGGCGACGCGCCAGTCGCGAATGGCAAGCTGCTGGGTCTGCCGGAGGCTCTGGAGCTCGGCCTGCGCGCGGTTGATCTCCAGGGGCGCGATCAACCTCGGCGCCAGCCCCTTGGCGAAGTTGACGAGCAGCTCGGCCCGAACGATGGACGCCCCCGTGCCGAGCAGCCGGCCGCGCGCTGTCTGGAGGTCGAAGAACGCTTGAGTCACGGTGTAAAGGCTGTCGTTCCGTGCGGTCTGCAGATCGGCCTGGCGCGCGGCGACGACCCGCCGCGCGGCCAGGGGCGTGAAGATGGCGTCGGCCAGGCCGACCTGGAGGCTAGGGCCGCCGCCGACGAAAAGGCTCTGCCGCCCCTTCTGGAAGTTCTCACCGTTAAAGAGGTTCTGCTGGACGCCGTCATGGCGGAAGTAGGCCACGCCGCCGTTGATGTCGGGGATCCAGAGTGCCCTGGCCTGGAGCAACAGCGCGAGCCCCTGCTCAATCTGCGCTGTTGCCGTGGCAATATCGAGCGGATTGATGCCCGAAAGTTGCATCGCGGTGGCCAGATTGATCGGCAACCCTCGCGGCACCGCCGCGTCCATCCCACCCACGGGGATCCCCCAATCCGCCGGACCCGGAATCGGCTGCGGGGCCGATGGCGGCGGCGGTAGCGACGAACCCCGGGCAGGGGCTGGAGGCAGGTTCGAGGGATTGGACGGAATGGGGAGCGCGAGAACGTCGCCTGGCGGGGGATCTGCCGGGGCGGCTGGTGCGCGTGCCGGAATGCCTGCCGGCAGCGCCCACGGCAGGCACGTGCTCAGGACAATGAAAGACCGCCACAGGTGATCGCGTCTCCGACGCATAGGGCCACTCCGCTCCGTGGAGTTCGGTCGTTCCGGCTTGCGCGATTCGGCGAATTATGGCGATCATGCGAACGCAACGGAGCCGGAAGCATCCAAACACAGTTATCGGTCGCGTACCGCAGGAGTCGGCGGCGATTCTTGGTGCCGATCGCGCTGGATGTTCGGGTTGGGACGCAGGAAACGCGGTTGGACGGTGCCCGCCCGACGCTGGTCGAATCGCTCTTTCGGGATGGCCCCGGAAATCCGTCCCCGCAGAAATATTACGACCGATGGGAACATGGGCCACGCCTTCTCAAAGGTCCGTGGGCACCACCCGGCGCCGGTACTTGACCCGCGCGTCGATCCATGCGAAAGTCATAAATGGATTTCTAAAGCGCTGGGCGCGGGGGCGAATGGAACCATGGCCAAGAAGAAAGCGGCTGCCACGACGAAGGCGAGCGATCCGTTGCAGGACGAGTTTCGCCAGGTCCTCGCGGAAAACGGCGTCCCCGAAGATACAATCAATGAAACTATACTTTTTCCACTCTATCTCAAGTACCCGAATTTTCCGAAGGCGATCAAGCTGATCGCGGCCGTCTACGGTGAGTCAAACGGAACGAAGCGGGTCGTCTTGAACGACGGCGCACTCGAGCCGGCCTTCGTCTGCCTGTTGTGTTACATCGTAGGACTGCGCGACTACCGGATCACGGACTGGAAGCGGCGGCTCAAGGGTGTTTCGCCGCCGGAGCTGGTGTTGCTGGCGGTCCATGGGGCCAAGGAAACGCTGGAGAAGCGGGTCGAGTGAAGTCCCGAGGACCAGCCGGCATGCGCAAGGCCGCGGGTGCCGATCCCGCCGTCAAGCCGCGCGCGTTCAGGGCCCGGGCTCGCCGAATCCCAGGAGGGTGTCAAGCCGCCAGATGGCGACGAGCTTGATGACGATCACGCCGGCCACCAGCAACGCCCCGACGAGTTGAAGCGCGGTGATGTAGGCCCGGGAAATCAGGACCAACCGGTCGTCTCGCTCGTCGTCGCGGGCCCTGCCCACCCCTGGCTCATCCGGCGGCCGGGGCGACTGGAACATCGCGACCGAGACGCGGAGGTCAACCTCGTGGGTCTCGGCCGGGGTGGTGCAGGCGACGTGCGGTCCTTGGCCGGCCCCCTTGGCGTCGGTGCGTGCGGAGGTGGGAGACTCGCCGCGGGGGATCGTCGTGTCCGGGGTGCCCCAGGCGGCCGTTTTGAAGAAGTCGAACGGGCACGACTCGTGGAACTTGAGCCGGATGCGTTGGGCGCTGCCTTCAACCTGGGTCGCGCCGGCGACCTCGGCCCGGACCCATTCCGTGCGCACGCCGCCGGAAAGGCAGAGCCAAACGTCACCCCCCTCCCATGTGGCCCCGTCGTCGACCACGAGCGACGCGCCACCGCTGCTCACATCCTCGAGCCGTCCGGCCACGGTCCGGTAAGACTCCCCGTGATACCAACCGAGGTTCGCCTGGCCGTGTTCCGCCGGGTAGCGCGGCTCCCTACGCCGGTTGTCGTCAATGCACGGGTCATTCCCATTCTCGGGTATGATCCCATAGGGGAAGACACCGGCTTTGGGTGCCTCGGTTTCGCTCATGGCCGGTTCTCGCTGGGCGCACGGAACCCGGGGCGGCCCCGGTCCTTTGACGTGATCGTTCGCGAATGCCGTCGACTTTTCTTTTGTGTTTAACAATTCCGTAGCTCGCGACCCGCCGCCTGTCAAAAGGGGTCAGTGGATTGCGACCGCAGGCCGAGCCGGGTGGCGACATTTTCGGCGTTGGGATAGAATTCGAGCATGACGGGCCGGCCCCGCGGCGCCGGGCCGCGGCGCGGCGTAAAGGCGTCGCCCACCGATTTGAAGGGACCCGATGATCCACCCCTGGCACGACGTCACCCCTGGCGAACACCTTCCCCAGGAGTTCAACGCGCTCGTGGAGATCCCCATGGGGTCAAGCGTCAAGTACGAGCTCGACAAGCGCACCGGGCTGTTGCGGCTCGACCGGGTGCTTTATTCGGCCGTCTACTATCCAGCCAACTACGGCTTCATTCCGCAGACGTACGCCGAGGACGACGACCCGCTCGACGTCCTGGTTCTTTGCCAGGAGGCCGTGGCGCCGATGACGCTGGTGACCGCGCGGGCCATCGGTCTGATGACGATGCTCGACGGCGGCAAGCCCGACCACAAGATCCTGGCCGTCGCGGTCGGCGACCCCGAGTTCAACAGCTTCCGCGAGGCCGACGAACTCCCCACGCATCGGCTCTCCATGCTGCGGCGGTTCTTCCAGGACTACAAGCAGCTCGAGGGGAAGCAGGTCGAGGTGGAGCAGATCCAGCCGGCCGCGCTGGCAATGCCGATCATCGAAGACGCACTCCAGCGCTACAGCAAGCTCCGCCGCCGCGGGTTTCATTGAGCGGGGGCACCAGCGATCGGTGGGTAGGGGCGGGTTTGAAACCCGCCCTTCTCTCCGGACATCCCTCCGTCCGCGTCCGAGGAACGAAGGTTCGGAACGATCTTCTCGGGCGGGTTTGAAACCCGCTCCCACAACGACGGCGGCCCAGCCGCGCCAAGCATTAGGGTCCGACACGATGCGCGCGGTCGTCATCGGAGGTTCCGGCCAGATCGGCGGCTGGTTGCTGCGGGTGCTCACCGAGCGGGGGCACGAGGCGGTCGGGACTTACTCGACCGTTCCTTTCGACGGCCTGGTGCCGCTCGACGCCTCGCACCTGGCCGAATCGGCCAACTGGCTGCGTGCCCAGGCTGCGGACGTCGTCTTCTACCCGGCCGGATTCACCTGGGTCGACGGCTGCGAGCGCGACCCGGCCCGAGCGCGGTCGGCCAACGTCGAGCAGCCGCTGAACCTCGCCCGGGCGGCGGCCGAGACGGGGGCGCGGTTCATCTCGTTCTCAACCGACTACGTGTTCGACGGCAAGGCGGGTCCGTACGCCGAAACGGACGCGCCGAACCCGCTCTCAGTATACGGCCGTGCCAAGCACGAGGCCGAGCGGGCGCTTGGGGACGCGGCGCTGACGCTCCGCACGACGTGGGTATACGGCCCGGAGCGGCAGGGGAAGAACTTCGCCTATCAACTGGCGCGGGCCTTGCGAGAGAAGGGGGAACTGGCCTGCCCATCGGACCAGTTCTCGACCCCGAGCTACGGTCCGGACGTCGCGCGGGCGGCGGTGTTGCTGGCGGAGCGCAAGGTCAAAGGCATCGTGCACGTGGCCGGGCCGGAATTTCTCGGCCGCGTGGAGTTTGCCCGGGCGCTGGCGGAGGCTTTCGGGCTCGATCCTGGCGGAATCGTCGGCCGGCGGACGGCGGAGCTGGGGCAGGGGGCGCCTCGCCCGCTCCGGGGGGGCTTGCGCACCCCTCGCCTCGACGCGCTGGGGCCTGAGTTCCGGATGCGGCCGCTGGCCGACTGCCTGGCGGATTTCCGGGTCCAGCTCGCCGAGCCCGGCGATTGGGTGCGGCCGCTCTTTGCGAAGTAGCTCGCTGGTTCATATAAGGCGCGGTCGAGGAAAACCAACCTTTTCCTCGAATGTGTGGTCGGCTAGGATGGGCGCACAGGCGGTCGAATCGTCTCAGCACAAAATACGCAAGGAGGTCACGGATGACGCCTTACGACGTGGCCATGCTGGCCGTGGTCGTGGCCGGGATGGTCTGGGGCTGCTGGCGGGGGATGATCTGGCAAGTGGCGAGCATCGGCTCGCTGGTGCTCGGCTACACGGCGGCCCACCTTGTCTCCGGCCAGTTGGCGCCTCACTTTCCCGGGCCGCCGGTCGTGGCGCGGGCCCTGGCGATGCTGACGACCTACGCGGTGGTGGCCGGGGGTGTGTTCCTCGTTGCCTGGCTGGCACGCGAGACCTTGCGGGAGTTGAGGTTTGAGGCGTACGACCGCCACATGGGACTGGTGCTGGGGGGGCTGGAAGGGGGGATGCTCGGGATCGTGGTCACCCTGTTCGTCACGAGCCTGGCGCCGCAGACCAGGGACCCGATCTTCGCCAGCACGACAGGGAAGGTGGTCGGCAAGGTGATGGACGCGGTGGGGCCGGTCCTGCCCGCCGAGATCCGCTCCGCCCTGGCGCCGCACTGGGATGCCGAGGGGGACGAGCCCAAGTCCGAGGTCAACGTCGTTCAGGAAAAGAGCCGCGACCGGTCCGAGTCCGCGCCGGCCGCCGCCGATTCCGCCGCGTCCGAAGAGACCGTGGGCGACATGATCGAGCACGCGGAACACCGCGTTGGCAAGGCGATTGCCGACGAGGCCGAGAAGGAACTCCAAGGCGTAGTGGGTAACGGGAATGGCCGAGACGTTGAACGTCGGTGATCAAGAGATTAATCTAACGCAGGTGCTCAAGCTCGCGGGCTGGGTACTCAGCGGCGGTGAGGCGAAAATGCTCATTGCCGAGGGGTTTATCCGGGTCAATGGCGAGGTTGAGCAGCGCAAGCGTCGTAAGATGGCCGTCGGCGACAAAGTCGAGATGGAGGGCCGGCCCCCTTTGATCCTGGCTTGATGAGTGTCTCTCCCCCTAATCAAGCGATTCAACGTCACCAGGACGGGCGCGCTCCGCAGGGCGCGCCTCCAACTCGCCTGCACCCGTTGATCCCTTCCGAGGGGATAGAGAGTTCCCACCATGAAGCGCATCGGCATTCTCACCGCCGGCGGCGACACGCCGGCCCTCAACGCCACCATCGTGGGCGCTGTGCACCGCGCCAACCAGCTTCGGGTCGAGGTCGTCGGGATCATCAAGGGGTTCAGCGGTGTGCTCAATCCCGAGGTTCCGCACGTCCATCTCAATCCGCTGTTTCACAGCATCCCCGAGCTCGACTCGACCCGCGGCGGCACGATCCTCGGCGCCTCGCGCGACTACGTCGACGGTAACGATTCCGAGCTGATCGCCCGCGTCGCCGACCGACTCAAGCGACTGCACGTCGACGGCCTGCTCTGCGTCGGCGGCGACGGCACGCTCAACGGCATGCAGCCCCTGGGCAACCATCTTCCCGTCGTCCTCGCGCCCAAAACGATCGACAACGACCTGGGGCTCAACTATCTCGACGAGCCGAGCGAATGGGTCCGCGAGATGTCCGATAAGCCGCGCGGTTACGCTTACAAGAAGTGGCCCGGCCGCGACTTCAGCCTCGACGAGATGATCAATTACGCCACGCCCGGCTTCGCCACCGCCGTGTACGTCTCGGCCCAGAGCGTCCAGCGCATCCGCACAACGGCCGAGAGCCACCGGCGGGTCGCGATCATTGAAGTCATGGGCCGGGACTGCGGCATGATCGCGCTCGGCACCTCCTACGGACAGCCCGACATCATCCTTGTCCCCGAGTCTCCCGTCGAGCCCGACCCGCTCGTCGAGCGCGTGCTCGCGATCCTCGACAAGCAGAAACATGCCGTCTTGTGCGTCTCGGAAGGGATCAAGGACACAGACGGCCAGATCCTAGGCGCGGTCTCCGCAAGCAAAGATCCAGCCGGAAACATTCAGTACACCGGCGCGGCCGAGGCCGTGAAGCGCCTGCTGGTCGAGCGCATCGGCGACGCATTCTTCACCCGCCAACGCCGTAACGAGAGCGCTGACGCGGCGATCTTCGTCCGCAAAATCGGTCACACTCAGCGCGGCGGCCGCCCCATTCTCTTCGACCGCTTCACCGCCACCCAACTGGGCGGAAAGGCCGTCGACATGCTCCTCCAAGGCTTCCACAATTGCCTGGCCACTCTTCAGTACCGCGACGGTGGCTTCACGTTCGACAGCATCGACGCCAACAAGCTGCGCGACCGCTGGGGGGGCATCCACGCCCGGCCGCTCTCACCCACGTTCTACGATCCCAAGCGGTTCCAGCCCTCACCCAAGGGGGTCGAATACTTGCGCTCGATCTTCAGCCACGCGCTCGGAGTCGACGACGTTGAGAGCACGCGCAGCCTCTTCGATGCCGGCAACCTGACGCACCCGTACGACTCCGTGAACGTCGACATCAACAAGCGGATCTACCGGCTTCAGGATTCTTGACCGTTCTGGTAGCGTGAAGCCGGTTCGAGAGACGGTGAAGGGCGCTCGCCTGCCCTTGGTGGGTCGTCGTACGGCCTGAGAATTGCACTCCAACGGGCCGAGTTCGCCGCGGTCGCGTTTGGTCCCTTGGAGGTCGTGTTCCGGTTCCGGAGTGTCCCACCCCGCTATACGGGGCTGTGTCACCCGGAACGGACGTGGACGACGCGCGCACGTGTTCGATCTGCGTGGTCTCCGTGGGAAGACGTTCGACGTCAGGGATGACGGCCTAATTGCGCGAGGTGTTTCATGTCGCTCCGGACGGTTCCGCACGCCGGTGGGAAGAGTTTCACGATTCTCCAACCGGCCGGCGCGTCGGATTCGGACCGCGCTGCGTTTGCCGCGTCGGTCCGGTCAGGCTTGCTCGGCACGCCGAAGACGCTTCCCTGGCCCTATTTTTATGACGAGCAAGGATCCCGCCTGTTCGACCAGATTTGCGAGCTGCCCGAGTACTATTTGACCAGGACCGAGGACGCCCTCCTGCAGGACCACGCCGACGCGCTCGTGGCCGGCTGGGAATCCGCTCCGACGCTCGTCGAGCTGGGGAGCGGCAGCGCTACGAAGACCCGCCGTTTGATCGGCGCGGCCCTGAGGCGCTACGGGACTTTGCACTACGTGCCGATCGACGTCTCGCCGACGTTCATCGAGGACTCGGCGGCCGCACTCGTACGTGCGTTCCCCTCGCTCCGCGTGACGGGGCACGTCGGGGACTACCGTTCGGAGCTCCAGCGCGTTGCCGAACGGCTACCGGGGCCCAAACTCCTGATCTTTCTGGGCTCGAGCCTGGGCAACTACGAGCCCGATGACGCCTCCTCGCTCTTGCGCCAGTTGGCCTGGACGCTGAACCCGGCCGATCGCTTCCTCCTCGGCGCCGACCTGGACAAGGATCCGGCCGTCCTGGAAGCCGCCTACGACGATGCGCAGGGCGTGACCGCGGCGTTCAACCTCAACCTGCTCGCCCGTATCAATCGCGAGCTCGGCGGGAACTTCGACCTGGACCGGTTCGCCCACCAGGCGCGGTATGACCCGCAGCGACGGCGCATCGAGATGCACCTGGTCAGCCTTGCCTCCCAGACCGTGACCGTTCCCGGAGCGCGGGTGACCGCGACGTTCGCCGAGGGAGAGTCGATCCACACCGAGAACTCGCACAAGTACACGCCCGACGGCCTGCGTGCCATGGCCGCGGCGGCGGGGCTCGAAGAGGAAGCGGCGTGGACCGATGCGCGGGGCTTCTTCCGGCTCCAGCGGTGGAGGCTTTCAGTACGCATGTGAGTATCTTGTAGGGCCGGCCCTACATGAGAAGCGAGATTTCCAGACCCAACCCCTGCCGCTCCGCCTCACGCAGGACGACACTTGCCGCGGCCAGGTCCTGGGCAGCGTTCCCGACCGACTTGAAGAACGTCACCTCATCGGCCGACGTCCGTCCCGGCGCACGCCCGAGCACGATCGCGCCGAGCTCGGTCCAGGTCTCAGGCCCGCCGATGAGGCCGCGGTTCCACGGGATGACTAGATCGCCGGCCTCGGCCAGGCAGGCCGGACGCGAGTCGACCACGATTCGTGCCCGGCGCACCGTCTCGTCGTCCACCTCGCGCGTTTCGGTCGTGAAGGCGCCGATCGCGTTCACATGGGTCCCCGGCCGGAGGTCGCGACCGTCAAGAACGGGTGTACGGGAGGAGGTCGCGGTGCAGACCACGTCCGCCTCGGCCAGCGCTTCCCGGGCGCTGCGGGCGATCTCCAAAGACTCGGGCACTCCAGCGCGGCCCCGCATCCGCTCCACGAAGCGGCGGGCGGACTCCTCGGACCGGCTCTGCACCCAGACGCGTTCGATCGGGCGTACCGCGCAGACCGCTTCGATCTGGGTCTCCGCCTGCGCCCCTGCGCCGAAGCACGCGAGCACCCGCGCGTCGGGACGGGCCAGGCAATCCGTGGCCAGCCCCACGCCGGCCCCGGTGCGCAGCGCCGTGAGATAACCCGCTTCCAGCACGGCGATCGGCCGGCCCGTCGCGTCGTCGATCAGAACGACGAGCGCGTGGATCGTCGGCAGGCCCGCCGCGCGGTTTCGCGGATGTACGGAAACGATCTTGCCCCCGAGCGCCGGTACTCCGCTGAGACGCGCCGGCATGAAGAGCGCGACCGCGTCGTGAGGCGCGATCGGCACGGCCGTCCGCGCAGGGACGTCGGCCTCACCCGTGGCGAGCTCCGCGAAGGCCTCGCGCATTGCCTCGATGGCCTGGACCATGGTGATTGCGCGCTGGACGTCGGAACGTGACAGGATACGCAACGCCGGGACCTCCCCTATGCCAACTTGTCCCACAGCCGCTCGAACCGCTGCGCGAACAGCCGGATCAGCCGTTGGTCCGAGGTGATGACGAAGTTCTCCTCGTTGTATTCCGCGGCCCCGCGCGTCCAGTTGAAGCTGCCGGTCAAGAGCGGCGACTCGTCGAAGATCGCAAATTTGTGGTGCATGTGGTACTCGCTCCGGTCGATCCGCACCGGAATGCCCGCGCCCTTCAACCGGGGGATGTCCGACCCTTCGTCGTCGGCCTTCTCATTGTCGGTAATGATCCGGACGGCGATTCCCCGGCGATGGGCCTCGAGGATCGCGTCGGAAACGCGGTTGTCGGTGATCGTGAACACGCAGACGTCCGCCGTGCCCCTGGCACGCTCGAAGAGCTGCGCGATCCGGCGAGGGCAATCATCGCCAGGGCTGAAATGAGCTTCAACAACCTCGGCGCGGCGTGGTCGTTGCGGCTGGTACAAGGCAGCCCGCACGATCTCCTCGAGCCATCCCAGCAGCTCATGACCGGCCGGGTCGGCCAACTGCTCCCGTGCCAGCGCGAAGGACTGGCGGCAAAGGTTCAGACGCTCCTCGCCCTCGCCCAGGTCCTGAAAGAGTTCCGCAAGCGCCTGCCGTTCGTTGCGCGAGAGGCGCCGGTCCGCCAGCGTTTGCATGAGCAGTTCGCGTATTTCGTCGGGATTCATTGCACGATCCTTCGCACTTCGAGCTTGAGCGTACTAGACGCGGACATATCCATTCTCAGACGCGATCTTTTCTCCGAGTCGAGCCAGAACGCAACCCGTCTTTTTCCGGAAAACTCCGAACAATCGCTCCCTCTCGTTACACTACTCGTTAGATTTGGCAAGCCAGGGAGGGTGAAACCCGTGACGCGTTCCTCGAATCGAACGTTCCTCCGCCATGTTCGCGTTCTCTATAACCAGGGCACGTTCGCTGGCTTGACCGACGGTCAGCTCCTCGAACGGTTCGCCGGCCGGAGCGGCGAGGCTGCCGAACTGGCGTTTAGCGCGCTCGTCGAGCGGCATGGGCCAATGGTCCTACGCGTCTGCCGTCGGATCCTGAGCGACGCGCACGACGCCGAGGACGCGTTCCAGGCGGTGTTCCTGGTGCTTGTGCGTCGTGCCGATTCGGTCCGCAGCCGGGAGTCTGTCGCGAGCTGGCTTCACGGGGTTGCCCTCCGCGTCGCCGGCGCGGCCCGCCTGGCGGAGAGTCGGCGACAGGTCCTCGAGCGGAAGGCGGCGGAGAGGATGACCGTTGCCGTCGAGGGTCAACGCGGCTCGGACGAATTGGGCTCGGTGTTGCACGACGAAATCGGCCGGATGCCGGATCGTTACCGGGCCGCGTTTGTGCTGTGCTACCTGGAAGGCCGTACCTACGATGAGGCCGCCCAGGTACTCGCCTGTCCCGTCGGTACGATCAAGAGCCGGCTCGCCACGGCGCGGGAGACGCTGCGCGCTCGGCTCACGCGGCGAGGCTTCATTCCGATGGCAGGAACTTTCACGGCGGTGCTTGCAGCGGAAACGGCGACGGCCGCCGTGCCGTGCGGCCTGGCCGAGGTCACAGTGCGTGGCGCCTTGAAGATCGGGACGGAAGATGTCGCGCTGGCCGGGACGGTCTCGGCGGCGGTTGCGGCCCTCACGGAAGGAGCGGTGGGGATGATGGCTTGGACCAGGTTGCGGTTGGCGGCGGCGTTAATGTTTGCCGTCGGGTTCGGCGGAGCGGGCGCCGCAGTTGTGGCGCAGCAAAGCGCACGCAGCGGGGAAACGCCAGTGCATCGCGCAGTGGTCGACTCGAGCATCCGAGAGGCCCCACCTGCCAGAGGACTTCAAACCGATCACCTCATGCCCGAGAGCACGCGCGGGGACGATCTGTCGAGACTCACCATTGAGCAGAAGCTCAACGAAAAAATCAGTGTCACCTTCGAGAATACGACGCTGAAAGATGCGGTTGAGATTCTGAGCGAGCGAACAGGCTTGAGCATCATGCTCGATCGGAAGGCCCTGGCCGAGCTAGGTTTAGCCGCTGAGACACGCATCAACCTTGTAGCCTCAAATCTCAAGTTGAGGACCGCGATCAAGTTGATGCTGCGCCCACTGAAGTGCCGCTTCGTCGTGCACGATGGCATCGTTCTCATCACTGGACCCCGCGTCGGCGAGATGCAGACTGTGACCTACTACGTGGGCGACCTTCTTCCCTGTCCTGCGACCGACTCCGAGGTCGACCTCCTTCCCGATCCTCCCGCGTTAGGCGTCCGGAACCAAACGATCTCTCGGCCCGCGGTCGACATGGGGCCACTTATCGATCTGCTCACGTCATCCGTTGCGCCCGGAACCTGGCGCGTCTATAATCCCAATCGCCGCGAGGCGAGTAGCGTTGCCTCGATCGGCCAGGAACCCACTGGTTCGATGACGCCATTCTTCCTGAGCATCAGTCTCGTCATTCGCCACACAGCCGACGTACACGACGAGATAGCCGACCGGCTGCGCCAACTTCGCCTCGTGAGGGATGGCGACAAGTTTGAACAGGGGCACCGTCCGGGAGCGGCACCGACGCCCGAGGGACCACGGGCGGAGACACCGGGCGCGGCCGCACGAGACACTGCGGGTTCACAAAAGCTTGACGGCCCGACTCTCCGATCCCGAAACAACCAGGAGATCGTGACTCGGGTGGCGGAGATGCCGGGCGTAGCCGCACGGGACACTCCCGGTCCGCGAACTGTGTACGTCCCGACTCTCAGTTCCGGAAACCTCACTCCGCAAGAGACGAGACGCTTGAGCGACGCGGTGCGTCAAGCGCTAGAGCACGCTACGCCCGTCAAAGTCGTCGAAAACCCCGATGACGCCGACTACATCTTGCAGTGGTCGCTGTTGCTACGCTCGAAGCCCAAGCAGAAAAGCCAATGAGCAGTCGCACAGCGACACGGCACCGATCCGCGCGGAATGCCCCAGGCTCGCACCACCCCCCGCGCTGTGGCTGCAACTTTCGTGCGAGCCGAGGTCCTTCCTCGTGGCGCGCGCTGGGCTGATACGACGGAATGCGCTTGGCGACACAGCAGCACCTTCCCCTATTGTTTGCGCAGCACCTCCGCCGGCTCCCCGCAGAACACCGGCCGGCCGTCGCGCGCGACACCGGGCCGGTGTTTCAGGTACGACCGGCCCATGCGGTAGGCGCGTTGCCACTCGTCGGCCAAGATTTCCTGTTTGCGGCTCGCGAGACGCTCGGCGTCGTCGGAGACAAAGTCGGCGATCAAGGGGTTGAGCTCGGTGAAGCGCTCGGTGTTGTTCGGGCCGGGCACCAGGTCCTCGTGCCACTCCGGGCCGTCGCCGTAGCTGTTGACCGTGAGTAGCCGCGTGCCTTCGCGGAGGTTGTACTCGGCGACGAGCTCGTCGGGAAACTCGAGGATCGCCACGCAGTCCATCTCGTCGGTGTAGGCGGCGACCAGGAGAGGAATGACCGAAACCACCACCGCAGCGCGGCTGTCGCCGTGCTGGAGCTGCTCCTCGAGATAGGTGCGCTGAGGGAACGAGAGCCCGACCATTTCGCGCAGCCGTTGCAGGGGGCGATAGAGGTCGGGCCGCAGCGCCCGGAGCTTCTCGTGGCAGAGCGTCAGGCCGCCTGGGTTGCTCGCGGCCGTCGCGTCGTTCCGCGTCCAGGTCCGTCGCCGTCTGACCGGGACCCCGAGGTTGCGCCCCCAGCGATCCATTTCGCTGCCACAGTTGGGGCAAGTCCAACCTCCCCAAAGAGCCTGGCGCCAGTTCGACGGTTTTCGCACGACAGGCTGGGGCGTGCCGCACGCAGGGCATTCGCCGGCGGGACTCATGCGTCACCCTCGACCTCATCACACCTCGATGTGTCTCCCCCCTCACACCACCGGCGCCAGAGTGTGCGATAGGCGTCTTCCAACCCGGCCGTCCACCCGCGCCCATCGCAAAGGGGTGACTGTTCCATGCGGCCGCGCAGCTCGCCGCGGAGCCGTCCCAGTCGCTCCGGGCTCTCGGCCGCGTGCCGGGCGATCGCCACGTAGTCCGCGGTCGTGCGCGCGACCCAATCGTCGAGCCCGAGCGACATCAGCACGCTGGCCGTCATGCGCCCCGCGTGGCGGTTGCCCAGCAGGGTGATCACCGGCACGCCCATCCAGAGCGACTCGCAGGCCGTCGTGTGGCCGCACCACGGAAAGACGTCGAGTGATACGTCGATGTGGTGATAGACCGTCAGATAACCTCCTGCTCCCACCTCGTGACGCAGCTCCACGCGGTCGCTCGCGATCCCGCGGTCCAGAAAGTGCCGGCGCACTTCATCGCGGCGCGTCCCACTCAGGTTGTTGCGAAACAGGAGCAAGCGCGCCGAGGGGATCGCGTCGAGCAGGTCGCACCACAGGTCGAGCACGGCCCCGTTCAGCTTCGAGAGCTTGTGGAGCGAGCCGAATGCCACATCGCCAGGGTGCGCCGAGGGCGGGGGCCCGACCGCGGGTGCGTCGCGGGGCGGGGCGTAGCAGCAGAAGACGCCCGGCAGGCGGTACGGCTCCTCGGTCGACCATTCGGGCTCGCCCGGAGGGTCGACCACCGCGTCCGTGAGCAGGTAGTCGATTTCTTCCAGCCCCGTCGTGTTGGGATATCCCAGGTACGTCACTTGCACCGGGGCGGGCTTGCGCGCAAACACCCCGAGGCGGTGGCCCGAGGTGTGCCCCGCCAGGTCGACAAGGATGTCGATGCGGTCCCGACGCACCTGTTCGGCGACTTGTGCGTCGGTCAGGCCGACGGTCGAGCGCCAGCCGGCGGCGAGCGCGTGGAGTCGCGCCGTGGTGCTGTCCGCGGCGGGGACCTCCGCGTAGCAGAACGGTTCGACCCGCGCGCGATCGTGGTGCGTCAGGATCGGCTCGAAGA